>CAYPSF010000123.1:0-13394 GCA_964413165.1 uncultured Bifidobacteriaceae bacterium
AAGATGTTTGTCGACACGCGGGTCCAGCCGGCCCGCGACAGGGTCAGGTTGGTGGCCGACAGAACGTAAAACCCGCCGTTCACGTACCCGTTGGTGCCGCTGAGAACCAGGTTCGTCCCGGTCAACGAGACCGTCTTGATGATCGGATGCGGGAGGGTGGTGGTGGCAACGGAAATGGTTCCGTTCGCGGCCAGATTATTATTCCAGGTCACGCCCCCGCCGATGACGGCGAGCGCGCCACCGTTGAGCACCGGTTGATTGAACAGCTGGAAGGTGTTGCCCACGGCCAGGGCCGGACCCAGGTTGGTCACGATGACCGCGCCGGTGCCGGCATTGGTCAACACACCGCTCACGGCAGTCAGGCTGTTGGTGTTGGCCGGCGAGAGTGATTTGTTGACCGCAATGGTGACATTGCCGGCAATCGTCACATCGTTGTTGACGGTCAGCGTGCCGACCGCCAGATCGCCGGGCGACAAGGAGCCTCCCGGCTGGATGGTGACCGCGCCACTGATCGTGCCGATGCCGCCCAGCTGGCCGCCCGCCACGGTCACGGTGCCGGGGCCGAGGGTTCCATCAACCAGCAAAGTGCCGCCGTTGACATAGTTGGTGCCGCTGTTGCTGTTGACAACGGCGAGCGTCACGATGCCGCTGCCCGTTTTGATGATCGAGTTCGTGCAACCGCCGTCCTGGACCGCTGCCGACATCAAAATATTGCCGCTGCCGGAGAACAACAGGCTGCGGTTACCCGCCGGGGCCGTATCCGGAATGGGATGGGCTATGGTCAACGTGCCGGAGTCACTTTGAATCGGGTAAATGCCACCGTTGGCCTGCCAGGTGATGGTGTTCGGGGAGAAGATGTTGTTGCCGGCCAGATTTTCAAATGCCGGGACATTATTGTTTCGCCCGGTCCAAAGGATGGTGTCCGTAGTGACGGTCAGGGCGCTGGTTGATCCATCCAATTGCAGGGTTGAAAAACCGGCATTGTTATTGCGCACGGCAATGACACTGATTCCGCCCAGCGCGGTGGAGGAGGCAATGCGGGTGACGCCATCGTTGACGCCCGGATTGCCGGCCGAGGCCGTGTCGATGTTCAACTGGCCGAAAAAGGCCGAGTTGTCCCCTTTGAGCACCAGAGTGCCATTGCCGCTCTTGGTTATCGTGCCGGAACCGACAATGGCATTGGAAATGGTCAGCGTGGCGTTGGTGGCGACATTAAACGCGCCGGCGGTATTGATAGTAATGCCTCGATTGCCATCTTCGAGGGCGAAGCTGGCAAACGCGCCCAATGTGCCGGTGGTGGTGCCGTTGCCCAGGGTGATCTGATCCGGCGTGAGACCTCCCGGGACCGGGCCGAGCCCCGCCGCTGCGCCAACCAGCAAGGTGCCGCCATTGATGACGGTTTTACCGCCATAATTGTTGATCAAATTGTTCAGTGTCCAGGTGCCGCCGTTGACGATTATGCCGCCGGTGCCGAGTGAAACCGGGCCGGTGACATTTCCGGCGCCGCTTCCTGCCAGGGTGAGATTGGCATTGGCGCCGGCGCCGTTGATTCCGGCTGCGTTGGTAAGGTTCAAGGTCGCTCCGCCATCCACATCGATGGCGGTGTCCGAACCCAGCGCGATGGTTCCACCCAGGCTGGTGACGCCGCCGCCGCCTTTGCGCAAGGCGCCGTCACCGGTAATCCCTGAACCATTGAGCGTCAACGGCTGGGGATTCAGATCCACGTTGGCGTCCACGTATAATTGCGCGCTACTGGCGCTCACCAACGTGCTGCCGGCGCCCAGAGCTGATGGATTGCGGGGATGGAGGCTGCCCGCCGAAACGGTGGTGTTGCCGGCATAACTGTTACTGCCGGAAAGGGCCAGACTGCCGCTGCCGGTGCCATTGAGCGTCAGACTGCCGCTGCCGGTGATGGCATTGGTCATGACGACGCTGCCCGACGTTCCGGGGCTGACCACGATGACGGCGTTATTGGTCACCGGCCCGCTGCCGATTTTGCCCGTAAAGGTGCCGTCGCCTATCTGGAGCGTGCCGCCGCTGACGGTGGTGGAGCCGGTGTAATTATTCGTGGTGTCAATGACGAGCGTACCGGCGCCATTTTTGGTCAACGAGGCGAAACCGGCGATCGAACCAACGCCGTTGAGAGTGTACGACGTGGTGCCGGATACGGTCACCGATGAAGGATGAAGCACCTGGGTTAAATTGACCGTCGGTTGAGCCGCGCCCAGGTTGTCAAAGGTCGCGTTGTCCGCCTCGGTGTAGGCCGTCTGGGAAACATTGGCGTTGGACGTCCAATTCGGGCTGGTGACGTCCCAGTTCCCTCCGGTGCCGGCCCAGGCGAGGTTGAGCGGCACGCGAACCGTCAACGTCACGACGCTGGAGGCGACACTGTAATTGGTGCCGGTGATGGTATTGGTGGCCAGAATCTGGAACGTATGGCCGCTTTGGCTGAGGATCGGGGTAAAGGTATAAATGGCGTTGGTGGCGCCGGAAATGGCGCCGCCATTTTCATACCATTGGTAGACGATCGGTTGCCGGCCGATGATCACCGAGGAAAGGGACACCGGGAAACCAACCGCCGCCGTGGTATTGGTTGGCTGGATGAGGATGGCCACCGGTCCGGCGTTCAAGGGAACATTGGGGCCCTGGGAAAAACTCTGCAGAACGCTGCCGGGAGCCAATGCGCCGCTGTACATGCGCAACTCGTCGATGCTGCCGTTGAAGTAGGCATCGGCCGTGAAGAGCGAGCGGCCAATCCAGCACTTTTCGTCGATCACACTGTCCAGCGAGGTTGACAGGGTGGCGTTAGTTTCCAAAACGCCGTTGGTATAAATGCTCATGACGTTGTTCGGCGGATCAATCACGCAGGCGACATACATGGCGGTTTGTCCGTCCAGGTTGCCGGGGGCAGTGGCCAGAACCTGGGATTCCTGCGTGGTGGGCGCAAATCCCAGCACATGGTTCGCCCCGGAATGCGGTGAAAAGAACACATAATTCTCGGGCGGCAGGACGGTGGCATTCACGAAATTGGTGTTGCCGAAATCAAATATCCGGTCGTTGTTGCCGCTGGTGTTGTAGGTGGCCCAAAACTCGAACGTCACGGCCGTATAATTGGAATTGTGGATTAAAAAATGCGGCAGTTCCATGAAGGTCCCCGCGGTCCCATCCAGCACGAGTGCGCCGCCGCTCACGGTGGCGGTCCCCATGTTCGTGCCCGTGGCTCCGCCGACGCTGTCCGTGGTGTCGCCGTTAAAACTCCAGCGATGGGCCAGGAAGTTGTCGCTGCCGACGATGAGCTGGGCCACGTGGCTGGTGGCGGAAAAGCCGGCGGTGTTGGTGATGACGCAATCATAACCACCCACATTCCCGACATCGACGGACGGGATCAGATAAGCGTTGTTCGTTGCCGTGTTGCCGGCGATGGGCGTGCCGTTGAAACGCCAGCGATATCCCAGCGAGGTAAGACTGGAGGCCGTGACGTTGAAGATAACCGGTTGCAGGTAGTCAATGCTCTGGGAGGATGGCTGCTTCACAATGGTGACCGCCGGCGAGGCAAACATCATCTGGCTCGGGCCGCGGCAAACCTTGCTGATGCGGACTTCATCAATCAGGCCCCGGAGATTTTCCGTCGAGGGCCCGCGATTCTCATTGCCGATGATGACGGGGGACAGGGTCGTTCCGTTCGTCGTGCTGTTCCAGGCGAACGGCCCGCCGATCTGGTTGCAGGCAGTGGAGTTCGTGTCGAGCCTGGTCCAATAGAGCAGCAAATTGGTGCCGTCATAGGTGACCGCGGCGTGAAACCAGGTGTTGGCAATGAACGCGTGCGGGCCGGTCGTCGGGATCGCCGCCGTCTTGGAGCCGGAAGTGGGGGAGCCGATGAAGTTGAACTCCAACTGGCCATTGTTATTGATCCGGAACTGAAATCCACGCTGGGGACCGTTGGCATTATCCGTGCAAACGATTTCCTGAAAAACACCGACGCCGATGTTGGTGCAATTAACCAGGGCTTCAATGGTAAACGGTGAATTCCCCGTGGGGGCGACATTGGTGTTGCCAATGTTCAGGTTGGTCATGAGGATGGCATCGGCGCTGGCGGTGCCGTTGATGTCGGCGTTGAAAACCCCGTTGTTGTTGCCATCATAACCGATCAATCCGACGATGGTTGCGTTCAGGGCGGGGTCAAGCGTGTTGGTGGCGCTGACGCAATTGCCGAAGCCCGGGAAGGATGTTTTCCCCAGCATGTTGGTTGAAACCGGCGGCAGGGCAAGACCATTGCCCGTGGTGAGATTCGTTACGGTGATGCAATTGCCCCCCTGGAGTCCCACGTTGGTGGTGACCGAACTGCCGGCGGGTTCGTCGAAGTGGAAAAGGTAGAGTGTGTTTGCGTCGGTCGAGTAAGGGCCGACGATGTTGGCACGGGTCACACCACACGGAATACAAACGGTGGCCAGCAGCAGCGTCAGCCGGCGAGCGACCACGTTCGGGATGAATTTCAAGGAGATGTTGTTCATTGGGGTATGGAGGTGGTTCCGATGATTAGAATCCGCGGTTTGGGGCCGTCTCAAAAGCAATGGACTTCATGTTTTGGGTTAAAAGGATTGTTGCTAAAAATTTTAGCACAGATGCAAGCGGGCATAATATCCCCCAAATACGGGATGCTGCGTTTAAGCTTCGCGGGAGAACAAAGCCGGCCGGATGGGCCTTTGGGGAAACTTCAGGGGTTGATGGACGCCTTAAATGGCCTGAAAAGCGGCCAATTTCACGGTTTATCGGTCATGTATCGCGCCACGGCCTCGGCGCGGGAGCGCACATGCATTTTTTCGTAGATATGCTTCAGGTGGCTGCCCACCGTTTCCACGCTGATGGACAACTGGTCGGCGATTTCCTTGTTGGCATAGCCCTTGGACAGCAGGATCAAAACCTCCTCTTCGCGCGCGCTCAGGCGGACGGCGGGTTTGGGCGACTTGGTCAGGGCGCGGAATGATTCCACCACGCGCCGGGCCACCTCGCTGGTCATGGGGGCGCCGCCGCGCAGCACCTCCAGCAAGGCCGTCCGCAAATCCGCCGGCTTGGTGCGCTTGAGCAAATACCCGTCCGCCCCCGCCTGCAAGGCCATGAAAACCAGTTCGTCATCCTCCACCGCGGTCAGGATGAGGATCTGGGTTTTGGGCAGTAGTTCCTTGAGCCGGGCAGTGCATTCGATGCCCGACATGCGCGGCAGAAAAATGTCCATCAGCACCACGTCCGGCTGAACGCCGGGAATCACCCGCAACGCCTCCTCGCCCGAGGTGCAGACCCGGACGCACGAGAAACCCGGAAGCAGGTTGATGAGCTTCGACCAGCTGTCTCGCACCTCGGGCTTGTCCTCCACCAAAACGACCTTTACCAAGGTGCGGGAGTGGGGCAATGCCGGGCCGGGTGAGGGGTCGGATTTCATCAGGTTCAGGAGTTGGCGGCATCGGGCGAGGGGACCCCGGCACCCGGAGGCAGGTTTTCTACCTCCGCTTGCAAGCGCCGCCGGCCCAGCCACGAAGGACCGGACGAATGATTCAGCGAGACGGTGAATTCGATGCGACAGCCGTTGCCCGGCTGGCTGGCCACGATGAAAGATCCCCCGATCTCGCTCATGCGTTGGGTCATGTTGGTCATTCCATTCCGCGCGGCGTCAGCCTGGGCCGGGTCAAAACCCCGGCCGTTGTCTTCCACCACCACCGTCAATTTCTGGTTGTGGCGGAAGATGCGCACGAACACTTCGCTGGCCGCCGAATGTTTGGCGGCATTGTTCAAGGCTTCCTTGACCGCCAGGAACAGGTTGCGCCGGACCGGAAGATCAAAAATGACCGGAGGGATTTCCGGCTCCACGTCCAACCGGCAGCGGATGGGGGTGGAATTCAAAAAGAACTGCGCGTATTTGCATACGTAGATCGCAAAGTCGCGCAGGGTGTCGCGCCGTGAATTGACCGCCCATACTACCTCGTCCATGGCATGCGCCAGGTCGCGCGCCTTTTCGCAAATCTGGTTGAACTGCGCCCGGGTTTCGGAATCCGCAGGCAGCTCGCTCTGGGCCACCTCGCCGAGCAACAGCAGGTGCGTCAGCCGCGCGCCGAGGTCGTCGTGAATGTCCCGCGCGATGCGGGCGCGCTCGATTTGCAAAAAGCGCTGGGCCTTCGATTGCGCCGTCAACTGGGTCATCAGCCAGAGGCAGAACACGACCGCCAGCGCGCAGACCGTCACCAGCGTGAGTTGGAACCAGCCGGTCTGCCAGAAATGCACGATGATGGGCCGCAAGGCCGGCTCGGTGGAGACGCCAAACGGCCATTTTTCCCAGGGATGCTGGTGCATGACGCCGACCACGGTGGCGTTGGGCCAGTCGGGCGACGCGTTTTTTTGGTACACCCAGTTCCGCAACGTATTGGGAACAATGTGCCAGGTGTTGTCCGACACCACCTCAATCGTGTTCTGGTCCAGCAATTGAATGTCCAGGCCGAAAATGAGTCCGGCCTCCAGCCGGTCGTTGAAACCTTCCACGGTGAGCACGTGCCGGCCGGGGGGCAACAGCCAGGTCACATCGTATTCCGTTACGGTCCGCCAGTCGCTGCCGCGCCCAATCTCCCGCCCATCCAGAAAAAGCCGGTAGCCATTGTCCACCGTGATGCGCAATGTCGCATGCGAGACCGAGGCCCCCGGCGGAATCGCGAATGCTTTCCAAAGCCGGCAGGTCTGCTTGTCGACGGCTTTGGTGTCCCAAATCCACAGGCCCAGGTGATTGGTCGCCTCGGCAATCAACGCGTCGATGTTGTTGGTCACCGCCTCGCCCGCCGCCCGGCCGGCCAACGGGGAGAACAGGACCAACAGAAAAATCAGGGTCAGCCACGGAAAACCCCGCCGGATCGAAAAATTGTAACGTGATTTTGGTTGGAGTTGCGACATTTGGAGGTCAACCGCACATTGGGACGACAAAATCATGCTTTAAGCGTCCTGGTGTGGCAAGGGACAATTGGCGCGTTCAACGGGCCCGGACGCGGCCGGCTATCGCCCCGGTGAAACAGTTTGCTTTCCATTTTGATCCTCCGCCAGCCGGCCAAAGCAGCAGCCGCCAGAAGTAATTCCGGCGGCTGGAGCTTTGTAATTTGCGAATACGCTTCGGAACTGCCTACTTTTTGCGGCGCAGCCAACCCGCCAGACCCAGAAAGCTGCCCAGACCACCGAAGGCCATCGCTGACGGTTCGGGGACGGGGATGGTTGAGATGGTCAAGTTATTAAAAAAGCCGAGGATTTCTGAAGTGGCTCTGAGATCGCCGTAGAAACCGATCTGAGTTCCAATGGTGCTGCTTCCGGCGAACGTTACCGTCTCGCTAATATGTTGAACCGTGCCGGCGTCAATGTATCCCAGGGTGAATGAATTGACTGAAGTCCAATCGATAAAGAGCTTGCTGACAGTGGATGAGCCGACTCCGGTGAGGACGCCGCTGCTTGTGGTTAGTGTGCCACTGATTGAAGTGTTGGCACGGATCGAACTTTGCGGCGGCCTTACGCTGACGCTGGCCCAGTCGAACAGGGTGCGTGAATTCCAGCTGTTGCCTGCGCTGGCTGCGACCGGCCCCGTGGCGGAGATCGCGAGCCCGAAATCCTCGGTGACCGCGCCACTCTGCGGACCGTTGGGAACCGCTACGTCAACCGTAAGCCGGTCGCCCACAGCGAAGGTGGTGCTGAATGATGCGGCGGGCGCCAAAAACAGGGTTTGTTCAGGGGTGGTTCCGGTCCCGACATAATTATTCTGCAGCCCGGAGCCGCTGGAAGTAAACGATACACCCTGGCCTGCGCCTAAGGAGTTGTCGAGCACCGGGGTGGTCGTGTAGCCGGCCAAACTGCCGGTCAAGGGGTCAATCACCTGGGCCTGGACAGCCAAAGCCATTGAACCTGACGTTATTAAGACGAGGATTCTGTTCCAGTTGTTTTTCATAGAGTTCTCTTGAATTGTTAACCTCTGAATGATTACCGTTTACTTACTTTATCATGCCCGCCGGCGCGTTCATATCCCCCAATTACGGGATGCTATAAAGGCTCCCATCAGCTCGGAGTTCGGTGTATTTGTTATGTCCGAGCATATGCGCTATTCTCAGATAAGTGGCCTCACGACCTGGCGAAAAACGATCGCGTTTCCCTTGGTTTATTTTTTGCTGACGGCTTGCGTCTGGTTTTCAACCGTTGCCGCCTCTCCCGCCCCGGCGCCCGGGATGACCCTGGAAAAAGGTTGGGATAATCCGCCCGGCGATGCCCGTCTGCGCGCCTACTGGTGGTGGCTCAACGGGAATGTCACCCGGGAATCCATCACCCGCGATCTGGAACAAATGAAAGCCAAGGGCTTTGGCGGGGCGGTCCTTATCGATGCCGGCGGCGCCGATCAATGGGGCAACAACCAAGTGCCTCATGGGCCGACTTTTTTTACTCCCGAATGGCGCGCACTTTACCAGCATGCGCTGCATGAAGCCGACCGCCTGGGATTGACCCTGAGTCTCAACATCCAGAGCGGCTGGAACCTGGGCGGACCGATGGTGGCTCCGGATGATGCCGCAAAAAAACTTGCCTGGTCGGAGCTGCGGGTGACCGGGCCGACGAATCTTGACCTCGCATTGCCCGCGCCGAAAAGCCGCGACAATTATTATCGTGACCTGTTCGTCGTCGCCTATCGCATACGGCCGGACCAGGCCGCCCATCAGCCGGTGCTGAATTGGCCGCAAAAGGCGCTCTATAAAACCCTGGAGCCGTTTTCCGCGCCCGACAGCGCGCCATTGTTCCAGGAAATTCCCGCCACGCCCGGCGAGGAGGACACGTCCCCGACCGAGGTGGTGGATCTGACTTCCCGGCTCGACGCTCGGGGCGTGCTGCGCTGGCCGGCGCCCGCCGGGGAGTGGCAGATCCTTCGCTTCGGCTGCACGATCGGCGATCATTCCTACGTTTCGACGTACAGCGAGGGCTGGAACGGTTATGCGATCGACGTGTTCGACGCCGGCGCGTTTCAACGTTACTGGGATGCCGTGGTGGAACCGCTCATCACCGATGCCGGGCCGCTCGCCGGCCGGACGTTGAAATATCTCCACACGGACAGCTGGGAGGTGGAAACGGTCAACTGGACGCCGACCTTGCGCGGGGAATTTCTTCAGCGTAACGGTTACGATTTTCTGCCCTGGCTGCCGGTGCTGGCCGGGCGCATCGTGGCCAGCCGCGAAGCCAGCGACCGCTTTCTGTTCGATTACCGTAAAACGCTCGGAGCCCTGGCGATTGACAATCATTACCGCTTGTTCCGGGACAATGCCCGCCGGCACGGCCTGGAAATCCATCCCGAGTCCGGCGGACCGCACGCGGTGCCGATTGACGCGCAACGCTGTCTCGGCTGGGACGACGCGCCCATGAGCGAGTTCTGGGCCTGGTCGTGGGAACATCGCATCGGCGACTCCAACCGCTTCTTTGTCAAACAGCCGGCTTCCGCCGCCCATACGTACGGACATGACCTGGTTTTCGCCGAAGGTTTTACCACCATCGGCCCGCATTGGCAGGAACACATCTGGGACAATCTCAAGCCGTCGTTCGACAAGGCGCTGTGCGAAGGAATGAACGTGCTCGTCTGGCACGCGTTCGTCTGTTCGCCCGAGTCCACCGGCGTTCCCGGCCAGCAATATTTCGCCGGCACGCATCTCAACCCGAAGGTGACCTGGTGGAACCAGTCCGCGCCGTTCTTTAGCTACATCAACCGCTGCCAATGGCTGCTCCAACAGGGATTGTTTGTCGCCGACACGGCGTATTATTATGGCGACCAGGTCCCCGATTTCGCCCAACTCAAAAAATCCGACCCGGCCCGCGTCCTGCCCGGCTACGATTACGATATCCTTACCGAGGAAGCGCTGATCACGCGCGCCAATGTCCGGGACGGGCGCATCGTCCTGCCGGATGGCATGAGTTACCGGGTGCTGGTTTTGCCGGATCGTAACGTGATCTCGCTGCCCGTGCTTAAAAAATTGAAGGAACTGGTCGCCGCCGGCGCCACGGTCATCGGGCCGAAGCTGATGAAAGGCGAAACCCTGCAAAATTATCCCGCCTGCGACAGCGAAATCGCGAGGCTCAGCGACGAAATGTGGGGTAGCAGCACCCGGCGCGAGCTGGCCCTGAATACCCGGGCCGGTGACCTGACCAGCGACGAATTAAACCGGTTTATTCCCGCCGCCGTGACCCGGTTCGGAAAAGGACGCGTCATCACGGACCTGACCGCACGCCAGGTTCTGCAAGCCGATGGTGTGCTGCCGGACTGCGAGTTCCTCCCAACCCTCGCCCTCCAGCCGTCAAACGACTTCGATTATATTCATCGCCGTGACGGCGGGGTGGAGATTTATTTTGTCGCCAACCGCACCAACGCCGCCCAGACCGCTACGGTGGCGTTCCGGGTGACCGGCAAGGCGCCGGAACTGTGGAACGCGGTGACCGGTGAGCGCCGGTTCGCCACAACTTACGAGCAAAAGGACGGGCGCACGCTGGTGCCGCTGGATTTTGACCCGTGCGGCTCCTGGTTCGTCATTTTCCGCTCGCCGGAATCGACGCATCCCGCCACGGCCGGGAGCAACCACGCAACACTGAATCCGCTCCAGGAACTTTCCGGTCCATGGACGGTCCATTTCGATCCGAAATGGGGCGGGCCGGAATCCGTGCCGTTTGACCAGCTGGTGAGCTGGACGACCCGGCCGGAACCGGGCATCAAATACTATTCCGGCACCGCGACCTATGAGAAGACCTTCGATCTGCCGCAATCGGTCACCGGCGATCGGCGACCGGCAATCTTCCTTGATCTCGGCAGCCTGCGCGAACTGGCCGAAGTGAAGGTGAACGGCCAATCGTGCGGCATTACGTGGACGCCGCCGTTCCGGGTGGACATCACCGGCGCCGTGAAACCCGGCGCGAACAAACTGGAAATCGACGTCGTGAATTTCTGGCCGAACCGCATCATCGGCGACGCGAGCCTGCCGCCGGAGCAGCGTCTGACGAAGACCAACATCCGTAAGCTGACGGCCGGCACAGCCTTGATGGAATCCGGTTTGTTCGGCCCGGTGCAGATTCTTTGCTCCTCTCCCGGTGCTGATGAAAAAATCCAGAACGGACCTGTTCCCGATCGCAATGCCGAACGTTAAATAACCGCCCCAGACTTCGGTTGGGCTTCAAGACTCCCAACGAAGCCTACGACTAACCAATTTGTCGCACTTCAAATTTGAAACTAAAGCGTTTTAGAAAAGCCGCGGATCGCGGATTGATACGATTTCATAAGACGCCTGTCGATCCTCCGATTGCGCTCCCACAATCGTGCCAAACCCTATCGGTTTCGTTTCTCCCGGTTTGATGCCGTACGTAAGAAGCTCCTCTTTGCGTTCGCTTCCGGTTCCCGTAATTTTTCTGACCTGAACTGTCCAGATTCCACGTCCTTGAGCGCCAGCCGGTATTTCTAAACATACCAGCTCGACCAAATTGCCTTGAGCCGACTTCAAACCGGATACCAATTCGATAATTCGTGGAGCAGTTGCTGTACCCTCAGCCCATAATGCGCCAAACGTCAGCAGCCATAGACCGACGCCAATCAAAACGATGCTACAACTTTTTCTGGTTTTCATAATTTTTTGCCTAGCCAGTATGGCTGGCGATGAAAGAGAAAGCGGTGTCTGCTCTCCGAGAACGTGGGTTGCGACCCGTGATGCGGGTTGCCGAGCCACCAGTTGTGGGACTCGCGCCCCAAACAACGAATGAACGAAGAGCAAACACCATGAAAAAATACATACTCCGTGATCCCCAAACTGTCGAGCCGCAAGAATCAGTGCGCCAGCCACGCCCCCAAACCACCGTCCCGACACTCATCCAAGGCCCCATCCTGTTCATCGGGCTGGACGTGCATAACGATTCGATTGCCGTTTCCCTGGCGCCGTCGGATGCGACCGAGGTGCGCCGGTACGGGATCATCGGCGGGGAACACGACGACGTGCTCAAGCTCGCCAAAAAACTCCAAGCCGCCCATCCCGGCGCGACCTTGAAATTCTGTTACGAAGCCGGGCCGCATGGTTTTGCCCTCTGCCGCTGCCTGCGCGCGCACGGACTGGACTGCATTATGGTCTGTCCCTCCAAGGTGCCGCGTAAGCCGGGGAAGCGGGTCAAGACCGACCGGCGGGATGCCGACCAACTGGCGCGGTTGTATCGCGCAGGAGAATTGACGGGCATTTATGTGCCCCAACCGGAAGATGAGGCGATGCGGGATCTCATCCGTGCTCGGTTCCAGGTGGGCAAAGGACAACATCGGGCCCGGCAGCAGCTCAAGATGTATCTGTTGCGCCACAACTTGCGTTACACGGGCCAGACCTCGTGGTCAGCGGCGCATCTGCGTTACCTGGCCCAAATCAAAATGCCCTTCCCAGTCCAGCAGATCGTTTTCCAGGAGATGCTCAACGTCATCACTGAAGCCACTGAGCGGCTGGAGCGGTATGACCAGGAAATTGAGCGGGCCGTGCCGGGCTGGCGTTGGGAACCCGTCGTGCGGGCCTGGATGAGTCTGCGCGGGATGGCCCTCTTGCACGCCGCGACGCTGGTGGCTGAATTGGGTGATTTCCGCCGCTTTGAGCATCCCAGCCAGTTGATGGGTTATCTCGGCCTGGTCCCCAGCGAGCACACCACCGGCAACGACCGCCAGCAAGGCGGCATTACCAAGATGGGCAACGGCCCAGCCCGCCGCGCCCTGGTCGAAGCGGCTTGGCAATACGTCGCGCCCGCACGGATCAGCCCGCCTTTAAGAAAGCGCCAGGAAGGGTTGCCCAAGGCCGTCACCGATATCGCCTGGAAGGCCCAAGGCCGTTTGCATCACCGCTACCAATACCTCACCCGTGTGGGCAAGAAAAGTCCCAGGCCGCCGTCACCGCCGTGGCCCGCGAACTCTCGGGCTTTGTCTGGGCCATCGGCTGTCTGGTCCAGCCCAGGGCGGCCCAGCCGTGAACCCGTTTCAACAGTATGGATGAACCGCAAAACCAAAAACGCTTAGAAAGAAAAGAAGATGACATCGCCCGTGACATTTTTTTGATTCAGCGGCAGGGACCCGGTCAGGCGTGACGCTCGTTGGACGTTAAAAGGCAATCCCGCAGTGGCGGGATTGCTCCTTGAGCCTAGGGTGAGAAAAAGCGCCGCCTCGGACCGTGACCTGTTGATAACTCTCCGACGCAAGTCGGAGGTGGACTCACGTATCTCAGCATTGAAACCGCCGTCATAGCGTCCCGGTCGCTGACTCAGAAAAGTTCGCGCTGAAGCCAAACCGGAAAGAAATGAAAATTTCGGAACGCAGACTTATCGCTCACTTGACATTTGTAGCCATATCAACG
>CAYPSF010000124.1:0-13182 GCA_964413165.1 uncultured Bifidobacteriaceae bacterium
ATTCGCGGGCCTTCCAGGTGAGATAAAACGGGTCGATGGGAATGCAATGACCGCCCAGGCCCGGCCCGGGATAAAACGGCATGAAACCGAACGGCTTGGTCTTGGCCGCCGCAATGACCTCCCAGACGTCGATGTCCATCGCCCCGTAAACGAGTTTGAGTTCATTGACCAGGGCGATGTTTACGCTGCGGAAGATGTTTTCGAGGAGCTTAGTGGCCTCGGCGGCGCGGCAGGACGAGACCGGCACGAGCGTCTTGAGGGCGCGGCCATAAAGCGCCTTGGCGCGTTCCAGGCAGGCCGGCGTGTAACCGCCAATCACCTTGGGAATGATTTCCACCTTGCTCGCGGCGTTGCCCGGGTCTTCCCGCTCCGGCGAAAAAGCCAGGTGAAAATCCGTCCCGGCCTTCAGCTTCGAGCCGGCTTCCAGCACGGCGCGCAGATCCTCGTCGGTCGTGCCCGGGTAGGTCGTGGATTCCAGCACCACGAGGGTCCCCTTCTGGAGATGCGGCGCGAGGGCCTTGCCGGTGTCGAGGATGAACGAAATATCCGGTTCGCGGTTTTTGTTGAGCGGCGTGGGTACGCAAATGATGACCGCCTCGACATCGCGGACGCGGCCGAAATCGGCGGACGCCGCGAAAGTCCCGGCTTTGACCGCCTCCGCGATGGATTCCGGGGAAATGTGTTTGATGTAACTGCGGCCGCCGTTCAGCGCTTCCACCTTGGCCGGATCAATGTCCAGGCCCAGGACCGTGACGCCCGAGCGGGCGAATTGAAGCGACAGCGGCAGACCGACGTAACCCAATCCGATGACTGCGATTTTCATTGATGTATTTCTCCTTTTAACCGGTTTGTTTTAATAAATTGGAGGCAAAGTAATTCAAGGCTCCGTGCTCGCCGGCGCCAGCCGGAAAAACAAAATGATTTTTCGGACCGAGCGAGGCAATCGTTCCAGCGGAACCAGCGTGCAAAGCATTTTCAGGGAATGCCATCCCATGAGCACGGTGAGCGTGACGCCCAAAATCGCGGTGGCAAGGTGGGGAAGTAGATACCAACTGATAAACACCGATGCGATTGCGGGCGCAAAGGTTGCCGCCAGCCGCAGGTTTACCCCCGACCACCGGAACCCGCTCAACCGGCGGACGACCAGATAAATCCCGCTCCAATAGGCGACATAGAGGGCAAAGAAGGCGATGCCGACGCCCCGCAACCCAAAAAACGTCAGCCCGATCCAGGCGAGAGACACGGAAAGCGCATTGCTGATGAGTTCGCTCCAGAAATAGAGTTTTCGTTCACCTTTGGCGATCAGCAGGTAACCCATCGGCCAACTGGCTACGCGTAACAACATGCCCAGGCAAATCCAGCGGAGAATTTCCACGGCGGGCCAGAAGGCGGCCGCATAGAAAACCTGGATCACCAACGGGGCGACCGTGAGAGTCGCGATCACGCCCGGACCGGCAAAGAGCAATCCCACCTCAACCTGCTCGTTCACCAGGCGATTGCATTCCGGATTGTCCCTGGCCACAGCGGTTAAGCGCGGGTAAAAGTCCGTCCCCATCGCCCCGAGGATGAACGTGACGTAATAACCGCCTAACGTCCAGGCGGACGAATAAAACCCGGCTCCCTGTAAACCGAACCGGTGCAGGATGAGGACATTCACCAGGTAGGTGGAACCCATGGCCATCAAACCGCTCGACATGAAGACCACCCCGAGCCGGACCAGGCTGGAGGCTTCGTCTTTGACCTGGCGCGGGTTCATTGACACACGTTCGACCTGGACTTTTCGCGCATACCACCACGACATCAGAACCGCCATCACCGCCACGCACACCAGGGCAGGCACCACGCCTTTTTCCGCTGCGCCCTGCCGATAAAAAAAATAAACGATGAGAATGCTGAGCACGGTGCCATAAAACGCGCCCAGCACATTCATGCGGGCCAAATCGCCAATCCGGCGCATACCCTGGACCAGCGCAGCCTGCCCCTGGGAGACATCTCCACAAAACACCGCCAGCGACAACAACGCCACCGCCCCGATGTGTTCCGCGTCGCCAAACGTCAACCATGATACCGGTCGGCTCAGGCCGAAGAGGAGCAGCGCCCCCAGAGTTCCGGAACAAAGCGCCACCCACCGCAACGTGGTGACCGTCCGGGCGATGCGTTGGGCATCGCCGGTGCCGACCGCTTCAGCAATCTGGCGCACTCCGCTGCTGTTGATGCCCAGGCCGGCAACGCTCGACGTCAATTGGGTGATCAACGTGTAAACGTTCATCAACCCAAAGCCCGATGGCCCAAGGATCAAAGCCATGGCCTTGGTCCGGACAGCGCCGAGGCCAAGATTGATCACCGAAGACCCGCCAATCAGGGCGGAAGACTTCAGGATTTGTCCGTAGGAATGTTTCCGTGTTTCGCTCACGCTGCTATTTTCCCCCTTGATCCAAGTGCCCGCCAGAACCGCCATTTTGATTTCGGATAATTAGAGCGCCAGACTGGCCGACTCAGCCACGAGGCCGGCTTGTTCCCGGGAAAGGTGCGGCCCCATCGGCAGGCTCAGCACCGTGTCCGCCATGGTTTCCGCGACTGGAAAAGCGCCGCGCTTCCAACCGGCATCCGCATAAGCGCCGGAGAGATGCGGCGGCACGGGATAATGAATCAAGGTGCCGATGCCCGCGGCGGTCAGTTTTTGCTGCCATTCATCACGCCGGGGATGGCGGACCACGAACAGATGCCATACCGGCTCCGCCCAGGAAGGAACGAACGGCTGGCCGAGTCCGGATGCACCGGACAATCCCGCCAGGTATTGCGCGGCCACTTCGCGGCGGCGTCCATTCCATTCATCCAGTTTCGCCAGTTTCACGCGCAGAAAAGCGGCCTGTAATTCATCCAGGCGCGAGTTGTATCCCTTGACCTCGTTGTAATATTTCTTTTTCGACCCGTAATTGCGCAACGTGCGCACGCGGTCCGCCAGGCCCGCATCATTGGTGGTGACCGCGCCGGCATCGCCAAACGCACCCAGGTTTTTGCCCGGATAAAAACTGTGGCCGGCCGCATCGCCCAGCGAGCCGGTCCGGCGGCCCTTGTAACGGGCGCCCTGGGCCTGGGCATTGTCCTCAAGGACCTTCAGGCCGTGTTTGCGGGCTATTTCCATGATGGGGTCCATGTCCGCCGGCTGCCCGTAAAGATGCACCGGCATGATGGCTTTGGTTTTCCGCGTGATCGCCGCTGTGAGCCGGGCGGGGTCCAGGTTGAATGTCCGCGGGTCCGGTTCGACCGGCACCGGGATGGCGCCGGTGTAGGAAACGGCCAACCAGGTGGCGATGTAAGTATTGGACGGCACGATAACCTCGTCGCCCGGCCCGATGTCCCAGGCGCGCAGGACCAGATGCAGCGCTTCCAGGCCGTTACCGACTCCGATGCAATGTTGCGAAGCGCAATAACCTGCGAATTCCCGTTCAAAGGCCTCCACCTCCTGTCCGAGGATGTACCAGGCCGAGCGCATGAAGCGGAAATACGCCTCGTCCAGCCCGGACTTGAGTTCCTCGTAAGGAGCAACGAAATCGAGAAAAGGCACCTTCACGCGTCGGCGCCCCCCATGGTGCGGAGATATTCGCGATAATCGCGGAAATAATCCTTTTCATCGTAGGGTTCCGAGGCGAGCGCCAGGCACACTGAGCCGGAGGAAAAATTGTCGATTTCCCGCCAGACCATTGGCGGCAGGTGCAACCCATAGTAGGAGCGGTTCAGGTGGAACCGTTGTTTCTCCTTCCCATCATAAACCACCACGTCGAAGCTCCCGGACATGGCGATGAGAAACTGGTGGCATTTTTTCAGCGCATGCCCGGCGCGGTCGGCGCCGCCCGGCACATCGTACAGGTAGAACACCCGCTGGATGGCAAACGGGATGTGTCGGTTGTTTTCGAGGAAGGTCAGGTTGCCGCGCGGATCTGCGATCTTCGGCAACTCCACAATTTTGCAATCAATCAAGGACATGGTTTGGGTTTTTAGATGTGTTCGGGTTACCCGTGATGCGCGCCGGCTTGGCGGCGCAGGACGGCTTCGAGTTTGATATAATTTTCCGTGGCAATCAGATAAAAGTCATGGGCATGGCAACGGCCCTTTTCGAAATCGAATTACCGCTTGTCTTTGTAACGTTCCTCGATGAGCCAGGCGAATAAAAAAATCCGGGGCCATCGGGCCGCGCCAGCAAGGGCGGCATCGGGCCGGAGTCAGCGGACGGCGGGGCGCTGATCCGAAGTTGCAGTTTGGCCATAATGATATCGGGTTGCTTCTAATGACTGTGGATTTGATTCGAGAACACGGGCGCCGTTGCCTCGCGGGCATGGGAACTTCCCGCGGTCCGGTTAAATTTTGGTTTCTTCCCAGGGCTGCCGTTTGCCTCGTTGCGTATTGTCCCACTCCAATATCTGTTTTCCGGCCACGTGGGCCAAAGGCAGGGTCCGGTCCCGACGTTTCCTCCATTCTTCGGCCGTAAAAACGAATTCCACCTTCTCCACGGGTTTGCCGGCAATCACTTGCGTTGAGGCGACTTTTCCAACTTCTATGAATCCGGACCGGCGGTGGATGGAAAGGACCTCCTGGTTGGTGGCCACCACCCAGGACCGTAACTCGTGCAACCCCATGCTTCCGAAGGCCAGGTCGGCCGACAATACCGCGCTGGGCACCCCCGCCATCACCTCCGGCCGCATGATGTGCCGTCCCCGCTCCGCGTTGGTCCCCTTCACGTTGTAAATGCCGTGGGTACCCAACGGGATTCCCCCCGTACTCTCGACAATCCAGTAATAGTCACCCTCCCGTTCAAAATAGGCCTTCAGCCAGGTCTGCTGGGCGGTGACATTCGCGGCTGAATCGCCGACATTTCCCCTGACATAGTCGAGATTCCTGAGCCACACGATGAACCTGGCGTCCTCGACGCGAACCGGGCGCAATCGCAGATTAAAACCTTCCAGATGGATATCGTGACGCATTGATTTCAGCCGTTCATTTTTCCGCCGGTCCGTTCATACCTGGATGACGATGTCCTGCCGGTAATGCAGCGTAATCCGCCGCACGCCCACAATCCGGGAGGCGATTTCCCTGACCTTTTCGATCAAAATGAGACCCAAACCCAGGCCGGCGTAGCGGCCTTGCAGGGCATAGTTCGGATGCACCGCAACGTGCATGACCGCAATATCGGTCGGAGACGTCCGGATGAAAACCACGACGCCCACCGGGTCGCCAACCCGCCGGTCGCGGTCGAAAACAAAAAGCGTTTGCGCCTCGACGTTGCCGACCCGGATGGAAATGGCGTCGGCGGTTTCCTCGATCCGGGGATGGCCGAACTTGCTCAAGGAATTGACGATACCTTCCCGCACCCGATACTGGGCGGGATTGAAAAAAAACAATTCTTCCAGCGCCGGGCGGGCGTCCTTCATGACTCTCGACGAAAAAACGAGTTTCAAGAATTGTTCTTCTCCTGGGGCGGCGAGGCCGCGATGCGGGCCCGCATTTCGTTCTCTCTCGCAGTCGCCTCGCCAGCCATCGGCGAACAGATCGTCCGGCCGCCGTCCACGACCAGTTCCTGGCCGGTGATCCAGCGGGCGCGATCCGAGGTCAAAAATTCCACCGCATCCGCCACGTCGTCCGGGCGGCCAAAGCCGAGCGGGTAAAATCCCAGAAAGTTCGGGTTTTCAAAATACTGCCGGGTCATTTCGGTTTCGATGATACCCGGCAAGATGGAATTGACGCGCACGTCGGGAGCCAGTTCCACGGCCAGCGAAACGGACATGGCGTTGACGGCTCCCTTGGTCGCACCATAGATGCCGAGGCCGGTGCCGCCCAACCGGCCCGAGATGCTCGAGATAAACGTGATGCTTCGCAGCGCGCCCTGGTTGATGCTCTTGCGCGTCAGCGGCTGGATTATTTCCATGGCGGAAAACAGGTTGACATTGAATATTTGCCGCACAAATTCCATTTCCACGCCGCGCGCGAGTTGAAACCCCGTGAATCCCGCCGAATGGACATAATGCTCAATGCCAATCCCCTTCGTCTTCAGCAAATCCGTCAAATCCTGTGCGATGCCAGTGACCTGGTTCAAATCCCGCGGCCATAAAATATGCCGTTCCGGCGTCGCGCATCGGCTGCGCACGGACTCGAGCCGCTCCACGTCCCTGCCGGCAAGAATGAGCCGGCGGGAAGGCGCAAGCTTCCACGCAATGCTTTTGCCAAACCCCGAGGATGCACCAGTGATTAGAGTGTAGGTTTCCATTTCTTCACAAAGTCATCGGCGGTGGTCGCAAAACTTGAATGGGCCGGGATACTCAATGTTTGAACCGGGTCGTCCGGTTATTTCACCGGGAGCAGGGTTTTACCCGCCAATCGGCCTCCGTCCACAACCAGCTCATGGCCCGAAATCCAGCGGGCACGGTCGGACATCAGGAATTCCACGGCATCCGCCACGTCGTCCGTCCGGCCCAAACCCAAAGGATGCATCGACTTGATGGAAGCGACAAATTCAGGCTTGGTGAATTCCTCGCGATTCATTCCCGACTCGATGTAGCTGGGCAGCACGGCGTTCACCCGGACGGTCGGAGCCAATTCGACGGTCAACGCCAGGCACAACCCATTCACGGCGCCTTTGCTGGCTGCATAGACGTATTGGCCGGCGGCACCGACCCGGGTTCCGACGGAGGAGATGATCGTAATGGTCCGTAGCGCCCCGCTATTCGATTTTTTTTGGGTCAATGTCCGGATCAGTTCAATGGCCGAGAACAGATTGACGTTGAAAACCCGCTCGACGAAAGCCATGTCATGGGCGCGCGCGGACTGGAGACCAAAAATCCCGGCCGAATGGATGAAATGCTCGATGCAGGCGTTCTCCTTTGCCAGAAAGGCGGCGAATTCCGTGCCGACGCCATCGGGCCGGCTCAGGTCCCGCGCCCACAACAGGTGTCCGGGCGTCGCACAAGCGCTGCGCGCGGCGTCGAGTTTCTCCGGGTCAACATCGGACAGGACGAGGCGTCGCGCGGGGGACAATTTCCCGGCGATGCTCCGGCCAAAGCCGGAGGCGGCCCCGGTGATCAATGTGTATGCCTCGCGCATGGTTGCCGTTCAGGTCGCCTGGTAGTCCACCAGTTTGCAAAAGTCAAGCGGCCCCAGGTCCAGCACCGCCGAAATCCACGTCAGCCCCACGCCAAAACCCGAGAGACAGACGCGGTGGGTCCCGGCCAGCATCGATTCGGCGGCGTTCAACGTGATATTCAGCGGGATCGTGGTCGAGCTACAATTACCGTAAAGACTGACCACATTGTTCGGTATCTTCTCCGGCGGGATCTTCATCTTCTGCGCCATCTGGGTGACGATGAACGGGTTTGGCTGGTGAATGAAAAAATGCTCGATGGAGTCCTTGGTATTGCCGGAAAACGCGAGCACAGCTTCGATTTGCGGCGGGACATCGTCCATGGTGAAGTTGAAGATGGCGGCCCCGTCCATGTCGGCGTGTTCCAGGCATTTGATGACCCCTTCTTCCACTTCGCGCAATTCCAGCGTCTTGGCCGAGGACGGCATTCGAAAGGCGCCGCCCGGGATCAAGAGCGCCTTGTAGCGGGAGCCGTCGTTCTTGACGTCCATGTAAACCGGTTTTTCCTCCGCACAACGCTCGATCACGGTCGCCGCCCCCGCATCGCCGGTGATCGGGTAGGAAATGCGGTTCCTGCGGTCCACCAGTTTGCTCGAAGTGTCGCCGGTCAGCACCAGCACCTTGGAAACAGCGGGGATTTCCAAAAGCTGGTAAGCCTGCATCATTCCGGTGAGATAACCCGAGCAGCCCTGGTTGATATCCAGGCAGATGACATCAGAGTCCAGGCCCAATTTGCCGTGAATCACATTGCTGGTGGCGGGCAGAATGTAATCCGGCGTCTGGGAAATGAACACGACGGCGTCGATGTCTTCCTTCTTCAACACACCGGCCTCCAGCAACTGTTGCACGCCAAACAGGCAAAGGTCAGAAGCGCAAACCTCCGGCGGCGCAATGCGGTGCCGGTCCAGGCTCATCATCTTCTTGAACCGCTTTGCCTGCGTCTCGGTCATTTTGTACAGGGAGTATTCGTCATCAAACCGATACTCCTCCTTCGGCACCACCGAGACAATGGAACTGATCCTCTTGTTTTTAAAAGTACATTTCATACACGAGCCCTTCCGACGGGGAAACGGCGTTCCGCAACACCAGATCCTATTTTTGCTTTGCTTCCACCAGGTTCGCCAAGTCCGACGCGGTGACCACCGAACGAATCTCCTCGGCCTTGACGGACACTCCGTACTTCGCATCCGTCATGGCCAGCACCGACAGGACCGCCAGCGAATCCCAGACGTCAAAGTCTTTCAGGACGTTTTCCGGCTTCACTTCCTCGACGTCGAGAATTTCAGCCAGCCTTTGATAGAACTCATTTTTATCCATATGATTTGTCATTTGTATTCAATGATTTTGTTAAAAGCAAGCTTGCCCACCTTGAGCAGCATTGCACTCCAGGCCAGTCCCCCGCCGAACCCGGCCAGGCAGACTTGTAACTCCTCCCGGAGCAGGCGTTCCCGCAGGTTGTATGCCATCACCGTGGGAATGGTCACACTCCCGCTGTTGCCGAAGCGTTCCACCACGTTGTTCGGCATCCGGGCATACGGCACTTTCATTTTGTCCGCGAGTTTTTCCAGCATGAAACGGTTGGGCTGATGACACAGGAAATAGTCCACCTCCCCGGAAGCAACCCCCGCCCGCGCAAGCAGGTTCTCGATCAGGGGCGGCACCTCCGTCTGCACAAAATTGAAGATGGTCGAGCCATCCATGAACAGATGGTCCTTGGCCCGGAGGTTGTTGTCGCCCACATCCTCCAACCGCGCCGTCTCCGGGCTGGCCGGCATGCGCAGCCCGCCGGCCGGGATCATCAACGCTTCCGCCCGCGAACCGTCCATCTTGACACTGGCGTGGATCACCGTGTCATTGGGGTCACGTTCAATGATCGTAATGGCCGCGCCGTCGCCGATCAGCGGATAAATATTCCGGTCCCGAGGCGAAGCCTTCCGGCTGAGCACGTCGGCATTGATGAGGACCACCTTGTTCACACTCTCCTGCTCCAGCAGCATGAACGCCTGAATCAGTCCGATCACGAAACCCGCGCAGGCCTGATTGATGTCCAGGCAGAGCATGTCTTGTTTTAATTTCAAGCGGCCCTGGATCAGGCTGCTGGTGGCCGGCATGAAATGGTCGGCGGTTTGCGTCACGAGCAAAAGTGCATCAATCTCCTCGCGCTTCAGCAGGTCCTGCTCAAAAAGCTGTTGCAGCCCGAAAACCGCCAGGTCGGACACACAGACCCCCGGTTCGACGATGCGGCGTTTGTCATAACCCATCACTTCCTTCAGCTTGAGGGAACGTCCCTCGGGAAAATTGAAATTTTTCATCTCCTCGGTGAAGGAACGTTCGTTCTCGGGCACGACGACGAGAACTCCGGCAATGCGTTTGCGGCGAAAGGTGAAGTTCATGGTTTAGCCCCGGTCTTGCGCAGGAGTGCTTCAATGGTTTGCACGTTCTGAAAATTTTCCGGCACAATATCGGTGCCCGCGATGGAGATGCCGTAATTCTTGTCCAGCGCCGCCACCAGCGTGACCATGTCGAACGAATCGAGCATCCCATCCGCGATAAAATCACTGGAGGCGGTAAAGTCGAATTCCGGGCGGATTTCCTTCAAAATTTCGGCGACGGATTTCATTGGCGGATCAGGTGGTTGGCCAGCACGTGGTCCACCAGCCCGTCGGGCGCGTAGCCGTAGTGCCGGTATTTGGCGATGGCATTTTCATTGTTGGCATTGACCCAGAGCGTGAAGCGGCGCACCGCGCCATGGGTCTGGAAATAATACTGCATCAGGGCGGATCCCACGTGCCGGGCGCGGAATTTTTCGGCCACGACCCAGAAACGGACCGTCGAAGCCACCCCTTGCGTTTCAAAAAAGAGCAATCCGGCCAGCGCGCCGTCGCATCGCATCACCAGCACCTGGCGGTTTTCGATCGCCGCTTCAATTTCCCGGAGTCCCGGAATTTGCTCGCCGAAGCGGTCAAAGAAATTTTCAATCAACGCGAGTACGCCGGGCGCATCCGCCTTCTCTGCCGGCACCACGGGTGAACCGGCGGTTACCCGGCCCGGCTGGGCCGGGCGCGCCAGGCGTTGGAGTTGCAGGTGGCGCCGGAAGCCCGTGGCGGCAAAAGCGGGCAACCAGCCGTTTAAGACGGTTTCATTTCCCACGAGGTCGGTCACGATCGGCTCGGTTTTAAGGCAGGACAATCCGGCCAATTCCTGTTGCAAGGCCGGCCGGTTGGCGGCGCAAAAATACAGATGCCAGAAGTCGCGGTCTTTCCGGAGGAAGAACGCCACGCCGGCGCGCGGTTCCCCCAGCAATTCGCCATGGTCAATCCAGTCCTGCAGTTTGGTTTGCACGGGGAAAAAGTTAGTATGCAGGTCGGTGGCCCCGGCCTTGGCCGCCTGGATGGCGTCAAAAACCTCGGCGACCGTGTTAATCGGGCTCATGCTTCAGTTCACGCTGGCAACCAGTTTTGCCCGGTCGATTTTTCCATTTGGGTTGCGCGGCATCAATTCCATCCAATTGAACACGGTCGGCAGCATGTATTTGGGCAACGTGCCGGAGAGCCGCTCACGGATGAAGGCCGGCGCCAGCTCCTTGTCGCACTCGTAAAACAGGGTGATTTCCTTTTTGTTCTGGTTGTAAACCACGCAACAATTGCGGATGCCGTCCACCTGGAGCACGGCGTGCTCGATCTCGCCCAGCTCAATCCGATAACCTAAATGTTTGATTTGAAAATCCTTGCGGCCCAGAAACATGATTTCACCGCGACTGTTCCAAAAACCGGAATCGCCCGTGCGATAAATCCATTCCGGGTAATGGGGGTTGACGGGGTTCTGGACGAATCCCTTGGCAGTCCGCTCGGCATTATTGTAATAGCCGAGCGCCAAGGAACTCCCGCGCACGCAGATTTCGCCGGGTTCATCCACCTTCGCCAGCTGGTTCTGGTCGTTCAGGATCAGGATCTCCGTGTTGCGGCACGGGAAACCGACCGGCAGCTTTTCGTCGTCGGCAAACTCGCGGTCCACGATGAAATAAGTGCAGGCCACGGTGATTTCGATCGGTCCATAGAGGTTGACGAACAGGGCGCCCGGCAGGTGGCGCCGCCAGTAATTCAGGTGTTTGGTTGGAAAAACTTCGCCGATGAAAAACACCTTCTTGATCCGGTCCAGTTTCACCTTGGCCAACAAATCCTGGTTGGCAATGTTCACCATGATGGTGGGGACCCAGAAAATGAAGTTGATGGGACGCGTGGCCAGGAAATCGACCAGCTTGACCGGGAAGGTGGCGGCCTGGTCGGGAATCACCACCCAGGTGGAACCCTTTGCCATCATCATGCAAAATTCCAGCGTGTAAGCGTCGAAATAAATCGGCGCCAGGCTCCCCATGACTTCGCTCCCGTCCAATCCCAGGCGGTCAAACGCCCAGTCCGCCCAGTCAATGGTACTGCGATGATTCAGCGCCACGCCCTTGGGAATACCGGTGGAGCCCGAAGTATGGATGATACAATAAGGATCGGTGTCAATGATGGCATCCAACCGCCGGAGCAGAACCTGGTTGTCATACAGCACTTCCGACACCATCGCCTCCTCCACCAACAGGAGTTTTTCCTCAGCGATACCCATCGCACGTAGCGGGGCGGCCTGCGCCGCCGACGTAATGATGATGCCTGGATTGAGGTTGTCGAGCATGCCCTTGAGCCGTTGCGGCGGGGATTTGATATCGAGGTTCGCGTAAGCATTGCCGCTGTAAAGAATGCCCAGGTTCGCGACGATGTTCTGGGCGCTCTTCGGCAGGAACACGGGGACCGGCTGGCGGCTGGCGGCAGTGCGCTTGAGAATCAAGGCAGCGCAATTTTTGGCATACCGCTCGATTTCCTTGAACGTGAACTGGCGGTCCGATTCTACGACCGCCGGCTTGTCGCCGCATTTGAGCGCGGCGCCCTTTTCAAAATATTCAATGACGTTAATTTGCATGGTGGTAAGTCGTGGTAAAATGTCGCCGTTGGTGTTGGGAACCCGGGGAACCTGATTGGCTCAAGGCAGCAACATGACCCGATAGAATCGCTGCGGCACACCGGTGATATTGTTGGTTGCCGTGACGACTGATCCTGTTGCCGTGACGTCCACTACATTGCTCCAGTTCAAATCCATCACGTTCTGCTTGTACTGCAGCCGGTAACTCCGGTTGGGGACGGAGCTCCATTGGAGCGTGGCGACCCCGTTGAGGGCACCGATGGATTGTATCACGGGTGCCGGCGCCGGTGCGGTTACAATCACCGTGAAGCTGTTCGTAGTACTCAGATGCTGCGCACTCAACGCCCAGGGATTGTAGTCGGTCACGATAGTCGTAATGGTGTTTGTGCTGGAACCTTGTCCGGCGTTCGGTGTCCAGGTAATCACGCCGTTGGCGTCGATCGCCACGCCGGCCGGAGCCGCTTGCAGGTTATAAACCAGCAGATTGACCGGCAGGTCTGAATCCGTAGCCGTATTGGTTACCGTCAAGGCCGCCAGAGCAGCCACCGTCTGGGTCGGAATGATGGGCAATACCGGCGCCGTGTTCACTTCGTTAACCGTGATCTGGAAGCTGTTGGTGGTGCTCAACGACGTCGCATTGACCGCCACCGGGTTCGTATCCGTCACGCTGATGCTCACCGTGTAAACACCCGGGCCCTGCGCCTCCGTCGGCGTCCAGTTAATCACACCGTTGGTCGCTACCGTCAACCCAGTTGGGCCATTGACCAGCACGAAGGTCAGCACGTTGGTCGGAATATCCGAATCGGTTGCCGTCGCCGTCGCGCTCCAAGCTACCTGTTCCACAATGTTCGTGTTCGGCGGCAGGGTCAGCGCCGGCGCCGAGTTCACTTCGTTAACCGTGATCTGGAAGCTGTTGGTTGTGCTCAACGACGTCGCATTGACCGCCACCGGGTTCGTATCCGTCACGCTGATGCTCACCGTGTAAACGCCCGGGCCCTGCGCCTCCGTCGGCGTCCAGTTAATCACGCCGTTAGTCGTTACGGTCAACCCGGCCGGGCCATTGACCAAGGCAAACGTCAGCAGGTTGG
>CAYPSF010000125.1:0-13168 GCA_964413165.1 uncultured Bifidobacteriaceae bacterium
GCGCGCTGGCCACGATCAATGCGACCGGCAAAATCAAAACGGCCTTCTGCAAATTTCCGCCGAAGGAATCGGCCAGCCGGCCGACGATTTCCGGCGACCACATGTCGCCGAAGAGATGGATCGTAAAAATCGAAACCGCCATGGCGCTGGCGCGAAGATTCACCGGCGCGGTTTCCAGGATGAGCGTGTTGACCGGGCCGGTGGACAGGAACAGGAAGAACATCGCTGCCGCCAGGAATGACATGGACCAGAATGTGGAGGCGGCGAGGAATGCGCCATACGCCAGCGGCACGGCCACCAGCACCGAGAGCCCCAACGTCCACGCGTAGCCGGCGCGATTGCGCTTCTGCCATGCCGTCGCGGCGAATCCCCCGATCAACGTGCCCACGAGCCCGGCGACCACCAGCACCGCGCCGAAAAACGTGGCCGCCTTTTCCAGGGCCACGCCGTGGGCGCGCTGAAGAAACGTCGGTCCCCAATACCCGAACGCACCCAGCGCAAAGGTGTAGGCGGTGTAGCCCAAAACCACGAGCGCGTAGTCCGGGATGCGAAAAAGATTTGCGATGTCGCGGAGGGAGGATTTTTTTGCCGCCTCGGCGGCCTTGCCTTCGGCCTGGCCGCGTTTCAATTCGGCAAACGGCAGCATCACCAGCGCGAGGAGCAACCCCGGCACACCGGCCCAGATGAACGCATGCCGCCAGCCCCAGTGCGCGGCGATGAACCCGCCCAGGATCGTGCCCAGCGCCGCGCCGACGGGAATCGCGACGTAGAAAATCGTCAGCGCGTTGTTTCGTTTTGCGGGGGCGTAACTATCGGAAATCAGGCTGGGACTGATGGTGGCATAGCTCGCTTCGCCCAGGCCGACGAGCAGGCGAAACGCAATCATCATTGCAAACGTCGCCGCGAATCCGGTCAGGATGGTGCCCACGCTCCACACCAAAATGCCGGCGGCGATAAGCCATTTGCGCGAGTTGCGGTCGCCCAGCCAGCCGAAGACCGGCGACGTGACAAAATAGCCGATCATGAAGGCCGTCCCGAGCCACCCGGCCTGGTCGTTGTTAAGACCGAATTCCTTTTGAATCGGCGTCAACACGGCCGAGAGCACGAAGCGGTCGAGGTAATTGAACAGGTTGAGACCGGTGAGGATGAACAGAATCCAGGCCGGCGAAAGTTGCTGGCCACGTAAACACCCGGTATCCGGCGCGCCTGGCTTGTGGTCATGCATATGATCTTCGTGCCGTCAGCCAACTTCGTCTCTCCGTGGCTGGCGCGCAGCTTTCGCCCTCATCCGCGGCAAAGGCTAACCCTTGCCGCCCCGAAGTGTAAAACAAAGAACGTCGGCCACAATCGAATCGGCAGGCGGTGCAGACATTCCCGTCCGGGCCACAGATTTCATGGGCTTAAATTCTTCGGTGGCTCTTCCGGTTTGGGATCGGGTGGCCGCATCGGTGTTAGCGCCGCCAGAATGAACTTTTGCACCGTCAGATTGGAGAGATTTCCCAAATGACCGCCTTGCGCGAAGACGGTCAATTGTTCCGGGGTAAACGTGGTGTGGAGCCAGGCCAGGTCCTCGTCGGTCAGGAGAAAGTCGTTTTGATTGACGATGACGCGGATGTCGAGGTTGGCGCGCAAGCCGGCTTCGTACGTCCGCAAATCATCAGCTTTCTCCAGCGCTTCCGCCGTCGGCGAGGTTAGACCTCGGCCCTGGTAATACGGAATCGCAAACTTCTCAAAATAATCCTGGTAGGAATACTGGAGGATTTCCTGATACACCGGGTCACGCCGGAAAGTCCGGATCGGATGTTGCAGGACGCCCTGGTTGTTTCGCAGCTGGCTGCTGTAAATCATGTCGCGCAGTTTGAATCGAAACGTCAAGCCGATGAGAAATTTGGATTCGATGGCACTGAACGGCAGGGAGGTTTGCGGCGTGAGGGTGCTTTTGCTCAAGGCGGCCACCTTGAGAAAAGTGTTTTCGAGGTCGTCGGCTCGTTCCGCCGCCGGCCAGCTCAGGGGCGCCCGGTAAAATTCGTCCAGTTTGGAAATCCCCTGCGCCATGCGAACGGGGGTATTGATGGCGACGTAGCGGTCAAAATCGATCAAGGGCAACTGATTTGTGGTGGGATCGATTCTCACTTCTTTCACGCCCTGTTTGCCTTGCAGAAAACGCCGGATCGACCCCGGCCGCCGGAGGGAAAACTGATTCGTCGGGCCGTTGGCCGCGACGAACAAGGATTGGAGGGCGCCCATGGAATATCCCATCAATGCCCGGTTGCCCAGCCGGTCCGGATACAACGCGTGCAAGCGGTAATCAATCTCGGTGAGCGCCAGGTGCAAATCGAGACCATCCACCGGCAGATACGCCGGCAGCGCCGCCGTCGAAGCGTGCTCCATGAACTCGTAATTGAAAGGGCTGCTGACGCACACGGCGGAGAAGCCATTGCTGTAAACCAGTTCGGCCAGGGCCAGGGAGGTTTCGGCCAGCCGATGCGAACCCAGCCCGGGAACGATGTAAACCACGTTCGCCTTTCCCGGCTGCAACCAGAACGTAAATTTTAATTTCCGGCCCGTCGCCGGAATCAACACCGACCGGGTCTTGCCCCAACTGGGGAATTCGGGGTTTTTAAAGGTGAAGAAGACGGATTCGAGGGTTTCCAGCGAGACTTCGTCCTGTTTTCCCTTCACCTGGAAATCCGCCACCCGGTTCGCGCGCGCGAACGTCCAGGCGTACTGGATCTCGGAATACGGATCCATCTCGGCCTGGCTGAAACGCACGTATTCTCCCACGGTGTCGGTGAGATTGTTATACATGACCACGTAAAAAAGGTAGGTGTAGGGGCCGAGATAGGTCAGCGGCTTGTTTATGTCGAATTGGTAGGGGGCGATATAGAGCAACGGATTGGCCGCCGTATCCGCGGCCAGGCCGACGGTGTCCCGTTCATTGCTCGGTCCCAAAAACGGCAGCATCAAATAGCACTGCGGCTGCCATCCCCACTTGCCGAAGGTCTGGCCAAAATCCGCTTCCGATCTCGGAATCTTCCATTTGGTGGCCGGGTCGAAGAAGCCGGCCACCCCGACGGTGGTGTTGCAAAGGAACCGCCAGGATTCATCGCGCGCGCCGCTCCACTTTCCCTGGAGCAGATTGTTGATCAATCGTCCCGGGTAAGTGAGGTTCTTGCCAAAATTTCCGATCCCGGTCCGGACCGGCTTCACAACCACAAACCGGTAAAGCCGGCTGGTCGGCTTGATGACGCCGGTCATGACCGCCTTGTTGAACCCCCAGATAACCCGGTTCACCGGTTCGAGCGGGTCGGGGACGGATTTGGGGAGCACCACGGTTTCCGTCGCGATCTGCGGGTTGGATACCGGTGAAGAGTTGGTTGCAGCCGGGGGCAACGTTTGAGCCGGGGAACTGGCCAGCCAGCCGCCTCCCAGCGCAACGGCCAGCACCAGGCGACCCAACCGGGTCAACGGGAACCTCGAGGTTTTCCGGCGAAGCGCCAGCGGGTCCGCCTGGTCGCGGGCAAAGGCGAAGCCGAAAACAGATTTCGTTGGCATCGGTTTAATCTTCCATTTCAGGACCAGGAGCGGTTTTCCGTCGCTTCGCGGAAAAACCGGGAGGAAAAAAACGGGTTGTTGATTTCAAGCCCAAGTCTAGGCGGGCAAGCTTTATCGACGCCATGGGGTATTCACCCCATTCCCCGATCCCAACACCACAGCCACCGCCGAACAACCGGGCGTTGCGCCGGCTAACTTTTGAGCCATGCCTCCAGGGCGCTCATCGGTGACCGGCCGGAGGGCAGTTTATGGAAAATCAATTCGAATGCTCTTAACTTCGCAGTTGTTGTCGACCCATGATTCGCTCAATCCGCGACTGAAGCTCCAACCGCGGGTTTGTTTCAACGTTGGCAGATTCATATTCATCGACCACGAGAATGCGCTGGAGCGGACCCGCCGGGCCTTGGGCTGGCCGGATCGCCGTTCGTGGTCATCAGTTTCAAGGGATGATGCGCTCATAAATTGGGATGAGGTTGGCCGCTTGAGGGCAAAGGCCCTTTACGCAGCCGGTTTTACCCGACCTGTGGTACCCGGATATCGCCGGAGTGATTGAGGATGCCGAAGGCAAACAACAGCCACACGATGACGCAAATCACCACGACGGCGTTGAGGATGCTTTTGATCTTCCCGTCCATCGGAATATAGGTGTTGACCAGCCAAAGCAGCACGCCGATGACGATCAGGGTGACAGCGAGGGAAATCAGTGACATAGGCGGCCTCCGATTGGGATGAGGGTTTTATTATTCATGTTGTGACCCTACGCCGGCGGGCCGAATGGCGCCATGGGGTGTAACCCTACCGGGTTTCATGAAGCCAGCCCGGGCCCGCAGATTGAGGCAGGGGTGGACAAGACCAAACCCGTGGAATACCGGAGCCATTCACGTTCAACGAAGCTTGAACTGCGGAAGAAATTGTCAGGTTCATTTCAGCACCCCGGTTGCAGCCATCTGGTGCAACACGCGATGAACGGTTTCGCCTAAAGTCCGGGCCGTGGTGGGCTTGCTCATTAATTCCCGGAACCCGAGTTCGCGTGCTTTTTCGGCCGTCATGACGCCGCTGTAGCCGGTGGCCAGGATGATGGCCAGGCGCGGCTGAATTTGCAGCAGCTGGCCGCCGAGTTTTATGCCATCCATGAGCGGCATGGTCAAATCGGTGATGACCAGATCAAACGGCTCCGGTTGATCGCGAACGGCGGCGAGCGCTTCCAACGCGCCGGTCTTCGTCGTCACAATATACCCGAGCCGCTCCAGCACCTTTTTCCCGAGGTTGGCCAATGTCTCTTCATCGTCCACGAACATAATGTGTTCACCCTGGCCGCGCGGAATGGGCGTGGTTTCGATTTCCCGAATCACCGCTTCGGCTTCAAAAACCGGAAAATACAAATGAAAGATGGTTCCTTTGCCCGGCTGGCTGTAAATGGAAATGCCCCCGTAATGACTCTTCACGATGCCATCCACCACTGCCAGCCCAAGTCCGGTCCCTTCGCCGACGGCTTTGGTGGTGAAAAACGGCTCAAAAACACGTTGCATGGTGGCGCGATCCATGCCGCATCCCGTGTCGCTCACCGATAGCCGCACATATTGCCCGGGATGCAGGTCGGGATGGATCTTAACGAAGTCCTCATCCACTTCCATGGTACTCATCTCGACTTTAAGGATACCCGGCTTGTCCCGCATCGCGTGCCAGGCGTTGGTGCCAAGATTCATGACCACCTGATGGATCGCGGTGGTGTTGGCCAGCACCGTGGGAGTTTCGGTCAGCTCGGTTTGAATCCTGATGGTTGACGGCAGGCTGGCGCGCAAAAGTTTGAGCGCTTCCAAAACGATGTGATTCAGCGCGATGGGTTCGCGCTCCTGCTTGTTTTGGCGGCTGAAGGTCAGGATTTGATTGACCAGATCGGTCGCCCGCTGGGTGGCTGCCAGTATGCTGTCCAGGTATTCCGCGATGGGCAGATTCTCCGCCGCATCCATTTTGGCCAGGTAGATATTGCCGACGATGGCGGAAAGGACATTGTTGAAATCATGGGCGATGCCACCCGCCAGCAGGCCGATCGATTCCATTTTTTGCGCCTGGTGAAATTTCAGTTCCATTTTCCGGCGTTCGGTGATGTCGCGCAACACCTTCGACACGCCAACGACCTTGCCGCTGGCATCTTTGATCGGGGATACCGTGACCGAGACATCAATCAATCTTCCATCCTTGGTTTGGCGCACGGTCTCCAGGTGTTCCACACTTGCACCTTGCTTGATCTTCTCCAGGATTTGATCCTCCTCATCTTGCCGGGCCGCGGGAATCAGCAGCAGGATTGATGTCCCGACCATTTCGTTGGCCGAATAGCCGAAAATCTTCTCTGCGCCCCGATTCCAGCTGGAGATGACGCCGTTCAGGTCTTTGCCGATGATGGCGTCGTCCGAAAATTCAACAATGGCCGCCAGCCGGAGGGAAGCGATTTCCGCCCGCTTGCGATCGGTGATGTCGCGGACGTTGCATTGAATCACCTTTTTGTCACCGGCTTGATACACATTGCTGACAAACTCCACGGCAATGTGGCGGCCATCCCTGGTTTCCATGGGCAGGTCTTCATAGCGGACGTACCCGTGTTGCTGCAATCGCTCCAACATGGCTTGATTGGACATGAGGTCCTTGAACGGACTAAGCTCGCCGACAGTTTTGCCGACCATTTCAGCGCGGGAAAAACCCAATAGCTTGAAGAGGAAGGGGTTGACATCATTGATGCGCCCCGTGTCCACATCCAGAATCAAGATGCCGTCCTGGGCCGCTTCGAACAACCGGCGGTAACTGACTTCGGAGGCGAGCATCTCTTGCTCACTGTTCTCCGCCCGTTCCATTCGCAGTTCGGCCTGGTCCGCACGCAGTTGTGCCTTTTCCGTGCACGTTTCGGCCTGTTTCGTCCGGGCCTCAGCCTGCTCGAGCAGCACCTCGTCACCCGGCCCGTTGTCGTTTTGATGATGTCCCTTCATGTCCCCGGGCCCACCGGAGTTTCGGCTTGCAGAACCCTCCGGGGAGTTGGTTGATAATCATAAGTCCGGAAAAAACCGGGAGCTATGGGGTGTTTTCCCCATACTCGACATAATAAGTCCAGTCCCCACTGGCAAATCAGAAGGACAAGGCACGAAACGGGACCGGCAGTCGTAGCATTTGCTTTCGGCGGTCCGCTACTGGCGGATGCGGGGAGCATCGGACGGAGCGGCGGTTTGCCAGGTTGCCGGATCGCCCCGCGAGGAAGCGGATTCGCCATCTAACGAAGGCATTTTGCGCGCGGGCCTTTGTGAAACGGATGACCCGCCATCGGGCATTCGCGTCCAAATTCCCGGCCCGGTTCGTTTCCATTTCACGCTATAATCCGGTTTCATAATATTGAAATACAAGGGCGCCATGCGCCGGTTGCCTCATCCTCCGGGCACCACCTCGATGACGCTGACGGCATTGCCCGTCAAGGCCGCTGCCTTCGGCAGGTTTGATTTCATCGGGAGCAATCCGCGATTCGCAGGCAGCGTGCAAACCCGGCTGGTTCCCACCGACGCTTTTCGGGACGGTTGTTCCGGGCTGGATACCTTCAGCAGGCTGCCGGGTTTGACTTGCAAGCGAGGGTAGATGCTCGGGATGCCGGCCAACTGGCACCCGGCCGCCGCGGGCAACCGGCTGCGATACACGGTCGGCGATTGCCCCACGATTCTTTTGAACACCCGGTTGAAATGGGTCAATGATTGGAACCCGACCGCGAAGGCGATTTCGCAGATCCGCAAATTGGGATTGAGCAGGAAGTTCTTCGCCTTCTCCACCCGGGTGCGCGTAACGAACTCAATAAAACCCAGGCCCGTGGCCTGGCGAAATTGTTTGCAGAAGTAAAAACGACTCGTATTCACGAAGCTGGAAACCCGGCCTAACGAGAGGTCCTCGGTGTAGTGCTCACGGATAAATGCTCTGGCCCGGGTGATGACCGGCGGTTCCGCGTTCGCCTTCTGCACCACGAGCTGGTTGCTTTTCATCGCGAGATGGTCGGCGAAGATGGCCAGCAGGTTCGACACGGAATCGAGTTTCCTCGGCGAGGCGACCGGAGTCTCAAAATAAGCACGCTTCGTCGGCTCGTTGGCGATGTTCACACCGAGTTTCCGGGCTTGGTCGACGGCGCGTTGAAAGGATGCCTCGGTCGGGTTCTGGCGCAGCACCTGGCCGGTTTGCAGGAAGCCGATGGTCTGCGAACCGAGCTTCACCGGCACTGCGGTTTCGCACAGGCCGTAAGCACAGGTCATGGTGACCGGCCCGTCCAGGGCATCCTGCGTAAGTTTCTCCTGCAACTGCAGGCACGCGGCACAGGTGCGGCTCTTTTCGGCCATCACCGCGCAGAAAACGCTTTCCCGGTGCTTGCCGTGGAATGGCAATCGCCAGGCCTCGACGGAACGCAACGTCACCGGCATCCCGGTCGCCTCCGTGTAGGCGCGCTCGTAGCTCTGAAACATTTCTGAACGGGTCAGGGCCTCAATAATTTGTCCGTTGGCATTCATTGCTCCTCGTCACCCGCTTCTGGTTCGCCCGTGGATGTGTTGTCCTTGATTAGAGGCGGCAGGGGACCCTGCGCGGCGAAATCATCTTAGCCGCAACGTGGCTATTGACGGCCAGTTCCGCCAGTCGGGCAGCGGCTGGACCGATTCACGAGGACGGTCGGTCGCACACAGGACGGCTTTCACCGTTTCCACCAACTGGCTGATATAAAAAGGCTTGGGCAGCACGGCCGCCAGCCGCAGCACCGGATCGCGGACCAGTTCCTGCGCGGGCAATCGTACTGCGGTCATGACAACCGGCACGTCCATTCGGGCGGCCCGCAGCCTCCGGACCAGTTCAACGCCGGTCAGCGTGGGAAGGCAATGCTCGGTGATCAGAAGATTGTAGTTGTTGGCCCGCAGCGCCTCCCAACCGGCAGCGCCGTCTGCGACGGCGTCCACGCGGCAACCCGGCTGGGCCAGTGCATTGGCGTACAGCAGGCGAATGTCGCTGTCCTCATCCACCACGAGAATTCGCTGGCACAGTTTTGCCTGGGCTTGAACTGATGCGCCTTCCGCCTCTCCCTCTGGCACTAGTCCATTAACATTCATGTTGCCCAATATAAGGTGAGCATCTCCACGGGCGCTATGGGGTGTTTACCCCATATGCGATTTCGGCGAAACGGCCGTTTTTGACGTGCGACGGAGCCCCGGCGCGGGTTGAAGTTGGAATTGGAAGAAACCGTGATGGGTCCGTGTTTCGCACCTGAACGGCCGTTGGTCCGACATCCGGGCGGTGGCTTAAATGGACTGGCGGATCTAAAGATGCTCCGGGAACACCGCTTCCTGGCGACCGTCGCCGTTGCCGTCCGGGCGCAGGACCTTTTGAACCGTCTCCAGCAAATCGTCATTGGAAAACGGCCGCTGCAGCGTGGCGTCGGGTTTCAGCCATGGCCTGCGGGTAAATTCATTCAGGGGCAAATGCCCGGTGGCCATGATAACCGGGAGGGTCATGCGCGCGGAACGCAGCTTCTCGATCATTTCAATGCCGGTCATTCGGGGCATTTTGTTGTCGGTGATGGCGAGATCGTAGCTGGCGTTCTGCAACGCTTCCCAGCCGGCGGCACCGTCGATGACCGCATCCACGTCGTAACCGGAGCCAACCAGCACATCGACGCTGAGCTGGCGGGTGTCGCTGTCGTCATCCACCACGAGAATGCGCTTGGGAGAATTCGTCGGGTATTGCCGTGGTACACCGACCGGCTCTTCCACCTGCGGGATCTTGTTGTTCTCCCGGTCACGAAACATAAACTGCTGGAGTTCGGTGTTGGTGCCATCGGCTTCGCGCAGGACCTTTTTCACCGCTCCCAACAATTCCTCGACCGTATACGGCTTGAGCAGCATGGCGGCGGGCTGGAGCCAGGGGTATTGGGCGAATTCCTCCTCCGGCACTTTTCCTGAGGCCAGGATAAACGGCAGGGCCATGTGAGCAGCATACAGCTTCTGGAGCAACTCCATGCCGGTCAGATTGGGCATGTTGTTGTCGGTGATCATCAGGTCATAGCTGTCGGCACTCAGCGCCTCCCAGGCGATGGCGCCATCCTCGGCGGCGCCCACCTCGTAGCCGGCGCGCTCCAGTACGTTGGCGCTTAAACGGCGGATGTCACGGTCGTCATCCACCACCAGAATGCGGCCGAGCCGTTTCGTTGGAGATTGAAGCAATGGGCAAGCTGGCTCCCCCGCTTGCGAAGTCGTTTGATCTTTCATAGCCATGTAAATTCTACGCTGGCAAGCCTTGCTGGCACCATGGGGTGTTCACCCCATAACACGATGGCTGTGAATCGGACGCTCTTTCAGGTATGGGCACCGGCTGCCGGGCGGTCGACGGGTGAACCGGACTCCAGGCAGAGGGTGACGCCATCACAGCCTACAGCCATCAGCCGATGGCTGGATTCGCCAGTCTGGCAGCAGATCCAGCTGCCCGGAAACGCTGTCGGTGGCCCGCAGGACGTCTCTTACCGTTTCCAACAGCTCGGCGGTGGAGAATGGCTTGGGCAACAGGGCCGCCAGTTGGAGCGACGGGTTTTTGGCCAATGCCTCCACTGGTAATCTTCCGGTGGCCATGATGACCGGCAGCGCCATGCGCGCCGAACGCAACTTCCTGACCAGTTCAACGCCAGTCAGCCGGGGCATGTTGTTATCGGTGATCAGGAGGTTGAAAGCCTTGGCTTGAAGCGTCTCCCAGGCGGCCGCACCGTCTTCAGCGGCTTCGACGTCGTAGCCGGAACCCATCAGCGCCTGGGCGCTGTATCGGCGGATGTCCGTGTCGTCTTCCACCACCAGAATGCGACAAGGTAATTTGGCCTGGAATTGAAACGGTGCCAGCGTTGATTCGCACACCGGTGAGATTTGGTTATCTTTCATAGCATGATAACTTAAGCAGCAAAGCCGGGCGGACGCCATGGGGTCTAACCCTACCGGGAATTGCCTGAAGCCACGACCCAGCTTTCCCGGCCGCCAGAAAACTGAGGTGTCCAGCCAGCCGGTCTGTGCCGCCCGGGCGGATCTTTTTTTGAAGCCCAAAGAAAAACGATTCGGGCGACAGCGCCAAGGAGGTGGGGGTGAAGAACCCCGCTGAAAAAAGCGCCCGTCCGCCCGAATCAAAAATCAAAAAGAACTAGTCGTCCGCCTCCACACCGTAATGGAATCCGGTTTCATCTTCATATCCGACCGGCATATAGGAGGCGATGGCCATGCGCCATTTTGCGATGATTCGAACTGGAAACCCGGCCTTGCGCCATGCGGTCTGAACAGTGTTCCGGACCGGCGGCAAAGGCATCGACGGCTCAACGTATGGTTCTGTACTGGTGACGAACGCAGCAGCGACGAGCTCGCCAAATGTCAGGGGGGTCTTCCTGCAATTGGTTTTCATGACCTTCGGTACAAGCTAAACCAGGAAACCGCCCGGCCGCTATGGGGTGAATACCCCATATGAAATTCTTTTATCGAGCCGGTCTTCCGGGATGGTAAAAGAACTCGCTGCGGGTGCCGGGAAACTTACGCCTGCCGCAATTGCCGTCTGGCCTCGAACCAATGCTGCTGGTCATTTCCCGCTTCCTGTCCGTGGGCGAGCCAGATTTCGTAGGCCTTGGTGGCGATGTCGGCATCGGACAGAGGGGTTGCCCCCTGCCGGGTTGCTTTGGACGACGCAATGTTCGCCGCGGAGGTGGGGGTTGATTTCATGGATCCCCGGGCCGGGGAGCTGGTTTGTTCTTGTTTTGTAAACATATCTTTTGTTCTTTCGCTTATTGGTTCTTTCGTTGGTTTTGAAGCCGCTGTTGCGGCTCCGGCTTGGCAGGGCAGCGAATAAGAGGAGAGGGAAAACCCCCCGATAAGGGGCAGTCGGACACCTGGTAAACTATACTCCGTTAGCACCGGAGGTTACACCCGGAACCGGGACGGGCAAGATAGATCGGCGTTTAATAAACGGCGTCATGGTGGGAACAAAGGTTGCTCACGGTCGCGCGTGCGGGCGGTCTTAAAACAAGAACCATCTTAAAAGGACAAAAGTAATTGCGAAGGCCAGCAGCCCGATGATCAGGCTTCTATAAAACTCACGCTCCCGTTGGTTTGGTTCGCCGCCAGTATCTCGCCCGACGCTCATGGGTGCAAAACTACTGTCTATTTCCCTGCGGATGCCATGGGGTGTTCACCCCATGGACGAAGCGAATGGGTTTCGTAGCCTTTTTCCCAAACCTACAACCAAAAGCCAGACCACAAAAAAAATGCCATGAATGCCAAAAATAAATCCTACCCTGCCGATTACCACACCAAGAGTCGGCCAGCCGTCAAAACAATGCATCTGCAGGTTGCCGTCGCAGAGCCTGACCTGAAAAATGCCGTCCTGGCCGCTTTCGACCTGGCCAAAAGCGGGGGACGGGAACTCAACCTCGATTTCAACCTCCCGTCTCTCACCCAAAATATTCCAAAACCGTACCGCATCGGGGCGACGCAGCGCGTGTCGTCCCGGGCTGGTGATTGACGCTTTTCGTGACCGCCAAGGACGGGATGCCCTTCTCCTCACGGAAAGGGCGTTCCCATTTCCACCGCACCAGGGTCAAAACGATCCCCATCGTTGAAATGGGTCCGGCCGCCTGATTTTTCGACGCGCTAATGCCAAGCAGGCCATTTGGAACCGCCTCCGGGTAACACCCCATAGATTTTTCAGAAGCGTAGCTCCATCGTATTCTCGTCCTTATGTCAAAACATGAAATGGTGAAAACTGTTTTCGGCCGGGCAAGCCGAAGCGGCTTTCACCATTTCTTGACTTCGGTATTCCCCAGGAACCATGCCCCGGAGGCCAAGTTTGATTTTCCGGGCGGAGTCATGGTTGTCTGTTTGTCAGTGGGAATGGTATTTCTAATGCGCCTCTTTCTGGTGTGGTGAATTAATTTGCCCGGCGTCCGCCCCGATCCGTCTTTCCGCCGCGCTCCGGATGCAGTATCCCGCCCTAATCGGTGCCGATTAAACCTGTTTTCGTGGTTCCGTTTCGCCTAAGCGGACTTCCTTTTGGATGCCGGCGGGTTGTTTTCCGAATTTTCCTTCACCACCGCGATCATTTCTTCCATCCCTTCCTTGATCTCGCCGACCTGGGGATGCACTTCCTTGATGAGGTCATGCTCGATCCGGGACAGTTTTTCGATGCGTTTGCCCTGCTCGCTAAGCTGGTCCAAAAGGATGTTCTGTTTGATGGACAGCCGCCGCATCCACCAAAAACAGGCGCCCCAGCAGACGGTCCCGGCCAACGTCATCCAGAAAGCGAGGTTGTTCTCATTCATAACCAAGATATACGATTTACGCCTGCTGCCTGGATGGCAGCAGGACGCGTCAATCGCAAATCCCCTATCATAATAACTCAGCGCCTCTTCACGCCGGCTGCTAAACGATGGTCAATTGGACGCTGCTCTCGATGATGCCCGCGCTGATGGCATAACGGGTGAGCCCCGCGGTGTCGTGGATGTCGAGCTTCTCCATGAGATGCTCGCGATGCTTCTCGACGGTCTTGATGCCGATGCCCAGTTCCGACGCGGTTTCCTTGTTGGCCTTGCCCT
>CAYPSF010000126.1:0-13067 GCA_964413165.1 uncultured Bifidobacteriaceae bacterium
ATTCGAGGATGGTGTCCACGCTCTCCTCCTGCGCGGCGTCAATGAACGAGCAGGTATTGACAATGACGGCATCAGCCTGGGAGGCGTCGTTGGTGATCTCCACGCCGTCCTGGAGCAGCGCGCCGAGCATGATTTCGGCGTCCACCAGGTTTTTGGCGCAACCGAGCGAAATCAGGCCCACCCGCAGCCGCCGGTCAGAGGAATTCTTTTTCGTCACAGGTCAATCAGGCTACGCAAGGCGGCGGGCGGAGTCGAAAATTATTTGCCGGCCGGGTTGGCGGCGGGCGCATTGGTGGCCGCCGGCGCGTTGGTGACCTCGGTTTCGGGCGGTGCGTTGGTTTCCGCCGGCATTCTCAGTTGCGAGCGGATGATGGCGCGCGCGGCGAAAGGTGCGCCCTGTTGCGGGTCAAGCAACCGGTCAAGCACGCTGCGGTTAATGTCGGCAAAGGGCGGCAGAGGGATGCGTTGCTGGGTGCTTTTCAAGTCGGAGATTTCCGACTGGTAACGCCCATATATTTTTCGCGCGAGCGCCTGGTAGCCGTTGAACCGGTCGTCCTGCCCAAGGACCAGTTCATAATAAGAACGCGTCAGCAAGCCCTGGACAGCCGAAGTCACCCGGTCCGGGGAAGTTTCGTTGATATCACCCTGCACGACGGCCATGGCGTATTGGTCGAGGGTGACATTGCGCGGGAAAGATGTGGGATCGCTATCAATGATCGGTTTGCCGGGATATTTCTCACCCAGATATTGAAACCATTTCGCGGCCTCGGCCACGCGATTATTTTCGTAGAGGAAATAAACCGCCTGGCGCAGAAAATTCCGGTGTGCCGTGGCTATATTATTGGTGAATTTGGGGTCTCCCACCAGCATCGTCTCATAGGTGGCATTGACCCGGGAGACCAGCTCGAGGTTCGGGCCCAGTTCATAGGACCCGTTGAAGGGGTTGGCGATATAGCGCCCGTGGGAAAACGCCTGAAGCATGGACTGGTAGATGTTACGGCGTACCGTGATCAAATCCTCCGTCTTCGTTTTGTCGGGATATTGCTCCGCTTTTTCCAGGCCCAGGGCGCCCCAATAGATTGCGTGCGCCTCGGGCAGCCGCCAATCCAGCGGCCCGTATTGCGCGTTCACTTTTTCCGCAAACACCGGGTCGAGCTTGTATTTGTTGGTGAACAATTGCATTCGCGCCACCGCCTCAGCTGTTTGCGGCTGGATTAATTCGGAGAAATTCGTCCCGTTCGGACCAAAGAACGGCATCATTTCCTGCGCCCATTGCTGCTTGTAATACAGGTTCGCATCATCAAGGTTTTGCCCTATCTTGTGCTGGAAGAACCAGGCCAGTGCGTTGTAGAGCAGGATATCATTGGGATTGTAGCGCAGACCCCGGTCACGCAACAGTTCGATGCCCCGCTCCACCCATTGCCAGCGATCGGGGAAATCCTTGAACTTCACCGAAATATTGTAGGCCATGTTCCACGCCTGGAACGACCAGACCTGGGTGAAATGCGGCTCCAGGTCGGTGATCCAATCCGCCAGCTGGGCCGCCTCGAAATACTTGTCGTCAATCTGCAAATCATTGGCGCGAATCCAGAGATAATTGGAAATCAACCCGCGGAACCCGCCCAGGGCGACGGTGGTGAACGCCAGCAGCGGCGGTGCGTCCGTCAACGCCGACGCGCGCGTCAGCCCCAACTGGTCGCGGTCGCGGTTCAACGACTGTTGCAGCCGGCCGGAAACGGCCAGCAATGCCGCCGCCAGCAGCAGCAGCACGATTTTTTTTGCGCGCACGTTCATTGGTTTCCGTGCAACGTCGCCAGTTCACGCCGGTTGAACAGGCTGATGCCGATGACGCTGAGGATACCGCCCAGCAGCAGGACGATTTGGGCGAAGGCCAGGCCCAGTTCCGTCCACGTAATGCTGCGCCCACTGCTCAATGAATCAATCGGCGAAAATTTTTCCACCAGGTTGATGATGATCAACATGCCCTTGAACAGCGGCATCAACACCAGGTCCACCGGTGAATGGCCCATGACGCCGGTCTCCGAATTGCCCGCCGTGACCGTGCCCGCTTCCACCGTCTCGGCCAGCGTGCCGCTGGAAAGCGCCATCGTCAGGACCGCCAGGGAAAAAAACGCCGCGACGGGAAACGTTAAAAAGCTTGCCGCCATCAATCCCAACGCCGCCAACAACGCCATCCAGCAGAAAATGATTCCCAGACCGCGAACAAAATTGAGCGCGAACCCGCTCTCGGGATACAGCACTTCTATCCCGTCCGCGAGGGGGAACAACAGCGCCGTTCTATTCGGATTTACGAACAGCACCGTCAACACGCCCTGCGGGTTGAAAAGGTCCGGCGGAATTTCAAACTCGTGGAACGTGTCCGGCGCCAGGCTCATGGGCTCCTCCGTGCGCCAAAAGGCGGTTTTTCCCGGCTCCCCCACCTGCCAGAGCGCGAGAAAGGTGCCGGACGCGCTCTTTTGCGCCGCGTTGAATTTCACGCGTAATTGCAATGGTTTGCCCCGCAAAAAATTCCGGGCAAAACCCAGGTCAATCTGCCATTGGCGGGAGTATCCCGGCGGCACGAGCTGGAAATCCGAACTGACCAGTTCGCGGATTTGCTTGCGCACTTCGGCCAGATCCGCCGGGGTCACCGGGTGGTCCTTCAAACGATCCTGCAAAATCCGTCCGGTTTCCGCTTCAATGGCCTGGTCGTTGCTGGCTTCCCTCGCCGAACCGCGCGCCACCAATACCTGCTCGCGCAAGACGGTTTGCTCCGCCGCCGGCAATCGCGCCGCGCGCCATTGCAGCAGGCCGTAAACGCAGGCGCCGGACAACGCCAGCAGCGCGGCGTTCAACGACACGATCCCCAGCCATTTGCCCAGCCAGATCTGCCAGCGGGCGATCGGTTTGGTCGCCACGATCTGGATCTGGCATTCCTCGATGTCGCGCGCCAGCGTGCCGCAGGCAAGCCAGAGAGTGGAAAGACCCAGCAGGGAGGTAATGACGCTGAGCGTGTACGTCAGCAAAATCTGGGTGAACCCGCGGGCCGTGCCGTCGTCCTTGATCAAAACCGGCAGGCCCACCACGGCCAACAGCAGCAACCCGGCAATCACCAGGAACAGCCGGAACCGAAAAGCGGCTTTCCAGGTCAACCAGGCGATGGCCAGTAGTCTTTGCATCAATCGATCGTCCCGGTTCTCGTTCTCGTCCTCGAACTAGGGCTTTTTTCCAAGCAGTGAAGACAATTTCTCGTCCGCCTTCGATAAATCCACCGACTTTTCTTCGGTTGCCGGTTTCGGCGGCGGGGCAACGGGTTGGGCGGCTTTCATCAAGGCCGCCAGTTTCCGGTCGTCCACGGGCGACACCGCGTCCGCGGACGGCACCGATGGGGATGGGGCAGCCGGCCGGGCGGATTGCGGCACGGCCAGCCGTTCCAGAATTTTCTCCGCGGGCGGTTTTTCCTCCATCCCCCCGCGCAGGTAAGCCGCCACGCGCGCGCCCGAGGTTGCGCCGGAAGTCTCCGCCGCAGCACGGCGCGCTTTCTGCACTACGTCGAGAAAATAGCTTTCCAGGTTCTGCGTCGGCGTATCAATCCGGACCTTATCGGCCGCCACATCCCGGCGGATGATTTCCAGCACCCGCTCCATGGTTTCCCGCGACAAGGCGGGCGTGGTGATACGGATGGCGTCCGGCGTGGCGAGCAATTCCTTGAGCGTGCCCATCGCCTGGATCCGACCGCCATAATAAATCACCACCCGGTCGCAGACGTCCTCTACGTCCGACAACAAATGGCTGCTCAAAATCACCGTCTTACCCCGCCGCGCCAGCGCCAGGATCAAATCCTTCACCTCGCGGCAGCCTATCGGGTCCAACCCGGACGTCGGTTCATCGAGAATCACCAGGTCCGGGTCGTTGATGAGCGCCTGGGCCAGGCCGATGCGGCGCTGCATGCCCTTGGAAAATTCGCCGACGGAGCGCATGTGGACCTGGCCCAGGCCGACCATTTCCAGCAATTGTTCGGTCCGGCTGTTGCGCTCAGCCTTGCCGAGGAGAAACAGGTTCCCGAAAAAATCCAGGGTTTCGCGCGAATTGAGATAGCGATAAAGATAGGATTCTTCGGGCAGATAACCGATGCGTGACTTGGTCTGCACATGCCGCGGCGAATGGCCGAACACCTCGATGCGCCCCTTCGTGGGGTTGAGCAAACCCAGCAGCAGTTTGACCGTGGTGGATTTGCCGGAGCCGTTCGGCCCGAGCAGGCCGAACACCTCGCCGCGCCGCACGTCGAAATCCACGTTGTCCACCGCGCGCGCCTTGGGCCGGTTCCAGAAATCCTTGAACACCTTCGTCAGGCCGCGCACGGAAACGACGACCTCGCCGTTCGATGGCGGATTGCGTATGGCGGACTGCGGATTAGGTTCGGCAACGGGCATAAAACAAACGGGAAACGCTCAGGCCAGCTTTGGTGTCAGCTGGCCGGATGGTTCGGGATGGGAACCGGGGCCGGGCCGCGGCGCCACCGGTTCGGGATGGAAATGTTCCAGTTCCTCGCCCTTGCGCACCAGCCGTGCGCTGTTGAAAATCACGATCAGCGAACCGACGACATGCAGGATGGCGCCGGCAATCGGACCGATGACGGCGGTCACAGCCACCGTCCAGCCCACCAGGATGAAGCAGACGCCAAACGCAAAATTCTGGTTGATAACGGCGCGGGTGCTGCGCGAAAGTTTCACGAGAAACGGCAGGCGGCGCAGGTCGTTGTTCATCAGGGCAATCGTGGCGCTGTGGATGGCCACTTCGCTGCCGGCCGCGCCCATGGCGATGCCGATGTCGCCCGCCGCCAGCGCCGGCGCGTCGTTGACGCCGTCACCGATGACGGCCACGCGATAGCCCTTGGCCTTGATGGCCCGGACAAACTCCACTTTATTCTGCGGCAGGCAATCGCCCTTCGCCTCTTCACAGCCGATTTCAATCGCCACCCGGGTGGCCACCGCCTGGCGGTCGCCGGAAACCATCGCGATGCGGCGAACCCCCGCTTCCTTGAGTTCGGCCAGGGACTCTCTGGCCTCGGCGCGAGTCTGGTCCTGTAAACCGACCCAACCGATGCATTTGCCATCGCGCGCGACGAAAATCAAACTCCAGCCCTCGGTTTCGTTCAGGTCAACGGACTTCACAAAATCCTCAGTCACGCCATTGTCCTTGAGCCATTGTGCCCGGCCCACCAAAACCCTGGCGCCCGCCACCTCGGCTTTTATGCCCCGGCCGGCAGCCTCGGAAAAGTTCTGCGGCTCGGCCAGCGGCACGCCGGCTTCGCCGGCAATTTGCGCGAGCGCCCGGGCCGTGGGATGGTTGCTGTATTTTTCCGCCGAAGCCGCGACCCGCAGCAGTTCCGCCGGCTTGGTTTCCCCGATCGGCATCAGCCGGCTGACCGCCAGCTGGCCGGTGGTGAGCGTGCCGGTCTTGTCGAAGACGAAGGCATTGATTCGCGCCGCCGCCTCGATGTCGGCGACGTTCTTGATCAGAATGCCGAGCCGGGCCGCGGCGGACAGCGCAGCGACCATCGCCGTGGGTGTGGCCAGAATGAACGCGCACGGGCAGGAAACGACGAACACGGTGATGACGCGGCTCAAATCGTGCGTGAACGCCCAGACGAGCGCGCCAATGACCAGCACGAGCGGCGTGTAAAAACCCATGTATTGGTCCACGATCTTCATGATCGGGAGCTTGGTCTTTTCCGCGGCCAGGATGAGTTCGCGCACGCGGCCCAGCGTGGTGTCCTCACCGGCGCGGCTGACCTTGATTTCCAGGACCCCGGTCAGGTTCTGCGTGCCGGCAAAAACCTCGTCTCCGGACTTTTTGTCCACCGGCAGGGATTCCCCGGTGATGGTGGCCTGGTTGAACGAGCCATGGCCGCTGACAATGAGGCCGTCCGCCGCGACGTTGTCGCCGGGGCGGACGCGAATCACATCACCGACGGCGAGTTCGCTGGCAGCGACTTCCTCCTCGTTTTTGTCGGCCTTGATCCGCCGGGCCTTGGTGGGGGTAAGCTGGATCAGGGACTCGATGGAAGCGCGCGCGCCCTCGGCAGTGCGGGTTTCGATGATTTCACCCATGAGCATGAAAAACGCGACGACCCCGGCGGTCTTGTAATCGCTCGAAGCAAACGCAGCGAGGACGGCGATGGCCACGAGTTCGTTGATGCTCAACCGGCCGACGCGCAAATCCTGGATGGCGGTCACCACGATGGGATAGCCCAGAATGATGGCGCCGATGAAGGCACTGGCGCTGGCGACGTTGCCGCCGCCCACGAACAACCAGTCCACGAGGTAAGCATTGAGGACGAAAACGACGCCCAGCACAGCCTGCCAGAGATGCACGACGGAATGTTCGTGGTCATGGCCGCAGCCACATTCCGGCCCGTGCTCGTGTTCGTGTTCGTGACGGCTTAAAAGTGACGTAACCTGCATAACAATCTTCTCTTTGCGATTTACGGATTCGCCGGGGCCGTTTTCGGTGCCGGCGGCTCACGATTCAACATTAACCGCACTTCCCGACTTTTTCCATTTTCGGCGGTGGGTTGAATCCATTTTTCCGCATTGGTCAATACCTGGCCCACCGCCTGCAAATAGGCCTGCTGCGCGAACAGGTTGGGATTGCTCTCGTATTTCGGCAGCAAATCATTGAAACGCTTCGCCTCGGCTGTGATAGATTCGACAAAGCGCGTCCGGTCGGCCGACGCGGTATCGATGATGGACTTGGCCTGGGCGCCAGCGTGGATCAGGACCTGGCTTTCGTAGCTGTGCGCGTCATTGAGCAGTTTGTTGCGGTTTTCGCGCGTGGTGGTGACCAGGTTGAAAACGTCCTGCAACTGCCGCGGCGCGATGCTCTGGACCTGGCAGTTGTCAATGACGATGCCCAGCTGGTCCCGTTCGGTCAAATCGTTGACCCGCTGGAGGACGGCGTCCTGGAAGCCGGCCACGTCGCGGGTGAGAATGTCGTCCACATTGAAACGGGCGGCCGTGTAGAGCAGCGCGTTATTGAGTTCGTTCTGCACCGTATTGGATGCGGTCTCGAAGGTGAAGACATAGCGCATCGGGTCGGCGATGTGATAATACAGCGTCGCCCGGGTATGAATGATGTTCCGGTCCGCGGTGAGCGCGTAACCGTCCGCCGCCGGATTCAGCGGGCCGGCGGGCGGCTCGACTCCGGTTGTCTTGTAGAGGACTTCCTGCTCGTGCGTCATGGCATACCAGCCCATGGTTGAATCCACACTTTGGATTTCCGTGATCGGAATTTTAACCACTTCGTCAATCGGATACGGATACGACCAATACCAGCCTGCGCCCAGCAGGATTTTCTGGCCCTCGCCGACCGGCTTGCCGAAACGCAGAATCACGGCCTTTTCCTGCTGCCGGACCTTGAAACCGCCGGAACCGAAAAACGCCACCACCATCAACAGCATGGCGATTTTGACAATCGCAAAACTGCTGCGCAGTGCCTCGGCCAGCGCCTGCGAGCCGGCATCGTCCGGCGTCACCGGCGTGGGATGCGGTTCGTGATCGTGTTCGTGCTCGGGACTCATGTTTTTACCGGCTCGGAGCGTTGGTCGGAAAATTCAGGAATAAATCGAACGGCGGGGTCCGTTCGTCAAAAATCAAGGTCGCCCGCTGATTGAGCGATTGTTTCAGCGCGTCGATGCGCAGCAGGTAATTCGCCAGCGCGGGATTTTGCTGGAAGACCGGCAGCACCATGGCCGCGGCAGCCTCGCCTTCGCCCCGGATGCGGGTGGCCGCGGCATCGGCGTTGGCGATGGTCTCGGCAGCCTGGCGGTCGGCGGCGGACTCGATGATCTGCGCCTCGGCTTTGCCTTCATTTTCCGTCTTGCTGATCAGCTTCTGCCGTTCGTTCTTCATGCGGTCAAACACGGTCTCCGTGACGCTGGCGGGCAGCTCGATTTTTTTGAAGCCGAGAAATTCGATCTGGATGCCATAATCGTTCGTGCTCAAGCCGGACTGGACGACCGCTTTGATTTCGTTTTCGATGGCGTCGAACTTCAGTTCCTTCGGGTCCGCATTCACGAAATCGGACAGGTTATGTTTGCCGATGACCGCGTTCTGGGCGCTGCGCAGCATGCCTTCGAGGATCCGCTGGGCGGCGGGCACGGAGCCCTGGAATTTGGGGTAAAACGATTTCGCATCGGAGATCTGCCAGCCGGTATAAATGGTGACGATGAGATTATTGTTGTCCGCCGTGAGCGTCTGGCTGAACTTGTCCTCGAAATTCTGGATGCGCTGATCGAACTTGTAGACCTTCTGGATCGGCCACGGCCATTTGAAATACGCGCCGGGCTTTTCGTAAGGTTGGGCGGTGGGTTTTTCAAACGTCGTGACGATGGCGACTTCCGACTGGCGCACTTGAAAAACGAAGAGCAGCAGGGCGAAAATCACCACCAGCATGACGCCGATAACGATGGTTATGGCATTGCGTTTCATGGCGATGAATTATGGGAGGAGGGAGTCACGTTCAAATTTTCCAACAGGTCGTTGCGGATCCGGTCTTCCAGGTTGAAAACCACCACGTCCGAGGTGTTGGTGACGAGGATAATGTATTTGCGCGCCTGGCCGGTGGCCTCGGCGAACATCTGGAAATAGGCGCGCTGCCGGTAAACCGACGGGGCCGCCTCAAATGCCGGAATCTGGTTGGTGAACAGCGCCGCGCGGGCGAACGCCGAAACTTCAAGCCGCTGCCGCAAGGCATCCGCCACATTGGTGGTGGTAAACGCCTGGGCGCCGGCCAGCGCGTTGGTGCGGATGGCCTCCGCCTGCGCCTTGAGAATGGACGCCAGCTTCGTTTGCTCCGCGCCGACTACTTTTTCGTAATCGGCTGCGACCGGGGTCGGCGGGTGAATGTCCTGCAAGCCGACAAAGGTTATTTTGGCGCCCAACCGGTTCGCATTGGCGGCGGCCTGGATCTGATCACTCAAGGTCCGGGCCGCTTCCAACCGGTTGCGCGACATGATATCGTTCAAATCCACGCCGGCCAGGAAATGCACCACGGCGCGCGTCGCCAGGGTCTGCAACAAACCGGCCGGGTCGGCGTTGTGGTAGGCCCAGTCCATGAGGTTGGTGATTTGAAACTGCACCGGGATGCTGACGGCGATGAGGCTCACCGGCGGCGCTTTAAGCAGGTCATTGGTGTCCGCCCCTTCTTTGGCGATGGTCACCGGGGCGCGGTTGCCGACCAGGAAATTATCCTCCTTGGCATGGCTGACGCTCCATAAAATGATGCTGGCGCTTTCGCTTTGGGCGTCCGACTGATAACCGATGACAAACGTCTGGATCTGCTCCGTGCGCTGGCGGTATATTTTATCTGCCGGCCACGGCCATTTCAGGTGCGCTCCCGGTCCCAGCACCGTGACCGGCCGGCCGAACCGCTCCAGCACCGCCTGTTCGCCCGCATCGACGAACACCACGGTGGTGGAAAGAAACAGCACCGCCAGTTGCGCCAGCAGCAGCACGGGCAGGTTTTTCTGGAGCAACTGGAAAAACCAGGTGTCCGAAACTTTGAAGCCGAACTGGTAATCCAGCGCCTGCGCCGCCGTCGTGAACAGGCTTTCCGGCTGGGCGAGCAGGCCGACGATGCGGCTGTCGTAAAGGGGCCGGGTGATTTTGCCCTTCACGCGCGGCCGGTAAATTTCCAGCAACAGGGTGGCGAGCATTTCCAGCGCCATCAAACCGAGCAGCACACACAAGACGCACCCGACGTAAAAATCCACTTTCGGAAATTCCGTCCGGGCCCCGGCAATGCCCAGCGCAGTAATGAAGCAGATATATGCACCGGCCAGCAAAAAGCTCGCGCCGGGCCGCAGCAGCCGGTGATTTTCCAGCCGCGCGATGGTCACGGAAAATCGCCCCAGCAAAAACAACAACAGCGCAAAAATCCCGAACAACGACAGCGAGATCAGGGCGCGGTCGGGCGGAATGCCATTAGCGGTTTTGGCCATCCAGCGCCAGAGCAGGTAGGCACCGCCGGCTTCGAGCAAAAACAGCAGCCCGCCGAAGGCCGGGACAAAGAACTTTTCGAATTGCGCGCGGGCGCGTTGGGCCGGAAAAATCTCCGCGTCTTTCGCTTCAAACAGCGCCGTCTCGCCGCGGGTACGGGCCAGCTCCTCGACCTCCAGTTTTTCCAGCCGCTCGTTTTCCTCGAGTCGCATCTGGAACCAGCCGGCAAAAGCCACGAGCACGCCGAGGCCGAGGAAAATCACGCAGGCCTGGCCCGCCAGCGAATTCACGTAACCGGTCACAACAAAAGCGGCGATGAAAATCACCACCGCCGCGACCAGATTCACCAGACCATTTTTTTGGACGTTGTGCTCCACAGAAACAAACAATGCAAAATTACAGGTTAATTACAGGTTAAAAATTAGAACTGACGGTTGCGGTTCGCACCGGCGGACCCCGCATTTTTGCTTTTTCATTGTGATCTTTTCATTCAACCGAGTTCCCGTTCCTCAAACAGGGCCGTGCCGACGGCCAGCGCCGCGCCCGCGTAGGCGACCATGTAGGCAAAGGCCTCGCCGACATAGTTCCAATGGAACGTGCTTTTGCCCATGTCGAGAGCATCGGCAAGCCAGAAAAGTTGCCAGTTTGGAACGATGGTGTAAAGCATCGAAGCCCACCATTTGCCAGCTTCTGCCCGGGTACCGAAAAGATAATCCGACATCAGACCGATCAAAAAGAACGCCGAACAGACCGCCAGCGTGGGGAGGGTATCCAGCCGTGTCGAGCAGGCCAGCGCCAGCGCGGCCAGCAGCCACAAAGCGAATAAAATCAGGATCCCCGCCGGCACCAGCCGCCAGTCCACATGGGTCGCCACGCCAAAGGTCTGCATCTGCCGGGTGAATTGAAAAACCAAAAATGCCGCCAGCGTCGCCGTCACCACCAACGCCAGGACCGCGTCGCTCACAAACGGTCGCCGCAGGAAAAAATTGCTGAAGCCCGCCAGCGCGTAAGCCACGGTCACCCCCCCGGCAAAAATGCTGAGCGCGACCAGATTGGTCTTGCCGTAGGCGTCGAACGCCATCCAGTTGGCGAGCAACACGCCGATCAGATTGACATACGACAACAGGGTCAGCGCCGCGGCCAGTCCGGCATATTTGGCCAGGAAGAATTGCGCGCGGCCAACCGGTTTCGACAGCACGGCCAGGGCAGTGCCCGCCCGGATTTCGCGCGCGAGCGATGCCGACGCGCTCAATACCGCGCCGAGCAATCCCGACAGCAACATCACCGCCAGTGCGCTGGTGGAAACCAGCTTCGGCTCGTCGCCAAAGGCAAAGTAATACGGCACGGCCAGGAAAATTTCAAATAGCACCGATGCCGTCATCAGCAGCAGAAAAACCGGCTGCCGGATCAACTCCATGAAGGCATTGGTGGCGATGGTTAGAAATTGTCGCATGTCGGATGTCGACCGAAAGATTAATTACCCGGCGGCTGATTGCCAACGGTTAAACCGTCCAATACGCTGGTCATAGTCGAGTTTTCAAGGAAATGGAGCATTCCGGCGGCAATTTTGTTCAAAATTAAAGGTCACGCCATCGCCCGCGCGATGCTGTGCCACCAGGCATCGTGCAGTTCGGTGAGGGGCACGCTGAAGCCACCGCCGCCGGTTTTGACCGTCAACTGGTCGCCGCCCACCCGGCCGATCGGCTGGGCGGAAACACCCATCAGCTTCGCGCGCTCGACCGCCTTCACTGCGTCGAGCGCCCGGCAGGTGATGACCACGCGGCTTTGGCTTTCACCAAACAGCAGAGCGTCCAATCGCAACGTGGCGGCGTCCCGGGAGAGCGCCGCATTCTTTTCTTCGGATGGTTCGGATTGACTGGCAGCGCTCTGCCGAGACGTTGCCACGACGGATAGATCCACCGTTGCACCGATCAATCGCGGCGTTTCGCGGGCCACCAGCTGGCTGATGCAACTCTCGGCCAGGCAAACGGCCAGTCCGCCCTCGCTGCAATCGTGGGCGCTCCGCACCAGGCCGGATTGAATCAGGCCGAGCAACGTCGTGTGCAACGTGCGGGCTGCCTCCAAATCGCAGCGCGGCGGCGTGCCGTTTTTCCGGCCGTGAATGACCTGCAAATACGCGCTGCCGCCCAGACCCTGCAGGGGATCGCCCTGGTCCACCGCATCGCCCAGCAAAATGATGGCGTCGCCTTCGTTCTTGAACCACTGGGTCGTGACGTGCTCCGGTTTTTCGATGATGCCGACCACGGCCACGGTCGGGGTGGGGTCGATGGGACCGGCCGGACTTTGGTTGTAGAGCGAGCAATTGCCGCCGGTGACGGGCGCGTTGAACACCCGGCACGCTTCAGCGAGACCGCGCACGGATTCCTTGATCTGCCAGAACAACTCCGGTTTGAGCGGACTCGGCATGTTGAGGTTGTCGGTCGTGCCCAGCGGCACCGCGCCGGAACAGGCCAGGTTGCGGCAGGCCTCCGCCATCGCCGCCTTCGCTCCTTCGTAGGGATCGAGATAAACGTAGGTGCCGTTGCAATCCACCGTCAGCGCGATGAGCTTTTCCGGTGTCGGCTTGCCATTTGAAAGCTCCGGCAATGAATCCCCCTTGAGGCGCAACACTGCTGCGTCGCTGCCCGGGCAAACCACCGATCCGTCGCGCACCATGTGGTCATACTGCCGATAAACCCAGTTCTTTGAGGCAATCGTCGGCCACGCCAGCAACCGCTTCAGTTCCACCGCGGGATCCCGGCTCTCGGCGATGCCTTCCAGCCGGAACGCCCGGACCGCCTGTAAATATTCCGGTTCCTTCGCCTCGCGCTGATAAACCGGCGATTCATCGGCGATTTTCTTGGCCGGGATATCGGCCACGATCCGGCCGTGATGTTTCACCGCCATGCGGCCGGTATCCGTGACCATGCCGACCTCGGACCAGGGCAGATCCCACTTGTCAAAAATACGCTTCACCTCGGCCTCGCGGCCCTTGTGGACAATGATGAGCATGCGCTCCTGCGATTCGCTCAACATGATTTCGTAGCTGCTCATGTTCGGCGCGCG
>CAYPSF010000127.1:0-12895 GCA_964413165.1 uncultured Bifidobacteriaceae bacterium
TCAGCGACCCTTGCTTCGTCATGTCTTCCGGGAAGCCCATGCGCTCGAACGGATCCAGGCGCAGGTTGATAATGGTCGGCACATCAGGATGAAGCTTCGGCCCCAGCCAGCCCTGGGGTTGGTCTATGAAACGATACTTGTAGTCGTCAATGCGCACCGCGCCAATCGTGCTTTCGCCGAGATAGAAAATTTCGTGGCGGGTGGACGGGCCTTTGCCGGTGATGGCGTCCATCTGGTTGTAGCCGTCAAGATGGTTCTTGTAAGTCTGGCCACCGAGGGTCACGCCCTTGAGCAACTGGGCGGTGATGTCCGAGTTGCCGGCGGCGGCGAGGAAGGTCGGGAACCAGTCGAGGCCGGAGAAGATGCCGTTCTGAACGGAATCCGCCGGGACGTGGCCGGGCCAACGCAGGATGCATGGAACGCGAAAGCCGCCTTCCATGACCGTTCCCTTGGCCTGTGCGAACGGCGTGGTGCCGCCATCGGGCCAGGTGAAGGATTCGGTGCCATTATCCGTGGTGAAGAGGACGATGGTGTTGTCGTCCACGCCCATGTCCTTGAGGTGTTGCAGTACCAGACCGATGTCGTCATCAAGCTGGGTCATGCCGGCTTCTTCGATGCTCCAGCCATTCTGCGAGTTCATCATCGCTTGATACTTCGGCGAGAGGTGGGTGACGACGTGCATGCGCGTCGGATTGAGCCAGCAGAAGAAAGGTTTGCCGTCCTTTTTCGCCTTGTCCATGAAGTTGATGGCGAAATCGCGGATTGAGTCATCCACCGTTTCCATGTTATATTTGAAGCCGTCCATGGGATGCGGCGGCAACGGGCCGCAGTCCTCGATCTTCTGCTTGCCAATCTTGCCCCAGCGCGGCATTTCGGTGGCGTCATCCGTGTCGGTCGCCCAAGAGTGAACGATGTTGCGCGGGCCGACTTTGTTCAACAACTCCTGCGGGTAGTTGGGGTGGAATGGGTCTTCCATTGCGTCCAAGTGATACAGGTAGCCGAAGAATTCGTCGAAGCCGTGGAGGGTGGGCAGAAATTCATTCTTGTCGCCGAGATGGTTCTTGCCGAACTGGCCGGTCTCGTAACCCAGTGCTTTGAGCGCAATGGCAATCGTGCAGGCTTCCGCCGGAATGCCGATCGCTGCACCTGCCTGGCCGACGGTGGTCATGCCGGTACGGATGGGCAGTTCACCCATGATGAAGTTCGCGCGACCCGCCGTGCAGCTCGCCTCGGCGTAGTAGTCGGTGAACAACATGCCTTCCTTGGCCAGCTTGTCGAGATTGGGCGTGGTGCCGGCCATCATGCCGCGGCTGTAGGCGCCGATGTTCCACATGCCGATGTCGTCACCCATGATGACGAGGATGTTGGGTTTTTTGTCCGCCGCCTGGACTGTCCCGCCGGCACCGAGAAACGCCGTCGAAGCCGTCAGCATGGTCAGACCGTATTTGATCAGGTTACTCCGTTTCATGTTTTTCCTTTTGGTTTTTTCGTTGTTTCGCTTTTTGCCTCGTTACAACTGCAAAATTGGGAACCACCGCCTGGAATATCACGTTTGTCGCTTCGCGTACAAGCGCCCCCTTGATGGTTGCAATTTGGCGCAACCTGCGGAACCCGCGGGCGATCGGATGATATTGTTGCCCGTATGTTTTAGCCGAAGCGGACAGGGAAGGATATTGGACCTTGGTCCAACGCATCAACACTTGAATCGGGCGAGATTTCAACGAATTCAGCCTCTTTGCCGGCCGATTCTGCCTCCAGTCGCACTCCGCACTGCCGCGCCAAAGCTGAAAGCGTAGGCGGGCCGGTATGGCGTAGTCACAGCGTGCCTCGGCCAGGCAAGCCATAGCAACCCCAATTATCAGTCTTTACTGGCTACTTGATTGATGTTCGCCAGCACGTCGGTCCGGTCCTGCGCCTGGAGATACGGAGAAGTTTCCGCGTAGTTCCGCGCTGCGGCGGCATCCGATCTCGCCCAGGTTTCCAGCACCGTCACCAGCGTCCGGGAACATAATTGCGGATTGGTGATGGACTCCGCCCAGGTGACCGCCACCTCAGGTTGATCCAGGGTATGGGACTCGGTCGCAATTTCCGCCACGCCACTGTCGAGTTCCGGGGACGGGCCGAACTGGGTCAGCCACGTGGCGGCTTCCGCCACGTCGCCTTCGCTCCAGACGTGCAGGGCCGCCGTCAGCGCGAACATCCGTTCACTTTCCTCCGGCAGGGTGAGCGCATAATCGGCCACGCCCTGTGGATCGGTGCGGGACCAGCCCGAAATCGCCGCCGCCAACGCCGTGCGCTGTACCTCCGGGTCGGACAACCGGCGGGCATAAGCGACCGCTTCGTCCGGGTGCTCTTCCGCCCAGCGGCCAAAGGCCGCATTCAACCAATTCAATCGCGAATCCGCCGGGCCATTGGCGGCAAAATCCGCAGCCTGTCCGTACTCGCCCACGCTGGCCAAAGCTGCAACCAGATAGGAGCCATAATCCGGCGCACGGGCCGGGTCATCCCGGGAAAGTTGTTCCGCCAGACGCTGGACGCTTTCCGGATCTTGTGCCGCCCCGGCAAACACGGCCGACATCGCCTGCCCCCCGTCGATCATCGTCTGTGACAACGCCCACGCGCCGGCCGCTTCGGGATTCCCTGACGCCCATCCGCGCAGTGCGGCTTGAAAAAGGTCCGCCCGAAGATAGGCATCCGCAGTTGCTTTATCAGCCAGGGCAATGGCCCGCGCCGGGTCTGTTTTCGCCAGCCGCTCCAGCAGCGCCACCAATTGCCGGGTGCGCTCCGGCGAATCGGCCCGGGACATCAATTCGTGCCAGCGACGTTCCCAGTCATCACCGGCGGGAACAGCGGACGACGGGCCGGACCGCCCCGAACCGGCGCCGACGGAAGTCTTATCCGCCAAACGTAACCCGTCAACCGACCGGGCGTTTTGCGGGTTCGACGGCGCCGGATTAGAAATCCGGCCGAGGCAAAGCCCCATCACCACGGCCAGCAGGCAGGCGGCCAGCAAACCGAACACGACTCTTCGTTGTGCGCGCATGATGGACAAGCGTTTTACAGGATCATCGGCTTTCTCCCCCGACCGCTCAACGCGGCCGGGGGATTGATCGGATTATTTCCACGTGACTCCAGCGCCGGACGGTCAATGGTTGCCTGCGCTCGCCGTCACGGTTGATTTGACGCTGCTGCCCGCGGTCAGGGTGTAGCTGTAAGGCGGCGTAAAGACGGTGGAGTTGGGCGCCCACGTCGGAATCGTGGTGTTCACAAACACGTTGCCGGTGTTCCAGTGAATCAGGCCCTGAACGGTCTTGCTGTAGTTCTTCCAGGGAAGCGTTATGCCGTCAAAGTAGTTGTTCTCGACCAGAATCTGACTTGCTTCACCCACGCCCACGCAATAGTTGTTGCCGGCACAGCCATAGTAGTTGTTATACACGTGAACCCGGCCGAAACGCACCCGAGGCATTCTTTCCACGCAACCGGCATCATACCAGTTGTGATGGAATGTGCAATGGAGCTTGCCTGCATCGCCGGTCTGCGAATCGCTGGCGCCCACCAGGTTCACAAAGTCGTGACCCACGATCGTGGGATAGCGAAACCGGCACCAGGAGACGGTGACGTTGTCCGATTTCTCGGTGATGTCCAATGAGCCGTCTTTGCAATCCGTGAAGGTGCAATGCGTGATGAAGATGTTCGCGGCGTTATTCTTGATGGAAATGCCGTCGTGGTCGCCCACGCCGTTCGGATTCGTGAAGTTCAGGTTCTGAACGATGACATTTACGGTGGGGGTGCCGGACGAACTGCCGCTGCCGAGGAAAAGATCACCGTTGATCGTCGCGCTGGTGTTGGCGCCCTGAATCGTCTTGTTGGAGGTCACGTGCAGATTATCCGGCAGCGTGATTGTGCCCGAGACGGTGATGATGTACTTCCCGCTCGCCGTGACATACTGAGTCAATTGCGCGAGGGTGGTGACGGTGACGGCGGTTCCGCCCGCGCCGCCCGTGGCACTGCCACCGTAGCCGTCGGCCGCCCGGGCCGAAATGGCGGGGAGGGCAAGCAAGGTGAGAGCCAATGATACGCCGAGTCTGTTTCTATATGACATAACTGTCTCCTGTAGGTTGTACTGCATTGTTTGTTAGGTTGCTTTCGTTTCTTACCCAGCCTCGAACGACCGGGTAAAGGGGTGGCGCAATACAAACTTCGCCTTCAAAATTAAACCACCGGCCAACGGTGGCAGCGCTTCAAAGAACGGATTCCATGTGGCAATCGAACAACGGGAAACGGACAAATGCCGCGCGGGGGAACCTCAAGGCTGATAACCCTGTCAGCGGCCGGTTTCTAGTGGAACGCTTCCACTTATACTCCAGTGTAGCAGAATTTATCTACTCGAAATTCTGCAATTTGATTTGAAATAAAGGCATCCGCCGGCCGCGACCCCTGCCTGGTTCCGGGCTTGCACCCTCATTTCGCCGCCTGATAAAGTCACTCCCCATGAACCGGTTGAATCGCGTGTTCCCTGTTGTCCCGGCGCCCTTGAAAAAACTGCGCTGGTTCCGGGCCGGCGGACTCCGGTTGCTCCTGCTCCCCGGCCTGTGCGGAGTGATTCATGCCGCTGCCCCGCCGACCAATTCAGTGACGGACCAGATCGCCGACGTGCAGGTGGAGATGGACCACGCCATCGAGCAGGTCCAAAAAATCGTCAACCAGCCCGTGAGCGCTTATGCCCGCAAACCGGGCATGGAGGTGGGAACATATCCGTACTGGTTCCATGAAGGCGCCAACAAACCGGACTTCAACATCGTGGATGTCCGCACTACCCGTGAATCTATTTATGACAAATTCGAATATGTCACATCGGATCTGAATCCGGGGGTGGTGTTCCGCGGCCGCGATCTGGAATTCAATTCCAGCACCAAATATTTCTACACAGACCGCTCGGCGCCCAAAAAGAAGCTGACCGAAGCGGAGATGCTGGAGATCAACCGCCTCTATCGCATCATCGGGCACTGCGAGCACCAGTTGCTGGTTCTGCAACCGCCGCCAAAACTCACGGAGACAAACCCGGACACCGCCCCGGAGATAATTGTCGACCGCTTTCCCATCCTCAAGTCCACCGCCACCCACGTCACGCTGGGGATCGTCCTGTTGCTGGCGGTCGTCTTCCTGGTCCGCAAACGTTTCGCCGCACGATAATTTTTCCCGCCTGCGAGCGGGATTTTTCATCGCGCCGACGGCTCATCCGTGTTAATCCGTGTCCATCCGTGGTTAAAATTCCTGACAGCAACACGCGCGAATTTTTGAACACCGCCGGCTGGGGTAACGCGACCTGTGAACCCATCACCGGCGACGCCTCCGCCCGTAATTATTTCCGCCTGCGCCGGGACAGTCAAAGCGCCGTCCTGATGGACGCCTCGCAGAACCTCGAAAGTGTTGCGCCGTTCGTCCAGATTGACCGGCATCTTCAACAGCTCGGTTTCAGCGCGCCGGCCATCCTCGCCCAGGACGACCCCAATGGCCTCCTGCTGCTCGAAGATTTCGGGGATGCCACCTTTGCCCGCCTGCTGGATAGCCAGGGCGACGCGGAAAAACTTTATACCCTGGCCACCGATGTGTTGGTCGCCCTGCACCAAAATCCCCGGGCCATCCCCACCGGCTGGCGGACGTATCATCCGGAAAAAATGCTGGCCGACATCAGCCTGTTTCTCGAATGGTGCACACCCGGGATTTCCCCAGCCGGCCGGGCGGAGTTCCAGGCCGTCTGGCGGGAGGTATTGCCCCCGGCACATAAGGTTCCCGCTTCGCTTCTGCTCCGCGATTATCATGTGGCCAACCTCATGTTCCTGCCCGGCCGCGTAGGCGTCCGGCAGGCCGGGCTCCTGGATTTTCAGGATGCGTATCAAGGCCCGATCACCTATGACCTCGTGTCGCTGCTCGAAGATGCCCGGCGCGACGTTCCGGACCGTTTCCGGGAAGAGATGCTGGCTCGTTATGTGGACCGGTCCCCGGCCCTCGACCGGAAGGCTTTCGAAACTTCCCTGGCCATCCTGGCGGCGTTGCGGCACACGCGTGTGCTGGCCATCTTCGAACGCCTGAGCCGGCACGAGGGCAAACCCGATTACCAGAAACTGCATTCGCCGCGCGTGGAACGCCTGCTGCAAAGGGCGCTGGCTCATCCCATCCTCGCCGGCGTCAAAAAATGGATGGAACGCTATGCCGAATTTAAAAAATAATTCGAAACGAGCGTCTCTCCCCGCAAATCTTAAGGTAGGGCGCGCAGTCCCCTGCGCGCCGCTGACAGGAATGAACCAGCTTTGTTTTCAAAACGGCGCGCACGGAGTGACGCGCCCTACCTTGGCCCTAGTTTATGCCCGCTAAAATCAAAAAGGCCATGGTGCTCGCCGCCGGTTACGGCACGCGGCTGAAACCGTTGACCGACCGGCTGCCCAAACCGCTCGTCCCCATCGCCGGCAAACCAATGATCGAATATGCGCTCGACCGGTTACGAACCTACGGCATCGAGGAGGTCATCATCAACGTCTCGCACCTCAAAGACCAGTTGACCGCTTATGTTTCCCATCTGTCTGGCCTGACCGTCAAAATCTCGGAGGAGACCGAGCCGCTGGAAACGGGTGGCGGACTGAAAAAAGCGCTGCCGTTGCTGGGCCAGGAACCTTTCTTCACTATCAACAGCGACATCATCTGGCTGGACGAACGGGAAAGTGCCTTGGACAGGCTGGCCCAGCATTGGGATGATGCCAAAATGGATGTCCTGCTCCTCACGCAATCCAAGGCCAAAGCCATGGGGCACGACAAAGGCGAAGACCATCTGTTCATCAAACCCGGCAACACCGTTGACTGGAACGAACGGGAGTCGCCTTACATCATCGCCGGCGTCGGCATCATGCATCCCCGCATCCTGACGAATGCGCCTGACGGAAAATTCACTGTAAAAATCCTCTGGCATCAGGCGCTCGCCCAAAACCGTCTGTTCTGCCTGCCGCATCACGGCCAATGGTTCCAGACCGGCACGCTGCCCGACATCAAGATGGCCGAAAAACATCTGGAACGGTAACAGCGTCACTTTAACTCCCGGCTTCGCCCGGCGGTGTGATGCCTTTGCCATTCACAATATTCTCACGATGCTTGGCGCAAATCCATGTGGACACTAAAGAAAAGACAAATTATCATCCATCTGCGATGGCCAATATCCCATCAAAAATGAAGGTGACATGACTGGTAGGCCGACTCCGCACATGGATACACTTTGCTGGTTTATGTTTCTCGCGAGACCAGAGCCGAGCAGCCCGGATTATTCGAGCATTAGCGGTGCATTTATCAATGCTTGGGTTGCTCATACCGATGAAGCGATTGCGAAGCAGATTGCACGCGATGCCATTACCGATGAGCAGTGGCGAGTTGAGGGGGTGGAGGAGTGGTCGTTTGTCACTCAGCTGACCTACCAAGAGGTACCGGAGTCGCTGGAGCATTTTGAGCAGGCAGTTGTTGACGGTCATTGTTTGGTTTTCCATCTTTGGCCGCCGGAAGGTGAAGAAGCAGATGAAAAAACGCCGGTTTAGTTCGGTGGACCGTTAACAGTAATCAGTTCCAGACCAGCGGCGTTCGGTCACTGTTTAATGGCCACGGACCACTAATTTGTAGATTAAGAAAATTCGCACAGCAATAAAAAGTCCGGCCATAAAAATAAAGTTGGGCACGCAACGCGCTAATTACGCAGCATCAAGTTAATCTATTATTTTCTTTAATACCGTCACGAATTCGCTGATGTCCAAATAATAACTAGGGTATGCTTTTGGAAGCGCAGCTATAGAATCTACAGAAACGAGAACAGTCTGCATTTGGGGGTTATCCTTGTTGGCCGCCTCAACTTCTAAGTATGTTTTTTGAGCTTCCGCTATTTGGTCTTTGATAAAGCTCGTGACTCTAATATTTCTGGAATTCAGGTCCAATTGCAAAAGGAAGAAATACCCCTCTTTTATAGCAGTGCCACCCGTTGTAACAATTTTCGCAGCTGCCTGAAATCCTTCAAGCAGTTTTATCTGATTGAAAAAGGATTTTAATTCTGCCTTTGATTCACTCTCATTGATTGGCGCTCCGGGGACCAACGGAAACTTTTCCAGCCGGGCGAATTCATTTGCCACCAGTACAAAGAATCGTTTCCAAGAGAGTTGTCCTATATTTGATTTTAACGCCTGTCCTGTAAAAAAGTCCACAGTCTCAACGGCGGTTGCCCAATAATGCTGAAGCTTGGAGCGTAATTGAATTTCGACTTTCAGGTCATCGTAAATTTGTAGCGCTCGAGAGCTGCTTCGATATTTATAAACAAGGTGAACGCTTCTGTATCCAGTGTCCTTCGGGATTTGAATATAATCATATTTTCTGTGGAATGTGCGCAGTTGTAGCGAAGCATAAGGAAGCCGAAACGTTCTTACGCCAGCACGGTGCGAAGGAGTGATAATGACAACAAAAACACTGATGTTTAACAAATCGCTGGCAACGCGGGATGGCGCTCCCAGTTCCGCTTCGCGGTTCACGTCATTTGATCCCGCGTGCCTGAGCTCTGGACGTTAGCCATCATGCGCGCACTTCTAGTCATATCAGCTTTGTTGCTTTGCGGATACGGCGCATCGAATCAGAAATCCACGCCGCCGGTTGTCATACAATCAACGATTCTTGATGAAATTCTAGCGAGGCCTGAATATGCGGACGCCATCAAGCAAGCTGAACGCACTTTGTCGGATGATCAGTGGAACACTGGCCCGATGCGCATGAATTTGTCGAGGGAGCGTCGCGAGATGAGTGTCGCCACAAACATTCTGGCGACGGTTGAGCCGAAGTTCGGCCAGATGAGTGTGATAGAGTTGATTCGCGCCTTAAAGGTTGTCCCTCTTTTGTCTGGCAAAGATTTTGGAGGGGTTGCCGGTTATGTGTATGAGATTGGCAACATTGAGATTATCAAGCAGATTCAGTCACGTCCAAAGGAAGAGTGGCGGGTGTTACCAAGTTTGGCAGATGACAAGGTCGAGGTCTGGGATGGCCCTAATGGGCGCGGTTATACATTGGCCCAGATGATTCATTTGGAGATTTTGCACGACAAGTGATCGATGGCTAACAAATCGCTGCAGCAGGCAACCGCCACCGCGCCTTCAGTTTTGACGGGACCATGAAATTTGAACATCATCATTGCAGCCAGGCTCAGTCTCCGGTGGCGGTGCCTGAGCTTTGGCGTTAGGCCCAATCCATCGGTGACATGTCGATTCCCGAACATAAAATAGAATCGGTGATGAGCATTCTGTCCTCTTGGAATCCTGTTGGCGCGAGCGCAGCAGGCGTCGTGGGGTCGGATGGTTACCGGACCGAGGCGATTGACATTCTTGCCGACATCAGTTCCGAGAGGACCACTGCCAAGATTGTTCAGCAGGTGATTTCTGAGGCTTTCAATATCGACGTTTCCATTCAGGATTGTCAGATGCCGGCGAGAGAGATTTGGCGCGTTCATGCCGGACCGAGGAATTGAAATGGTTACACGAAAAAGGTTTAGTTTCAAATTTGAAGTGCGACAGAAATGTTAGTAGCAGACCCCGTTGGGGTCCGGACGTTAACCCGAATTCATATATGCAACAGGTAACTGGAATTGGCGGTCTGTTCTTCCGCGCGAAGAATCCAACCGCGACAGCGCAGTGGTACCAGGAACATCTCGGCATCGATCTGGTACCCACCGACTACGGCCGGAAACCCTGGTCGCAAGAGGCCGGACCGACCGCCTTTGCCCCGTTTCCGCAGGACACCGACCATTTCGGTGACGCCACGAAACACTGGATGATCAATTTTCGCGTGCGGGATCTCGACGCAATGGTGGCTCAACTCCGGGCCGCCAGGATTGAGGTCTCGGTCGACCCGGAGAAATATCCGAACGGACGCTTTGCCCGTTTGCAGGATCCGGAAGGCAATCCGATCGAACTATGGGAACCGAGATGAGAACGGCAAACCAGGCACCGGGCCGTTATGAGATTTCCACCGACCGCAGCCGGTTGGACATGGTGCTGATTCACGAATTCCTTCGCTCTTCTTATTGGGCCCGGGGCATTCCGCGGGCGGTCGTGGAGCAGTCCATCCAGCATTCGCTTTGCTTTGGCGTGTATCTCGCCGGAAAGCAGGTTGGTTTTGCCAGGTGATTACCGATTTTGCCGTCATCGCTTATGTCGCGGATGTCTTTGTCGTGCCCGGGCATCGAGGCCGGGGCGTATCGAAGCGGCTCATGAAAGCGGTCGTTGAGCACCCGGACCTGCAGGGGCTGAGGCGGATGATATTGGTGACGCGGGACACCCATGGGCTTTACGCGCAGTTTGGCTTCAAGCCCCTGGCGCACCCGGAGCATTTTATGACGGTGCACCATCCCGATGTGTATCAAAATGGAAACGCCGCCTGACTAACCGCTGCCACCGGCTCCGATAAATCGAATCTTTGACGCCGCCGATTTTTTTGCCAGACTGCCGCCGGCATGACCCTCAAAACGCGCAACTGGCTCCTGGCCCTGTTCATCCTGGCCCTTCCGTTCATCATCTTTTGCGCCTGCCTGGTTTCCGAACTGGCCAAGCCCGCACACTGAAATTTTTCCCTGGAAGGCTTCCCGGCCCAATGGCCATTGCCCGGGCCATGACCGACGGGAAAAGTTTGATTTGAGTCTTCCCAGGCGAACGAACGTCCCTCCCCTTTCCGGCCCAACCCCCGATTCCCACGGTTCAGACGGTGCCGCCGAGCATCCGCACTTCGCGCTGCGGGAAAGGAATCGAAATACCGCTGGCGCGGAATTGCTCCGCAATGGCCTGGTAGATTTCCGCCTGCGCCGGACTGTAGTCAGCCACGGCCGTCCACGGTTTGATGGCGATGTTGATGGAGGAATCCGCCAGGAGGGTCACGCCGACGACGGGCGCGGGTTCCTTGAGCACGCGGCTGTTCTGAGTGAGCACACCCCGCACGACGTTCAATGCATTGGTGATATTGGTGCCATAGGCGACGGCCACCGACATATCGAGCTGCCGGACGTGGCCGTAATTGTGCAAAATCTCGCCGACAATTTTCCGGTTGGGAATGACGATTTGCGACTGGTCGGAATGCAGCAACGTGGTCGTAAAAAGTTCGATGCTGGTCACCTGCCCCTGTACGCCGGCAATTTCAATATATTGTCCAAAGCGGAAGGGCTTGGTGAAAATAATGGTCAACCCGGCCACCAGGTTGCCGAGGATGCCCTGCGTGGCCAAACCGACGCCCAAACCGGCGACGCTGAGGCCGGCGATTAATGCTGTCATGTTCATGCCCGCCGTCTCCAAGGCAATCACGAGGGCCAAGGCAAAGATGGCCAATCGCAGGAAACGCACCAGCAATTTGCGCATTGGCGGCTCCATCGTCTTGCGCTCCAGCCAGCGGTTCATCAGCTTGCCGAGCCAGAACGCGACAACGAAACCCACCACCACCACCACCAGCGCCGAAAGGAGAGCGCCACTGTGGAGGATGACATATTGAATGAGATTGTCCTGCCAGGGTGCTGTGCTTGCGGGTTTATTCATGGATCATCTTAAATTGATGGTTCGCTGCCACCATTCGTTAAAGGAATTTCAGGTGTTTCGTCAATCTTTGAATATTGACGCCATTGATTATCTTGCCAAGCTGCCCGCACGGCACGACCTGTCCTGATGCCCAGGCAGTTCATCGCCAAAGGCCGGGTACCGGTAAGAATTTGAATCGAACTCTGTCATTCCGGCGGCGGCAACGAATTTTAACCAAAGGAGACGGCCGATGATTGTCACCATGTGGATGACGCGTGAGGTAATAACGATTCAACCGCAAACCACGGTGGTTGAAGCGGCGGAGTTGATGGCCAGCAAGCGCGTCCGGCGGCTGCCGGTCGTGGAAACGCATGCCAACGGATTGCAGGTGGTTGGCATGGTCTCGGCCAGGGACATCCTCCACGCTTTTCCGCCGAATGTGAATCCGTTCGCGATTGCGATGTCTGCCGCCGGCACAGCGCCCACCGCGGTGGAACACATCATGAGCCACCAGTTGCAAACCATCGCGCCGGAAGCTCCCATTGAAACCGCCGCCGGTTTGATGGCGGAATATAAAATCGGATCACTGCCCGTGGTCCAGTCCGGTAAACTGGTCGGGCTGATCACCGAATCGGATATTTTCCGGGCGTTCGTCAGTTTTTTCGCATCGCCGGAAGACAACGTGCGGATCACCTTTGACATTTCCAGCAGCGAAGACGTGTTCGCCTGGATCAGCCGGGAAACCCGACGGCGCAAGTTGCGCATCATCAGCCTGATTTCGTCGCAACAGGAAAATGTGCCGGTGTGCGTCGTCCGCGTTGCCGGCAACACGGTGGACGAATTGATTGATGACCTCTGGAATTCCGGCCACCGCGTTCTCAGCGTGCTCCGTTACCCCTGAGCGCCATCGTCATTTTCACCGCGGTAAACCGCCCGCGCCGTGCATGTCTCCGCCACGACGATTTCCACGAGCAGCGGCAGCTTCGGTTTCAGCTTCTTCCAGAGCCACACGGCAATTGCCTCGCTGGTCGGGTTCTCCAAGCCGGGGATTTTATTCAGGTAATTGTGGTCGATCTTCTCCCAAACCGGCTTGAACGCCGCGGTGATGTCCGCGTAATCCATCAGCCAGCCGAGCTTCGGATCGCATTCACCCGCCACCACCACGTCCACCTTGAAGCTGTGTCCGTGCAATCGCCGGCATTTATGCGCCTTCGGCAGCCGCGGCAGCAGGTGCGCCGCTTCAAATTGAAATGTTTTTCGTAATTCCATTTTCATAAATCGTTAAATCGTTGAAACGTTAAATCGTTAAATCGTATGCCGGTTTAACGGTT
>CAYPSF010000128.1:0-12761 GCA_964413165.1 uncultured Bifidobacteriaceae bacterium
GTTCTGCTGCCTTTCTTTTCGCAGCAGAACTCTCCTTTTGTCACGTCCAGTTTTTCGGGGTCAGGTCAACAGTGTTGTTGTTCCCAACGGAGACTACTTTTTATTGGGAGACAATTCATCGAACAGTTTGGATAGTCGGTTTTGGGGTTTCTTGCCAGCCAAGAGCCTGCGTGGTCGTATGTGGTTCTGTTACTGGCCGCTACAAAATGTTGGCGCTATCAAGTGAGGTCGGATCGCTGGAGGCAACGCGAGGTGGCCTTCTCAGTTTTCCAAAAAACTGGCAGGCTCGTTTTTACCGTGGTAACGAGCATCGCATTTTCATACGCCGTGGCGTTCTACAATCCCAAAGGGATTGTAGCCTTCAGCCCAAGATTGCCCCGAGAAATCGGGGCAACCTTGGGTTCACGAATCGATAAATTCAAACAATCTCAACGAGGTTGTGCCAATTTGCTTCTATCCATCGTGGGTAGCGTTGGCCGTAACCCCGTTGGGGTTGGTGGCCCTATGAGACGATGACCCAAGGTAGCGCGTCCCGCGCAACCTTGGGCTTTAGGACGGAATCCCGTTGGGATTCAACCAGGCTCAATCCCAAACGTATTTCTCGTCCCATTCGATTTCGTGCTTGCGCAACAACGCGCGCAACTCGTCCTGGAAGCCAATTTTGCGACGATGTTCTTCCTGCCCGGCGATGTATTGCTTTACCGGTTCAAGATTCGATTGGCTCACGGAGAAATCCGCGTAGCCGCCTTGCCACTCGAAGCCGGCGTAATCACGACCGCGTTCCTTTAGCCAGAGGTTGGAGACGCGTTTCAATTCCTTCACCCATTCGGCCTGTGTGAGGGTGCGTCCGAATCGCGCGAGCAGATGCACGTGGTCTTCCATGCCGCCGACGAGGATGGGCGGGCAATCGAGTTGTTTGGAGACGCCGCCGAGATACGAGTGGAGCGCGTCACGCGTGGGGTTGTCGCGCAGAAAAGGCCGGCGGTCTTTGGTGGAGAAGACCAGATGAATGTAAACGACGGAAAGGGATTGTGGCATAGCGCCATTCAGGATGCCCCAACGGGGCATTGGCCTCCAGCCCAACGTTGGCCCGAAAGCCTTCGGGGCTACGTTGGGTGAACATGGCAAATCGGAAACAACCCCAACGGGGTTGTGGCCAACGTCGCACGCGAGCCGCAACCGCGTTGCGGTTGTGATGTTTGTTGGACGATGACCCAGGGTAGCTCGTTCCGCGCAACCCTGGGCCTTGAGATAGAATCCCTTTGGGATTCACCGGTTATGACGTCGCAAAATCCACGTTGGGCACTTCCTGGACGGACGGCGGGACGCTGAAGAAATCGCCTTCGGACTTGAAGCCGAAGCAATTGGCCACGAGGTTGCTCGGGAAGGTTTCGCATTTGTTCCGGTAATCGCGGACGTTGCCGTTGTAAAACCGGCGCGCGGCCTGGATGCGGTCTTCCGTGTTGATGAGTTCCTGCTGCAGCTTGAGGAAGTTCTGGTCGGCCTTGAGCTGCGGGTAATTTTCCACCACCACAAGCAACTGCTTGAGCGCATCCACGAGTTGGATTTCGTCGCGGGACTGGTCGGCCACCGGGCCGTTGTTGGCGGCGCAGCGATTGCGGAGTTCGGCCACGCGTTCCAGCACCTCGCGTTCGTGGGCGGCATAACCTTTGACCACCGCCACCAGGTTCGGGATCAGGTCGTAGCGCCGTTTCAACTCCACGTCCACGTTGCTCCACGATTCGCGGATGTAATTGCGCAGGGCGACGAGCAGGTTGTATTGCACCAGCACGTAAGCGGCTGGCACCAAAACCACGGCGGCACAGATGATAAGAGGGATCAGGTTCATGTTTTTTGGAACAGATATTCCGGCATCCGGGCGCGGATTTCGCCCAGCCGTTCCAGGTTGTATTCCACCTGTTTGGCCGGCCATTGTGTATCGGACACCAGGGCCATGGCGCAATTCTGGATTTGGAGATTCAGGTCGCGGTTTTCCAGAAGATAATCAATCACCGGCCCGTTGCAGATGTCGTACGCAAAGCGTTTGTCCCTGGATCGCACGGAAAACACCCGGGAAAATTCAGCCGACTCGAAGTCAATATCCCCGCCGCCAAATAGCGCCGCGGTTTTGGTCCGCAAGCCTTCCGGGGCGATGAGCAACTCGGGAAAGTATGCCGGCATCAGCACCATGACCACCGTCTGGCAATACGGAGTCCGCGAAAGCTCGTTGTCCGCGCCTTTCTCCGAAATTTCGTAGTGATAATCGAATGCCAATATTTCCCCCTGCCGGTAACGGCCGGACAGGACATTGAAAGCGTAGCAGTTTTCGCCCTGCGCCAGGTGGTGCAGGAAGCGGTAATCGTCGGGGAGGACGTAGTTCTGCGCCGGCTCGAAACGCAATCCCAGCCGGTCCGCCAGTGCTTTTGTTTCCACGTAGTCCATGGGTTTCAGGTTTGGGCAAACAAGTATTCCGGCAAACGCGACCGGATTTCAATCAGTCGTTGCAAATTGAATTCGATCTGCCCGGCCGGTAACTGCGGCTTGAAGGCCAGCAGGATCACCGGACCCTGGATTTCAACCGCCAAATCACGGTTCGCCAGCAGGTATTCGATCATTTGCGGATTACACACGTCGTAGGCAAACCGTTTGTCTTTGGATCGCACGTGAAAAGTCCGCGCGAACTCGGCGGACTCGAATTTGATGTCGTCCCCGACGCCAAACGCCGCCGCCATTTTGGCCAGCAGGTTTTCTCCGCCCGGCTCGATGGTCACCTGGGGAAACGCCTCCTGGCCGACGAGCATCAGCACCGTGAGATAATGATCCTCCAGGCTTTTGCCGGAGCCGGTTTGATAGTGGTAATCGAAAACAAACAGCTTCTGCTCGTGATACGTGCCGCGGAGAATATTGAACGCATACCGGTCGTTGCCCTGGGCCAGCCGGTTCAAAAACCCCCAGCCCATGGCAAATCCCTCGTCACGATCGGGATTGAAATCATCAAATCCCAATCGCGTGGCCAGCAGCTGCAAGGCGAGCGACCGGTGCCGCTCGGCGCGCCCCGATTTGAGGGCTGACACAATCGCCGCCACCACGATCCAAATGGCCACCAGGACTAGTACGATGTTCATGCCGGTGTTGTGGGTTGCGGCCATCAGGCGATGGCGAAGAGGTATTCCGGCAAACGCGACCGGATTTCTGCCAGCCGCTGCAAATTGAACTCGATTTGTTCAACTGCGAGGCGGGTGTTGAACGCCAGCGCGATCACGTCCTTCTCGATTCCAACGCTCAGGTCACGGTTGGCCAGCAGGTATTCCATCATTTTCGCGTTGCAGACGTCGTAGGCGAATTTTTTGTCCGGCGACCGCACGCAGAAGGTCTTGGAGAATTCGGCGGACTCGAGGTTGATGTCCTGATAGCCGAACACCTCGGCGACCCGGGTGAAAATATTTTCCCGCCGGATGGTCAGTTCAGGAAAGGATACTGGCAGGGTCAGGATGAAAAAGGAAAACCAATGGTCGTGCGTTGTCTGGTGGCCCTTGGAATCGGTCGAGTGGGTTTCGTAATGATAGTCGAACGCCAGTACGCGGTTCTGTTGATAGATTCCGGAGAGCACATTGATGGCGTAACGGTTATCGCCCTGGGCCAGTTGTTTCAAAAAGCCGAAACGTCCGGCCAGGGTGTAATCGGTGCCCGGGTTGAAATCCAGGTTCAATCGTTGTGCCAGCGCGAGGAGCCCCGCCCGCCGTTTACGCGCGGCGATGGCACTGTAAACTGCCGCCACGATGATCAGTCCAGCGAACAGGACAAATATCAGGATAAAACTGCCATTCATGATTGCGGCCGCGGGCAGTCCGTTTTGGGCCACCCTGCCGGATTCTTTCTAACCCAGAGCCGCCGGCCGGGCCATTACAATTTCTGACAGTTTCTCCACCCGTTAATTATTTCATCAGATGAATGACCATGTGTGGGCTGAAAGGGGCTTAATTTTACCGATAACCTTAGAATGGGACTGCCAGGGGACGTAATAATTGGCCCAAAAAACGCTTTATTTCTTTCCAATATCATGCAGTGGTGGACGTATCAACAACTGCGCGCCAGCAACGCTGCAACGCGTCTGGCGGTAGTCGAAAAACTTGCGCAATCTGACAACGTCGATTCCGTCGGGCCGCTGATTTTTGCCGTCAAGGATGGGGATGCCAATGTCCGCGGTGCCGCTGCCAAGGCCTTGGGACGGTTTCAAGACCGTCGGGCGGTCGAGCCTTTGATCCAGATGCTCCAGGACGTGGTCCCGCAGGTCCGCGCGTCCGCGGCGGAAGCTTTGGGGAAACTCGGCGATCGGCAGGCGGTGGACCCGTTGGTCGAAGTGCTCCGGGACAATGATTCCCGGGTGCGGGCCAGCGCCTCCCGCAGTCTGGAAAGGCTGGGCTGGCGGCCGGGCTCGGATTCTCAACGGGTGTTGCAGGTCCTGGCGGTGGGCAATCAACGTCAGATTGTTGCGTTGGGGGCCGACGCCATTGAGCCGTTGCTGGAAATGATGTCGACCGGTCCGCCGAACAAACAACTGGAGGCGGTCAAAGCCCTGGGAGAAATTTACGAACCCCGTGTCATCCCGGCTCTGTATGCGGCGCTGAGGAAGAGCAGTCCGGCGGTGCGCATTGCGGCGCTGGAGGCCCTGGAGCGCAACGCCGATCCGTCCGTTTATCCTGAAGTGGAACGTTTGCTGAGGGATTCCAATGCCAACGTGCGGGGCGCCGCCGTGGAGGCGGCCGCCCGTTGCGGCGGAGCGCAAGCGGTCCCGTCCCTGTTGCGCCTGTTGAAGGACTCGTCGTGGGAAGTCCGCCGGGATGCCGCCAAGGCGCTGGGCCTTTTGGGGAGCGCCGCGGTGGTGGAAGGGCTTTGCGGGCTGGTGCGCGACGCAGACCGGGACGTGCGGGAAAGCGCGGTTGTGGCTTTGGGACAAATTGCGGATCTGCGAGCGATTTACCCGCTGGTGCTGACCCTCCTCGACCCGGAAAGCTGCGTGCGGACGGCCGCCGCGAGCGCCTTGTTGAAGGTCGATCCGCATTGGGAACAGTCGGAAGGTGCCCGGCTGACATTGCCGGAAATCCGGACGGCTTTGAACCATCGGGATTACTGGGTCCGGAACAGCGCCACCAAATTACTGGAACAGATCAAGGCGGACCCGAAGCAGATGCCTCCCGGCTCGCCGGCCATTGCCCCGGCATCCGCGGCCGCCGAAATTCCTGATGCCACCCTGCCGATCCTGGCCGCGGCCGGACCGGAGGCCAATGCCCTGGTCCTGCAGACGGCACCGCCGTCGCTGGTGGCACTGAATGATGCCAACGCCCAAAACCAGAACCTGAAACAGCACCAGATTTTGCTGGTGGATGACGAGGATGTTTTCCTGGAAACCATCCGGGATTTGTTCGTCCTCCTGAGCAACAACACCTGGCGGATCCATTGCGCCGCTTCGGCCGACCAGGCCCTGGAAATCCTGAAGGTCAACAAGATCGAACTGGCCATTGTGGATGTCATCATGCCGGTGTTGGACGGCACGCAGTTTCTCCGCATCCTCCAGCGGCGCTATCCCGATTTGAAAAAAGCCGTGTTGACCGGCAATGCCACCGGGGAAAACCGGTCCACCTGCCTGGCCAACGGCGCCGATCTGTTCATCGAGAAACCCCGGTCGGCCGAAGGCTTGAAATCCATCTTCGTCATGCTGGACGAACTGATCACCTGGACGCCGCACGAAGGGTTTCAAGGATTGCTTCGGCGGGTGGGTTTGCAGGACGTCATCCAGATGGAATGCCTGGGCCGCAACTCGTCCATCCTCGAAGCCCACGATCAGCAATTGCGCGGGCGGATTTACATCGAAAATGGCAGCATCATCCACGCCGCCGTCGGCAGTGAGCGAGGCGAGCGCGCGTTGCAACAATTGCTGGCCCTGGCCGGCGGTTCCTTTGAACTCCTGCCCTTCGAGCCGCCGCCGCAACGCACGATTGAAGGCCAGTGGGAATTTCTGCTCATGGAAGCCGCCCGGGTGCGCGATGAAAGCGCGTCGCAACAGGCCGCCGGCAAATGACGCGCCGGGGCATCGGCCACCCTTCCTCCGGCCAGTTGATTCACCCGTTTTTCCTTTTCCATTTTTCCGTTTTGTCTCCATCTTGGCGGCATGGAATTGTCCGCCGCGGAAATCCGCCAAGCCGTCCAGGCCGCCCTGGCCGAGGACATCGGCAGCGGTGACGTCACGACGCTCGCGACCGTGCCGGAAACGGCGACGGCGCGGGCGGTGCTGCAGGCGCGCGAATCGCTGGTCGTGGCCGGACTGGATTTTGCCGAAGCCGCGTTCCGCGAACTTTCCCCCGCCATCCAGATCGAGCGGCTGGTCCCGGACGGCCAGCCCGTCCAGGGCGGCGACATTTTGCTGAAGGTGGCCGGCCCGGCGCGCGCCCTGTTGAGCGCCGAGCGGGTGGCGTTGAATTTCGTCCAGCGGCTCTCCGGCATTGCCACCTTGACCGCGCAGTTCGTGGCGGCGGTCAAAGGCACGCCGGTGCAAATCCTCGACACGCGCAAAACCACGCCTGGCTGGCGGCGCTTTGAAAAATACGCCGTCCGGTGCGGCGGCGGCACCAATCATCGGTTCGGCTTGTTCGACCTGGTGCTCGTCAAGGACAACCACCGCCTGGCCTTGAGAAATGAACTGCCCAACGCCATCGCGGCGGCGGTCCAGCGCGCGTGCACGAAATTTCCGGATCTGAAAATCGAGGTCGAGGCCGACACGCTGGAGCAGGTCGAGCAGGCGGCCGACGCCGGCGCGGACATCATCCTGCTCGACAATATGAACCCGGTGCAATTGCGGCTGGCGGTGCAGAAAATCAGGGGCCGGGCGAAGACCGAAGCCAGCGGCGGAGTGAACCTGGCCAACGTGTCGACGATTGCGAAGACCGGCGTGGATTTCATTTCCGTCGGGTCGCTGACGCATTCGGCGCGCGCGGTGGACATCGGGCTGGATTTCGAGGAATGAAAGGAATGTTTTCCAACCCATGACCGCCGACGCAAAAATCCTTTTGGCCTTGCGAGGCAGCCCGGACGGGGTGTCGGGCGCCGACCTGGCCGAGCAGTTGGACATCAGCCGCGCGGCGGTCTGGGCGCGCATTGAGGAGTTGCGCCGGCTCGGTTATGAAATCGAGGCGGGCCCGCATTTCGGCTATCGGCTGGTGGACGAGCCCGACGTGCTGCTGGCGGACGACCTCCTGGCGCGCCTGGGCAAGACAAAGGTCATCGGGCGTGACATCCGGGTGTTCGAGCAGACGACTTCGACGAATGACGTGATCGAAAAGCTCGCGCGCGACGGGGTGAAGGAGGGGGCCGTGGTGTTTGCCGAATCGCAGACCCGGGGCCGGGGCCGGCTGGGCCGCAAATGGATTTCGCCCGGGCGGAAGGGGCTCTGGTTTTCTGTTTTGCTGCGGCCGGATTTGCGCCCGCAGGAAACGACCCAATTGACCGTGGCGTCGGGCATCGCCCTGCTGCGCGCGATCGAAATCGTGACCGGTTTGCCGCTCGAAATCAAATGGCCGAATGATATTTTGATTCGCGGGAAGAAAGTGGCGGGCATTTTGACCGAGTTAAGCGCGGAACCGGACCGGGTCCGGCATGTCATCCTGGGCATCGGCGTGGACGTGAACCTGGGCGCGGGTGAATTTCCGCCGGAATTGCGCAAGCTGGCGACCTCGCTCAAAATCGAGTCGGGCCGGATGATTTCGCGGGCGGAACTGGCGACGGCGATTTTGCGCGAACTGGATGCCGATTATGCCCGGATTTGCGGCGGCGGTTTCGCGGCGGTGGCGGACGAATGGGAGGCGCGTTGCCGGACCATTGGCCACGGGGTAACCATCCAGATCGGCGAGCGCCGGCTGCGCGGCCGGGCGGAATCGCTCGATGACGACGGCGCCCTGCTGTTGCGCACGGAGCACGGCCACCTGGAACGCGTGACGGGCGGCGATGTGACCCTCGAAAAATGAAAAAGGCAGTATTAATAATTAAAAATTCGTTACGGCGGAAAGTGCCGGCGGATTGCCTTTTTAATTTCTCATTTTGGATTGCTCCATGATTTTGCTTTTCGACATCGGCAACACGAACACGCACGTCGGCCTGGCGGACGCGCGCCGCGTCTGGAAGCAGGCCAACATTCCCACGGCCGGCTGGTTCAACGGTTCGAGCGCGGGGCGGATGCGAAAATTCGTCGGCCGGACCCGGCTGGCCGGTGCGGCGCTGTGCAGCGTCGTGCCGCGCGCGACTCCGGTCGTCCGCAAAACCATCCGGCAGATCTGGGACTTGAAAGCGTTCGAACTCACGTTCCGAACCCCGGGTGGCCTGGGCATTGATTATCCGAAACCGGACAGCATTGGCCCGGACCGGCTGGCCAATGCGATCGCCGCGCGGCATCACTTTGGCGCGCCGGTGGTGGTGGTGGATTTCGGCACCGCGGTCACCTTCGACGTGGTCAATCGCGCCGGCGATTACGCCGGCGGCATCATTGCCCCGGGACTGGCGGCGATGACGGATTATCTGCACGAAAAAACGGCGTTGTTGCCGCGCATTAGGATTCGCGAAATCAAAACGAGCATCGGCCAGAGCACCGAAGAGGCGATGCTCATCGGCGCGGTGCACGGTTATCGCGGGCTCGTCCGGGAGCTGATCGCCGAATTGAAACGCGAATTGAAAGTGAAACAGTTGCCGGTCGTTGCCACCGGCGGTTACGCGCGCTTGCTGGCAGCAAAACTGCCTGAAATCACGGCCGTCGATCCGTTGTTGACCCTGGAAGGACTGCGATTGACGCGGGCTGCCACCGGGCTCATGGCCACTGGCGGGCCCGGGTCGCGGAGCCACCGCGCGCGGTGAAACGTTCGCTGTGATTCAATAAACCAGCCTGCCTCTTCGCGCGGTTCTGGATGAAGCACATTTCCCAAATTTGTGTTTGGGTGCCGGGCTCAAATTCGACGCCTGCCCGCCAGCAAACATCCCACGCAAATTAACACTGCTGCTGCTCCGATGAACAGGCACGGCTCCAGTCCCCGCGGACGGTATTGAAAGACCAGAGTGTGCTCGCCCGGCGGCACCTGCACCGCCAGAAAAGCCCCCTGTTCCAACCGCGTCTGCAGTTTTGGCGACAGCAGTTTCCAACCTGGATAATACCGGTCCGTTCGCAATAAGTCACTGGCTTCGCCGTCCTTCACTTCGACGGTTACCGTATTGAGCGTTTCCGCTGTTATCTCCACCTGCCGGCCGGAGGCCTTTTGCCACTGGAACCGGCTGGGCATGTTCGTCGGTGTCGTCCGAATCGGCTTTCCCGCTCCGGGAACGGACGAGTCGTTCGTACAAATGAAGTCCTGCCAGGGGCCGCGTCCGGGTTCCAGATTCCATATCTTTTCCAGGTCGGGCAATTTGAAAGAGGTATAGGTATGCGTCACATGGACGCGGTAATAATTCGCCGTCGCGCTCGGGAACACTCCGGCGAACCGCGTCGGGGATATTTCCTTCAAACGCAATCCGTTCCGGAGAACATCGGCCATGGCATTCTGTTCCGGGCCGCCTTGCGACAGCATCTGCCATTGTGCCACCGGAACGCGGGTTGTGAATCGCCCGACAAAACTCATTTCCGGCGGCAAATTCAACCCCAGCGCCAACAGCAGCCACAACGGACGCCTTCCGGGATGTTTCGTGGACACCGCGGCCAGCAATGCCCCGACTGCCAGCAGGCTCCATAGGGTCTCCGGATTGAGCACCGAAATCTCCCGCGGGAGGTTCTTGATCTGCTCGCGGCGCAGTGCCGGCGAGGCGGGGAATGAGGGGTTCTGCACTTCGCGTTGCAGCAGCACGGTCTCCATGCGGTCCTTCACGCGGGGAAAGACGACGAAGGCAAACAGATTGCAGCAAAGCATCGCTGCGAGCATAGCGAGGAACACCAGTCGCGCCGTCTGTTTCTGCCGGTTTGAAATCATATCCTCCAGTATATCCCGCGATCCTTCCGCGGCCAGGGCCAACAATCCCAATACTGCCAGCGCTGCCAACCGCGTGTAGAAAACTGCCACCAGCGGCGTCGAACAAACGACCAGATAGGTCAATACCAGCAACAGCCCCACACATCCCTGCGGCGTCCGCCGCGAAAACAAGCCCACTGTGCCCAGCACCGCGAGCGCCACGGCCGCGGAGCCGATGAACAGGCAAAATCCCAGACCGGTTTCGCCGAACACCTTGCTGGCGTCAATCGAACGGAAGGTTCCCAGGGCCCAGGGAAATATGCCCGTTAAACTTGCCGCGCCGGTCAGCAGCTTGATTTTAGAGAAATCGGCAAAGGCCGGCGTCCGTCCACACAGTTCATATAATTCCGCCTGCGGCAGCAGCACCGGCAGGGTCATCAGGCCGCCCAACAACGGTGAAAAAATCGTCGCTCCCAGCGCTGCCTTCCACGTGGTGAAATCATGCCAGAGGTTGCCGATCACAAAACACCCGGCGAACGCGACCAGGAAAACGTGGGTTTGCTGGTTACCAGCCAGAAAACTCAGCGCGCAAAAAAATCCTCCCGCTCCGATCCAAAACGCCTTGTGGTTCTGCACAAACAACGACCAGGCCAGCCAGATCCACGGATACCACGCCGCTGCCGCCGGAACCGACAAAGGTGTTTGGAACAGTGCGAACGTGCCCGCAAACTCAAATGCCAGCGCCAGCAGCAGCGCCACCCACCGCCGGTGCCCCCAAAAGCGCAGCAGCACGAACGCGCCCAGTCCCAGCAAAAATGAATGCAACAGCTTCGTCAGGTTATACGCCTGCACAAATGGCATCATCCGGTACAAGGCCAGCCGCAAGGCGTCCGTTCCGCTGATATGGGCCTCCGCTACCAGGGGACGCCCGCAATCCGTGTACGGGTCCCACCACGGAAATTCCCCGACCTGCACCGCCCGGTAAATGCTGTACTGCCGCGGCAGTTCGTGGTCGAAGATGTCCACAATGTAATGGTTGTTCGGCGTCGGTCCCTGCTGCGGGTCCACCCAGTGATACTTTGCGTACATCGCTGCCGGGATATCCAGCGGCGCCAGCAGCGCCTGGTTCCACAACACCGCTCCGAAGACCATCGTCAGGCAGCCCACACTGCTCACCAGAAACAACAGCACTTCACCGAATGACAAAAGGGATTGGCCCGGCGGTTCGCTCGACGCGGCAGCATTCAGTTTCATGGGTCAGGTTTCGTTGCGATTCATTCCATTCCAATCAGTCCCGACAACGAGGCGCCCCGGGGCACCATCGAACTGTTCATCCCCATCACCCGGCACGCTTCCGCCGCCACGCGGATGGAGTTGTTGCAGCTGCGTTCGTCGGGGTAGATGTGAGTCATGTTCGCCAGGAACAAATTGGCCAGCGGCGTGCGGCAGCCCGGCACGCGTTTCGAAAAATTACGACCGCACACCACCGCCGCCGTCAGGGTGCGGAAGACGTGCGCCTCATGCAACATTTCCGGGGTAAAGCCCGGCGCGATCCGCTTCAGCGGCGACAGCATGATCTCGCGGATTTGCGCTTCCGGAGCGGTTGCCAGCATGTCATTGGCTGCAAAATAACGTGAGAGATAGACCAGATGCCGGCCCTGATATTCCGACGCCGGCACCAGGTTGGTGTGCTCGATCACGCCTCCGAACGGATACCCCGGATCGGCCACATTCAACCAGTAAATTGAATTCAAGGGCCGGGACAACTCCAACACCGTGCACACCGCGCCAAAATACTCGACCTGGTCCAGCTTCGCCGCATAATCCGGCAATTGCGCCTGCAACAACCGCGCCACCACCGGTGTCGGCACGGTCAGCAGCACTTCGTCCGCGGCAAACGTGCCCTGGCTCGTCTCCACCTGTTGCACCCGGCCGTCCCTGGTCACCAGTTGCTGCACCCGGGCATTCGTGATCAATTTCACGTTGCGTTTCCGCAAGTCCGCATCCAGCGCGTCCAGCAACACCTTTAGACTTCCGCGCAGGTAGCCTAGTTTTTCCCCGCCCGCTTGCCGCGAACTCAACCGTTGCCGCATCCGCCCCACCATCCACGCCACCGGCACCTGTTCCGCATACGGCCCGAATTTGATCTTCAACATCGGCTCCCACAACGCCGTCGTTGTGCTGGCGCCCGCGTGCCGCCGAAACCATTCCATCGCCGGCATGTCCTCGCTCCGGCGCCAGTCCATCGCCCGCGCCAGATACACACTGCTCAGTCCGAACCGGATTTTGTCAAAAAAACTCAACGGCTTGAATTGCAATAAATCGCCCACGCCATTGAAGGGGTAGATGTGCCCATTCCGGAACACCCCCATCGTTGAGCGGTGAAATTCGAGCCGGTCTTCGATCCCCAGCTCGCGCAGCAGCCACCGAAACTCCGCGTCGTGGGTGAAATGGTGGTGATAAAAATATTCCAGGCGGTTGCCGCCCACCGGGAAGGTTTGCAGCAACCCGCCCATCGCCGCCGAACCTTCCAGCACCGTCACCTCCCGCCCGGCCCGGGCCGCCAGATATGCCGCCGTCAGGCCGGTGATGCCGCCGCCGATGATCAGGAGTGGCTTAGCCATTGGATGGCGATTCAATTTTCCGAAAAGACAGCAGGCGGTTGAGATTATATTGCACCATCACCACCACCACAATCGTCGCCAGCTTGGCCAGGTATTTGTCCAGGCCAAACCGGTTCACCAGCAGATACAGGACGCCCGCCGAAGCCATCCAGCCGAGCAA
>CAYPSF010000129.1:0-12745 GCA_964413165.1 uncultured Bifidobacteriaceae bacterium
ATCTTGCAATCCATGTCGCAGTAATGATCTTCCCAGCCGATGATGTCGGTGAGCAGCTGGTATTTGGAAATCTTCTTGTTTCCGTCGAGCTCGGTGCAGATGCCGACGCTGATGCCCGCCACCGGCCGGATCATCGGAACGCCCGCGTCCATCAACGCCAGGGTGCCCCCGCAAACGCTTGCCATGGAGGTCGAGCCGTTGGATTCCATGATCTCGCTGGTGACGCGGATGGTGTAGGGATAATTCTCGGACGGGATCATCGGTTCAATGCTGCGTTCAGCGAGCGCGCCGTGGCCAATCTCGCGCCGGCCTGGGCCGCTGATGCGTCCGGTTTCGCCGACGGAGAAGTTTGGGAAGTTATAGTGCAGGATGAATTTCTTTTCGGTTCCGCCGCCGGTGTAGGAATCGAATTCCTGAGTGTCGTCGCCGGTGCCGAGCGTGGCCAGCGTAAGGGCCTGGGTTTCGCCCCGGCAGAACAAGGCCGAACCATGGGCGCGCGGCAAAATGCCGACCTCGCTGCTGATGGCGCGGACCTGGTCAAAATTACGTCCGTCCAGCCTTTTGCCGCCGTTCAGAATCAGGCCCCGGACGGCTTCCTTCTGGATGTAATAAAAGGCGTCGTTGACGACGAAATCAGTGACTTTTTCCGCGCCGAATTTCTCGACCAGCTTGGCACCAACTTCGTTCTGGATGGCCTTGCAGGCATTTTCGCGGGCCAGTTTGCCCGGGGTGAGCAACGCGGGCACAAAACGGTCGCCGGCGAGCTTCTTGGCTTCCTGGAGGATTTCGTCCGGAACAATGTTCAGCGTGATTTCCCGTTTCTTCTTGCCGGCCTTGGCGGCGAGTTCCTTCTGGGCGGCAATCATCGGCTGGATGACCTCATGGGCGTATTTCAAAGCGGCGTTAAAGTCCGCCTCGGTGATTTCCCTGGCGGCGCCTTCATACATTACGATGTCATTGGCGTTGCCGACATAGACCAGGTCAAGGTCGCTCTCCGCCTGTTCCGAGTGCGTCGGGTTGGCGATGAACTGACCCTTGATCCGGCCGACGCGCACGGCGCCCAGCGGACCGTCCCATGGAATGTCGCTGACCATCAGCGACGCGGATGCGCCGATGATGCTGAGAATGTCGGGATCGTTCTCGCCGTCGGCGCTGAGGACGACGGTCTGGACCTGGACTTCGTTGTACCAGCCCTTGGGGAAGAGCGGACGGATGGGGCGGTCGGTGAGCCGGCAGGTGAGAATTTCCTTTTCCGTCGGCCGGCCTTCGCGTTTGAAATAGCCGCCGGGGAATTTGCCCGCCGCCGCCGCCTTTTCGCGGTAGTCAACGGTCAGGGGGAAGAAATCCTGGCCTTCCTTGGCCTTGGTGGCGGCGACCGCCGCCACGATGACGATCGTTTCGCCGAGCTGGACGGTTACGGCGCCGTCCGCCTGTTTGGCGAGTTTTCCGGTTTCAATGATGATCTGCTTGTCGCCCAACTGGGCGCTGATTTTTTCTGGCATATGGACTGGGCCACTGCCGCCGGAGGAACTTCAGTGAACTCCGAACGCTTTCGGAGCTGAATGAAATTTCCCGGGGCAATGGAATCTTTATTCGCGATGTTCGGTTTGAGAATCGAGTCGTTCGCGTTTCCGGCTCAAATTCGGGAGCGGCAGGCGGCGGGCTGAAAACCGTGCGCGCCTCCGCAAATTCAATGGCGCAGCTTCAACTTCTTGGTGACCGCCTGGTAGCGGCCCAAATTGGTGGTTTGCAGATATTCGAGCAGGCGCCGGCGCTGGCCGACCATCATCAGCAGCCCGCGGCGCGAGCTGTGATCCTTTTTGTTGGTCTGCAAATGTTCGGTCAGATGGTTGATCCGCTGGGTCAACAACGCAATCTGCACGTCGGCCGAGCCCGTGTCCTTGGCGTGCACCTTAAATTGTTCAATCGTCTTCGTCTTCGCTTCCATATTCAATTAGAGTCACTGAGGATAGTTATTCACATTTTCCGTGTAAAGCACTTTCCCGAATGGTTTTCGGGTGCAAAAAGGCGCGGAATTCAAGGCTGCCCGCCGCCGGGCCAAAACCGGTTGCCCGCCGCCAGCGCCACACCAGACAACGTTTCGTCCGCGATGTCAGCTTGAATTGCTCCGCCATCCGCAAACCCTCGACCCAGAAAATTTCGCCGCGCCGGGTGGCCGCCACCACCAGGTCACGCCGCCGGTCGCGCGGGATTTTCCGGTTCGTGAACAGGTCCTGAAGTTTCGCCGCCGACTTCAAACCAATCGGTTGAAACCGGTCGCCCGGACGCCAGTGGCGCAACATGATCCGGACGCCCACCTTGTCCGCGTCAAACAGCTCGCGCCCTTTTTGTCCCGTTCGACGGATGAAATCCCTCGCGCCGCCGGGTCGCCAGACCAGGCGCACACCGTCAAACTCCGCATCCCCCGCCCCGCCCGCCAGCGACAAAGCCATTGCGTTGGAGTTGAATTCCATCCGTGGCGCCGCCCGGAAATTCACTTTGCCGGCCGCGTTGCGTGAAACGGACCAGCCGGGCCCGACGCTTACGGGATGATCCGCCGTTCGGCGCAGTTGTTCGATCAGTTCAAAATCCATGGCTGCGCCCAGCCGCGCGAGTTGGAGCTGCAAAATCCGCCGTTGCAGGGCAACGGGCAGATGGCCAAAACCCGGGCGCCGTGCGTTGAGCCATCGTTCCGCCATTCCGCGAATGACCTCGGCCTCCGCACCAACGATTTCCATGAGCCGCAAGACCGTATTGGTCAGGGCGGGCTGGTAGTGGCGGCGCAACAACGGCAGCAATTCATTTCGGACGCGATTGCGCGGCATTTCCAGCCGCGCATTCGTCGCGTCTTCGTGGAAGAAAACCTTGTGTTGGCGCGCGAACCGGTACAGTCCTTCTTTTGTGGCACCCAGCAGCGGCCGGACCAGCATGGTTTTTGGATCCACCGGCGACGGTGACCGCCATTTCATCCCGGCCAGACCCTCACCGCCCGCGCCGCGCAGGACGCGCAAAAAGAACAGCTCCACCTGGTCGTCGGCATGGTGCGCCAGGGCCACGACGGGGATTTTGCGTTCCTGCGCTGTCCGCCCGAAAAACTCGTGCCGCAGCTTGCGGGCGGCCATCTCAATGGACAATTTTGATTCCCGGGCGAAACCTTTGACGTCGACCCGGCCGGCAACGAGGCGAAGTTTCAGGGCTGCGGCTGTCCGACGAACCAGTTTTTCATCCGCGTCGCTGCTCCGCCCGCGCAGGCAATGATTGAAATGCGCGACCGTCAGCCGCCATCCGTGGCGGGCTGAAAGTTTATGTAACATATGCAGCAGCACCATCGAATCCAGGCCGCCGGAAACGCCGACCAGCACCGCCTGACCGCGTTTGAGCAGCCGGCGGGTTTGGATGTTTTGTTCGGCGCGCTGGAGCAGATCGGTCACCCGTCCATGCTACCGCATCCCGGACCCGGAGCAAGAACGGCGGCGTTCAGGGAAGCCATTTGACGCGATAAAACCTTTGCGGGTCCGGACCGAAGCTGTTGGTGGTAACGGCGGTGCTGTTGGTCGCCTGGATCACGGCCCCCAGGTTCACCCAGTTGGCGTTGGGCAGGTTCGTGCAGAATTGAAGTTGATAGGCGACCCCGGCCAGCGACTCCCAGGAGAACCTCAGCAGGCTGTTGGTCCGCGTAACGGTGCGGAACAACGGTGCGGGAATCGGCATCAAGGTGACGTCATCGACGCCGAACCCGTCGGGATCGTTTTCGCCACCGAACTGGAGGGTGGTATTCGTGCCGGTGGCGGTCACCACGAGGGTGATATTGGTCCAGGGCAAAACCGGCGGGTTGGTGAGATAGTAAATCTGGTTGATGCCCGGGCTGTTGGTGTTCCAATTGACCAGAAATTGCTGCACCGAACCGGCGACGGGATTGGCCAGCCAGAAAGAGAGCAGATAGCCCTGGCCAGGAACGGTGTTCAACGTCTGCGACACGGTGGCGATTTGCGTGTCCCCCAGAAAAGCACCATATGTTCCCGAATGGATGAAATTGGGTCCGGAATTGTCGATGAACGTGCCGGCCGTGACGACGGCATCATAAATAATGGTGCCGTCGATGCCATCGCCGACCAACGTCCAGCCGTTGAAATTGCCGGTCTCAAATCCGCCATTTTGAATGATGGAGGTATCTGCCAGGCCAACGAGCGCGTTGATGAGGTTGGTCCCCGTCGGCGTGCCCCAGCCGGTGCAGAGGTCGTAGCCGGTGACCGCCGGAAAATTCGTCGGGCTGCTGCTCCAAAAATTATTTCCCGTCGCGGTGTCATGAAAACAGCCGGCATAGTTTGTCCCTTTCCCCAGGGCGTAAAGCGAAGGATTGGCAAAACCGATGGCCGCCCGGCCTGCTGCCGCCGCCTGTTGATTCACCAGCGCCATGAAACCCGCCCATAGTGGCGCGGCAATGCTCGTGCCGACAACCGTTCCGCTGCTGCCGTTGCCATAAAATACCTGGACATTATCCGCCGTCATGGCCACATCCGGAATGTTGCGCTGCGTGGCTGAGCCCAGATTGGCCGTCATGCTGATGCCCTGCTGCCAGGCGGGGAGCGAATAAAAGCTGCTGACACCGCCGCTGCTCCCCTGATAGGCGTTGGCACTGGCAACGAAGCCCCGGTTCCAAACCGTCTCCGACCCGTAGGCCGCGCCCGCGCCGCTCATCGTCAAAGTCGTTCCGCCGACCTGCGTGATGTTGGGACTGCTGGTGGGGGAACCGGTGAAATCCGGGCTGTCCACCTGCCCCGGGGTGAACGCATCACTGTCACCGGAGGCATTGAAGAAGGATTGCCCCTGCGCGGCCATCTGCAAAAAAATGTTTTCCGTTGTCGTGTCCGGGCCGCCGCTCCAGCCCCAGGAACAGCTCAGGTTTCTGACCGTGTTGCTCGCCGCCATGTTGTTTAAAACATCGTTGGGATTGAAAAAACCGCCGGCCGGATTTCCCTCAAAAACGACAATTCCCGACAAACCCGGCGCCATCGCAATGGCCATTTCAATATCGAGGGAAACTTCCACGTTGCCGCCGTTCCCCGTCGGGTTGCCATTGAAACTGTCCAGCAAAACGGTCTGTAACGGCACGCGCGGCGAACCGGGCAAAAGGTTTTCGTAGGTCACAATGTCATTGGTATAAAACCCGTCGAACTGCACCAGGCCGACCATCTGCCCGGCGCCGTTCAACGTCGTGCCCGGCGCATACGCATTCTTGAAATCCGTGCCGGCGTAGGTACCGCCCGATCCTGACCCTGTCTGCGGCGTCACGACCGAGCCAAGCGCTGCAGGTTCCCAGCGGATGCTTTTGGGGCTCGGCAACGAGTAGTCGTTGAGGCCGCTGATGTCCGCCAGGGACACGTCCAGGTCCACCGACGGCTCCGCATCCGGCGCGAAGAACCGGCGATTCTCGTGCGGGTGTTGATAAACCTGCAAGGCGACGTGAAGCGCCTGCTCGATTTGCGTCACTGAACCGCTGACATCCAGCAACACGCGGTTGCCGTGCGTTGCGGTCACCGTCAGGCCGTTCGCCTTCGCGAAATGGATGACCGCCTCGTAATCCTGTTCCGTGGGGCCGAACCGTTCCGTGAATTGTTCCGGCGTCAGGTAGTGGCGGAAATTCGGGCTGGCCGGGTCGTAGATTTGCTGGAGCAGCTGGTCCAGCGTTTCCCGGTTCCGCAACGGCAACCCGATCGCCAGGTGCAGGCGATTGGTGCCGGGGAAACGGCCCATCGGCTGCAACTGCATCACGGCCTTCGGCACATGACCGTGCAGGAACTGTCGCCCGGCCGCCAGCCCCGTATTGCCGGTGCTGAAGAGAACGAACGCGCCAATCAAGGAAAGCCAGGGTTTCATGACCAGCACGACTTATCAAAAGGGACCGGTTGGATATGCATGGTGGCGCTAGTAAAGCACATGGTGTTCCAAAGGTTAAGAGAAACCAGCATGGGTTTGGTTGCATTTCCCCAAAAGATATTGCAGCCGACAAATTCTCGTTTTCTTCTTTCCGGGCGGACGCCGTGAAAAAAGTTTGCCCCGCTGCGGCCGCAACACTAACGTCCTGTTGTGGCTGTCAAATTCACCATCCTCGGCAGCGGTTCCGGAGGCAATTGCGCCTACATCGAAACCGGCGAGACGCGGGTGCTCGTGGACGCCGGGTTCAGCCCGCGCCAGATCCGCCAGCGCCTGGGCACCATCGGTCGCGTGCCGGAAAACCTCACCGCCATCCTGGTCACCCACGAACATTCCGACCACATCCAGGGATTGACCGGTATTGCCGCGAAACTGAATATCCCGATTTACTGCAATCGGGCGACGAAGGAGGCGTTTGAATTTCAACTGCAGACCAAGTTCAATTGCAACCTGTTCAACACCGGCGCCAGCTTTGAAATCGGCGACCTGCAGGTGGACACCTTTACCATCCCGCACGACGCCCAGGACCCGGTCGGCTTTTTGATCCGCACCTCCGCCGGCAACCTCGCCTTTGTCACCGACCTCGGCCACATGACGAAGCTGGTGCTCGAACGCATCCGGCCGGCGAATGTGCTCGTGCTGGAATCCAACCATGATGTGAAAATGCTGCAGGATTGTCCGCGCCGCTCGTGGAGCCTCAAGCAGCGCATCCTGGGCCGGCACGGTCATCTCTCGAACGAGGCCGCCGCCGAAGCCGCCGCGCACGTCATGTCCGCCGGGTTGAAACATCTTTACCTCGCCCACCTCAGCCGCGAATGCAACCGGCCCGAGCTGGCGCATTACGTCATGGCCGAACAACTCCACCAGATCGGCGCCACCCACGTCCAGCTGCAAACCGCCACGCAGGAAGCGCCGTGCGCGACGTTAAATCTGTGAAATATGGCTGGCGCAAATCTTAGCACAGCGGATTGAATCCTATTAAATGAGTTCCCCGGCCGATTTTATGTTCCAACTCGCGACAGGTGAATCAGAAGCTTCAAGATTCCAAATTGGAATCTTGAAGATTGGGTTGAACAACCATAAACCACCAGGTAGGGCGCGTCACTCCGTGCGCGCCCCGAGCCACATTTGAACAACGGCGGGCAGAGGACTGCCCGCCCTACCAACATGTTCCGCACTGAAAAAGTTTACTCGCTCGACCTGCCCGAGCTCCGGCCTTATGCCACCATGCGGCGCCCGCTGGAGCACGAGACCCAGGGCATCTTCGTGGCCGAGGGCGAAAAGGTCGTCCGCCGCCTGCTCGCCAGCCGCTTTGAAGTCGTCTCCGTTCTGCTGCCCGAAAAGCACCTCGAGAATTTCCGCCCGCTGCTTGAGGCGCGCCGGGAACATCTCACGGTTTACCTGGCCGACAAACAACTGCTCGAACAGCTCATCGGCTTTTCCATGTATCAAGGCCAGCTCGCCGTCGGAAAAATCCCTCCGCCCGCTTCGCTGGATGACATTTTGACGAACTGCCTGAAACCGTTGCTGCTCGTCGCCGTGGACGCGCTGACGAACGCGGAAAATCTTGGCGCGCTGGTGCGTAATTGCGTTGCGTTCGGCGCCCAGGCCCTCATCGTCGGTGAAACCTCCAGCAGCCCGTTTTTGCGCCGCGCCGTGCGCAATTCGATGGGCACCATCCTCCAATTGCCGGTCATCGAACTGGCCAAACTCGGCCAGCGGCACCAGTTCGCCGATAAGCCCCACACCACCGACTTGAAACTCGTGGAATGTTTGCAGGCATTGCGCGCCCGCGGCGTCCGCTGTATCGCCGCCCATCCGCACACGGACAAAAAAATCCTGTCCCAGGCGGATTTCACCGGTGATTGCTGTGTCATTTTTGGCAGCGAGGGTGACGGTATATCCCCGGCCGTTTTGGCGGTCTGCGACGAGGCGGTGGCCATTCCCATGCCGCCGGCGGTGGATTCACTGAACGTGGGTGCCGCCGCGGCGGTTTTTCTCTACGAAGCCAACCGGCAGCGGAGAAAGTTTTAACCACAAAGACACCAAGGCACAAAGTTTTCTCTCTTCGTGTCTTTGTGCCTTAGTGGTTAATCAAAGCGGAAAACCTTCTGATATACATCGCGGATTGCCCGGCGCCATTTCGCCAGCGCTTTTCCGAATGCCTCCGGCGTGGCGAACCCGCAGCGCACGGACACGCGATAATACGGCGCCGGATCGTCTGGCAGGACCGTCTCGCCTTCGTAGCTCCACCGGCGCAAAATGCCCTCGACTCGCCGCAGGTGCCGATAATTTTCCAGCAGCCTGGTGGCGTCCGGCAAAACCCCGGCTTCACGGCCGTGTTCGAGCGCGCGGAGGGTGTTGGCCTCCTGCCACCCGTTCCCGAGACACAACACCTGGGCAATGAACTCCGCATCCATCAATCCGCCCTTGCCGGTCTTGATAGCCAGGTCATCCTGTCCGTGCGGCGTCCGCTCGCTTTCAATCCGCAGCCGCATTTGATGAATTTCCGGTTTCCAATCCGGCTTGAAGGCCGCCAGGGGCCGGCTGGGTCGGGAAAAATTTGTGAGGGTGGCGGCCAGTTTTTGGAATTTTTCCCCGAGCGCCAGGTTCCCGGCCACGGGCCGCGTGCGGGTGAGCGTCTGGATCTCCCAAAGCTGCGCACGTCGCCGGTAATATTCCTCGTAAGCCGCCAGCGTATTGACCAGCAGGCCCTTTTCCCCGTCCGGCCGCAACCGCGCGTCGGTGTGAAATACCATCCCCTGCTCCGTCCGACGCGACAGCAGCTCCATCACGTTCACCGCCAGACGTTGCAATTTGGGCAAATCCTTTGCCCCGGCATCCGTGACAAACAGCAGGTCAAGGTCGGAACCGTAATCAATTTCGCCTCCCCCAAGCTTGCCCAGTCCGATAACAACCAATGGCGGCGTCTTGATTTTGTTCCGGCGCATGACGACTTCGAGCGCGTATTGCAGGCAGGCGTCCGCCAGTGCGGAAAGTTCGACGAGGTTCTGCTCGAAATCGGCCAGGCCGAGGATGTCGCGCAGGCCCAGGCGCATCAATTCGGCCTCGTGATAGCGGCGCAACCAGACAAACTGGTCTGTATCGTCGAGCCCATGGCGCAAATCCTTCAAAATTTCCGGCGCCAGTTTGCGCTGGCGCAGGCGGCCGCCGGCCACAAAATCGTCGATCAAATCCGGCGTGCGAATCGCCGCCTCCGCCAGAAATTCGGAACGGTCGAACAACAGGAGCATCAGTTCAAAGGTTTGCGGATTGCCGTGCCACAATTCCAGCAATGCCGCATGGGAACCGTAGGCCTCCAGGAAACTGTCAAGCCGTGTCACCACCCGGTCGGGATCGGACAGGACCGCCGCCGGCGAAACTTTGGACCTGGGGCCCTGGGCTTTGGACTCTTTTTTTGGACAGAGGCACAGCAATTTCAGGATCAACTGTCGTGCCAGTTCCGTCGTGCGGGGCGAGACGTGGACGTATCCGGGGCCTTCGGCGAATTCCCGGAGCAGGCGCAGGGCGGTTTCGGGGTCACGAAAAGAATGCGCCGCCAGCAGTTTTTTCCATTCCTCCTCGGCCCCGGTAAATTCGAGCGGCAACCCGGCGGGCGCCTTGGGTTGCTCCACTTTCAATAACCGGTCATAGACGCGCCGCACGTTGCTCGTGTGGGTTTGCCGGGCGGACTCAAACGCCGCGGCCGTCTTGAAATCCATCAGCCGGGCCAGCCGCAATAAAGCGGGACGGTCGGCCGGAAGGATGTGGGTCTGCTGGTTGTCCTCCATTTGCAGGCGATGCTCGACGTCGCGCAGGAACCGATAGGCGGCATCCAACGGCTGCGCCTCCCCCTCCGTCAGCAGTTTGTACTGCACCAGCTTGGCGAGACCCGTCAACGTCTGGACCGTCTGCAAAAACGGCTGTTTCCCGGCATGCAGGATTTGCAGCGACTGCACGATGAATTCAATCTCCCGGATGCCGCCGCGCCCCAGTTTGACGTTGCGCTCCAATTCATCGGCACCCACCACCTCAGTTTCAATCCGGTCCTTGACCGCGGCAACTTCCCGGAGCACGTCGGTGTTCAGAGAAGGCGGATACCGGAAAGGCTGGATCAACTCCAGAAACTCGGCCGCCAGGCCTTCGTCGCCCGCCACCCCCCGCGCCTTGATGAGCATCATCCGCTCCCAGGTCTGGCCCCATTCCGCGTAATAGTTCTCATAGCTTTCGAGCGAACGGCACAACGGCCCGGCATCGCCTTCGGGACGCAACCGTAAATCGACCCGGAACAACATCCCGTCCGGCGTCACGCGGCCGACTTCGGCGCTGAAGGCCTCGGCGAGCTTGTTGAAAAACTGGTGGTTCGACATCACCGCGCGCGGCGTCTTTTTCTTCGTGGGCGGCTCCTTGAAAACTTCGCCCTCATCGTCGTAGAGGAACAGCAGGTCCACGTCCGAACTGTAATTAAGTTCCTGGCCGCCGAGTTTGCCCAGGCCGAGCACGCAAAATTCCGTCGGCCGCCAGTTCCCCACCACATCCCGATGGAAGGGCCGGCCAAATCGTTCGGTGAATTGACGGCGGCAGATCTGCGCGACCGCAGCGAGACAGACATCCGCCACGTCCGAAATTTCGCGGGTGATTTCAACCACGTGGCTGAGACGAGCCAGGTCGCGCGCGGCGATGCGCAGCATTTCGCGCTGTTTGAAGCGCCGGAGCCAGGCCAGCGCGCCGGACTGATCGCCCGCCGCCAGTATCGGCTGCCACCCGGCCTCGGCTTCGTGCTGCAGACCCTGTGCCCGGCGGGGAAACCGGAGCGACTCCATATCCAGCACCGCCAGCCAGTCGGGATGGGCGGCCAGCAAATGGCCGAGGGTCGCAGAACCGCCCAACAAGGCCGCCAGCGCGCGCCGGGAATTCTCGGGAAATTTATCCAACCGGGGACCGGCGCCGGCTGCGGCCAGCAGGTCGAGGAAATGCCCGACCCGGCCCGGGTCGGCGGCGGCCGTCGCCAGTTTTTGCCAGTCCGATTTTTTCATGCGACGGACGCGCGTCAGCGGCGGGAACGCGCGTAGGTTTCCACCACGAAATCGATCGCCTTGCGGCATAACGGCCGCCAGTCGAGTTCCGTCTGGACCCGGGCCGCGGATTCGCCAGCCTGAACCTGCCAGTCCCCCGGCGGCTCGTCGAGCCAGCCAAGAATTTGTCTTCCGAAATCCACGCCCTCGAATCTCGAAAAACGCACCAACGGGTCGTTTTGAAAATAGCGCCGGATGCTCTGGAGCGGCGTACACGCGACGGGCAGCCCGCTGGCAACATACTCCACGACCTTGGCGACGAAGGCGCAATGGGTGCCGGTGGATTCCTCATATGGCACCATGCCCACGCTGGCATCAGCGAGGTGCCGGGCCACTTCGCTATAAGGCACAAAGCCGGTCGCTTCAAATTTGAAACCCGGGATCGCCCGCGCGCGTCGCAAAAAAGTTTCCAGCCCCGCGGTACGTGTGCCGACGAAACGGAAAATCGTTCCCGGCTTTTTGGCCACGACCAGCCGGATGGCGTCAAAAGCAATCCGGCCCAGGTGATGGGCGTCAAAGGAGCCATGCATGACGACGACCGGCGGCCGGCCGGGCGCAAGCATCCGCACATAAAACGGAAAATATTCCGCCGCGTAACCGTAATAAATCGGCAGGATCTTCTCGCGGGGGAACCCGCATTCGACAAAGCGATCGGCCAGGGCATCGGAAATCGCCAGCACCCCATCCGCGCCATAGCGCGCGGGCAGGCAAATCTCGTAACGCTTGAGCGCTTCCACCAGCGGGCGCGGGGCCAGGTAAGCCGGCCAGGTTTCCATGAAACCGGTGAGCAGGTCGGGAAAGTTCATCACCACCGGCACACCGAGTTTTTGTTTCAGACGGCCGGCGGCGACGGCGGAAATGGCATGCTGCGAGAGCAGCAGGTCAAATTTGACCGTGCCCGCGGTCCGGGCGACCAGCCGCTGCAGAAAAAGCGGATACCACAGGTATTTGAAATTACGCATCCGGGCATAGCGGCCCATGGACCAGGCGGTAAACGGATGCAAATGGACGCCAAATTTCCGGGCGACGGTTTCGGCTTCGGGAATCTGCGGGCAAAAAACATGAACTTCATGGCCGCGCCGGACCATTTCCTCGACAAGATAAACAGCCTCGGCCGAACCACCGCCGGAGGGCGGATAAAACGGCTCATGTGTCAGGAACGCAATCCGGAACGGGGATGGAAGTTCACGCACACACTGACGCTATGCAATTTTGTCGGGGCCGTTCAATCACAATTCACACCCGGGCGGCAAAAAGTTTGACAAGGCCGCGGCAAAGTCTTTAGATTGCGCGCTCTCCGGATGGGGTCGTAGCTCAGTTGGTAGAGCGCCTGAATGGCATTCAGGAGGTCAGGGGTTCGAACCCCCTCGGCTCCACCAGCCCCGAAAGCTTTCGGGGCTGCCGCGCCGTAGCGCAACGAAGTCGGGCCTGGGTCAAGCTTCGCCGCGAGCTTTGACCCGGCAAGCCAGCCAAATCCCCCAGTTTCCCCCATCAAGCCGAATTCAGGTCGGATTGCAGGTCTTGATAAGCCTTTTTACGCAGCTCGTCGGATACCGGCACCCCGGCGGCTTCAAGGGATTTTATCGCGCATGCGGGACAATAGCCGTGGCTGAACGAAGCGTTTGAACGCTGCATGATGTAACTCTCAATTCGATTCCAGTAGCCCCGGTCGTCGCGGATTTTTTTGCAGCAGGCGCAAATCGGCAGCAATCCACTCAAAGTTTTGACTTCGGCCA
>CAYPSF010000130.1:0-12517 GCA_964413165.1 uncultured Bifidobacteriaceae bacterium
GGCGCCGGCGTCAAGACCATGTACGAGGTCACTCCGCTCGACGGCATCGAACAGTTCGTCGGTGGCCGGGTGAACGTGACCTACTCGGCCGGTTACAGCAAATCCGGCGCGGATTCCAACCTGGTCGAACGCGCCGTGACGGCCGCGCGCCAGGCGGACGTGGCCATCGTCGTCGCCGGCTTCAATCATTCCCGCAATCTGGACGACGAGGGCTGGGATCGGACGAATTTGTGTTTGCCGTACGGCCAGGATGAATTGATCCAGAAAGTGGTCGCGGCCAATCCGCGGACGATTGTGGTTTTGGTGTCGGGCCCGGCGATTGAACTGGGCTCATGGCTGGCGCAGGTGCCGGCGGTGTTACAGGCGCATTATTCGGGGATGGAAGGCGGCCATGCGCTCGCGCGGATTTTGTTCGGTGACGTGAACCCGTCGGGCAAGCTGACCGTGACCTATCCGAGGCAGTTGTCGGATTCGCCGGCGCACGCGCTGGACACGTATCCGGGCACGAACGGCACGCTGTTCTACAAGGAAGGATTGCTGGTGGGCTATCGCTGGTTCGACACGAAGAACATCGAGCCGGCATTTCCGTTTGGATATGGACTGAGCTACACCACGTTTGAATATTCCAACCTGAAACTCGTGCCTGGCGCGGGCACCAACGGCCCGGTCGTTACCGCCGAGTTCGACCTGATGAACACGGGTTCCCGGGCCGGCGCCGAAGTGGCACAACTCTATGTGCACCAGGAAAATCCCGCCTGGCCGCGACCGTTGAAAGAGTTGAAAGGTTTCAAAAAGATTTTCCTGCAACCCGGTGAAAAGCGAACCGTCTCCCTCCCGCTGGACCAACGGGCCTTCGCCTTCTACGACCCGGCCAAAGTTGCCTGGGTGGCGCAATCGGACGATTATAAAATCCAAATCGGAAGCTCCTCGCGAGATATTCACCTGCAGAACAATTTTCACCTGCAGTAATCCTCCGCTTGTTTCAAGATTCCATTCCCGGTGTCTTCATGCCAGATTCCGGATATGCGGACGCGCCGAAAGATTCTTGCTATCTTTCTTTGTGGGACACTTATTCTTACATTGGTTGGCGTGCTGTGTTCTGAACGTGAACCTGTTTACAGGGGGCAAACGCTTAGCTACTGGCTTCGTGTGCTTGATTCGAATCGGCCGGAAACAGGGGAAGCGGCGGCAGTTGCAATCACCCAAATTGGCACCAATGCTGTGCCCTGGCTTGTGGACTGGATTGCGTACGAACCTTCCGCTTTGGCAACTCGTCTTACTAGTCTCCACGAAATCCACCGTTGGATTCCCTTGTGGATAACTGCAAATCCCGCTTTAGCTCGCGCTGGTGATGCCATGGTAGGTTTTGAGCCAATCGGTCCGATGGCCCGTTCGGCCATTCCTCAACTTGCCAAAATGGCTCAGGATCCTGACCGTAGAGATAGCGCCAATCGTTCGATTATTGCTCTTGAATTTATAGGGCCAGATGCTTTGCCATCACTCCTCCAGATGCTCGGTAGCACAAATCTCGATGCCGGCAAACGCTTCAAAGCAGCGCGTGCAATCAGCGAACTTTCCGATCGGTGGAGGTCTTTGGATGATCTGCACCGCCAAATGACAATGGCTGTACCCCTCTTCGTTCAATGTTTGACGGACAAAGACCAATTTGTGGCCGGCGAGGCAGCATCTGTGCTCGGCGCCCTAGAGCTTCAACCGAATGTTTCAGTGCCAGCTCTAACCAATATGCTCCAAGATACTCGATCATGGGTGCGTGCCTGTGCAGCCACGGCACTAGGGCACTTCGGCAATGAAGCCTTGCCAGCTGTGCCAACCCTGTCATGTGCTGTAAACGACTCAGATGCAGACGTTCGAGAGGGTGCTATCTGTGCATTGCTTCGGATTCAACCGGGAGCACTTAATAGCGAACGAACTTCGCTGCTCATTATGCTTAATAGTCCTGATTGGTCTTTACGCGATGCCGCAACCAATGCGCTGCGCACGATCGCACCCGAGGTTTTCAAGCAGTGAACGAGGCGGCACTACCAAGCCCACGAGCTTCTTTACGGAAACTCTTTGACAGGTCATAGTGCCTTGATGATTTTCAGCCGAGAACAATGGCTGGGGTTTTGGATCAGACATCTGGTGCTGTTCGCATCCTTGTTGGTGGCTGGAGACGCGGTGGGAGGGCCGGCTTATCCGCTCAAGCTGGCGCCGGGGGAGCATTACGTCGTGGACCAGAACAATGTTCCATTTTTTATTCAAGGGGACAGCCCGTGGTTCCTGATCCAAAGCCTGAACACGTCCGAGATCGATTACTATTTGAGCAATCGCTGGGTCCAGGGATACAACTCAATCATCCTGGACCTGACGGCCACCAGGAACGAGGACGGCAACAGTTACGAAGGGGACATATACGGCCACCTTCCGTTTACCAACACCGTCGCCGGCCCCTACACAAACCTGTTGTCCTGGGATGCGCGTTATTTTACCAACGTCGATTACGTGATCCAGCGCGCCGGATATTACGGCATCAACGTTTTTGCGTATCCGCTTTACGATGGCTTTGGCGGAGCCGACTGGTACGCACAGATGGTTGGGAACAGCAGCAATGCGTTGAGGTCCTATGGTGCATTCATCGGAAACCGCTACAAAGATTTCACGAACCTGGTGTGGATCGGGGCTGGTGATTTCAGCGAACCCAACGCACCCGACAATTGCCTCTGGAACATCGTGGCGGCGGGCATCCGGTCCGCGGACACGAACCATCTGTTCAGCGCTCAGGCCCAGCGGCCGACGCCCGCCATTTATTACAGCAACTTTGTCACGCTTAACAGCAGCTACGGGAGCCTGTTCCCGTATGTGGAATCGCTCGCCAATTACCAGCGCAGCCCGGTGGTGGCGTCTTTCGCGCGCGAACCGTATTACGAGTATCGGAACATCACGGGAACCCCATTCACTGCCCTCGACTGCCGTCATTTTGCCTGGTGGGCGGTGTTGAGCGGGGACATGGGACACTTTTACGGCGATGAACACCAGTGGCCGTTCGATCCCGGCTGGCAGGCTGAGATGTGGGATGCTGGAGCCACCACCATCACGAACGTCATTAAATTAATCCGGACGCGGCCCTGGTGGAATTGTGTGCCCGATGTCGGCCACTCGGTGGTCATCAGCGGCTACGGCACCTCCGGAACCATTGACTACGTTGCCTGTGCCCGGGAAGCATCCGGCAAAACGATCCTGGCCTACATTCCGCAGGACACAAGGACGCCGACGGTGGATATGACGAAGGTATCCGGGGCGACGGCCAATGCGTGGTGGTATAACCCGCGCACTGGCGTGGCCACGGCCATTGCAGCCTATGGCACCACTGGGACGCGGGCCTTCACGCCGCCCGACGCAAGCGACTGGGTATTGGTTTTGGATGATGCCGCGCAGAATTATGGTCCGCCGGGAGTTGCGCCCAACCAACTTGGCGTCCAGGCTTTGGGCGAAAATCTCTTTCGACTCAGCTCGAGTGGGTTTTCGGGACAGGTTTATTCGCTCCAATATACCACCAACCTGGCGGTCCCCTGGCAGACGTTGGGCACCGCCACGGTCGGCGTTTCGGGAACATTCATTTTCGACGTCACGGCGACTTCTTCAGCCAGTTTTTATCGGTCGTCCTATCCGTGACAGTGGCGCTTTGGTGGTTCATTCGAGGATTGTCCATGCTGAAGGGCTTGCGTTGGGTGGCTTGCATTTTATGCTTCAGTCATTGACCTGAAATCGCCATTTTAAACAGATTATGCGACCCAAAATCTTTTGTCTTTCGCTTCTGATCGGTGCGGCGTTGATGACCGCGGGCGCGGCGGACAGCCCGTCCCTGCCTTTCGTCAGCCCGATGTTCGGCGACAACATGGTTCTCCAGCGCGGGAAACCGATCCGGTTCTGGGGCTGGGCCAAAGCCGGAGAATCCGTCCGGGTGGAGCTGGCGGGTCGTGCGGCCACGGCGGTGGCGGGACCCGATGGCCGTTGGCAGGCCGAGGTCGAGGCGCCGGCGCCGGGCGGCCCGTACACGGTCACAATCACCGGGCCGGATCAAAGCGTGGTGTTACATGAGGTTTTGGTGGGTGATGTCTGGCTGTGCGGCGGGCAGTCCAACATGGAACTGGGCCTGGGCCAGGCGCGGAACGGCGCGGAGGAAATCAAGGCGGCGGAACACCCGGAAATCCGGTTGTTCGTGGTGCAGAAGCACGTGGCCTATGCTCCCACGGCGGTCCTGCAAGGGTCATGGAAAATTTGTTCGCCGCAAACCGTCGCCGAAAACGGCTGGGGCGGATTTTCGGCGGTCGGCTACTTTTTTGGACGAAAACTGCAGGACGAACTCCACGTTCCCATCGGCCTGATTCAGGATTGCTGGGGCGGCACCCCGGCCGAAAGCTGGATGAGCCCGGAATCGCTTCGCCAGTTGAAGGATTTTGACGAACCGCTCGCGGAGATTGCACGGCTGCATGCCAAGGGCGGGACGGAATCCGGCAGTTTCCTCATGACGTGGCTGGATGAATATGACGCAGGCCAAAGCAACAACTGGTCGGCGGCTGACCTGGATGATTCCGGCTGGAAACCGGTCCAGATTCCCGGCGGTTTTGCGGAGCTGGGCGTGGCGGACGTTCCGAGCATCTGCTGGTTTCGCAAAGAGGTCACCTTGCCGGACCCGTTGCCGGCAGGCCAGGCGACTCTTTGTCTCGGCTCGATTGAAAAGATGGATACCGCCTGGCTCAACGGCCAGTGGGTCGGCGCCAGTTCGTGGGTGGAGAATCCCCGGAAATATGCGATCAAGGACGGTCTGCTCAAGCCCGGCCGGAATGTCCTCGTGGTGCGCGTTTTCAAATTGAAACCGCAGGGCGGGTTCCTGTCCAAGCCGGACGACCTGCGCCTGGTCCTGGGCGATCAATCCGTGATTCCGCTGGCCGGCGAATGGAAAGGCCAGTTGAGCGTGGATGCCCGACCGCCACATCCCCTGCCCTTGACGTTCGAGAATTATCCGACGATGCCCATCGTCCTTTATGACGGTATGATCCAGCCGGTGGCGCCGTTGTCCCTCCGGGGCGCCATCTGGTATCAGGGCGAAGCGAACGCCGAACGGGCGCATCAATACCGGGTCCTGCTGCCGGCGATGATTGGCGACTGGCGGAAGCTGTTTCACCAGGGCGACTTTCCATTTTACATCGTCAGCCTGCCCGCGTTCATGCATCACCGCGACCAGCCGGGCGACGATTCCTGGGCTGAACTGCGCGAGGCGCAGGCGTTGACCGCTCAAAAGGTCAAGCATTCCGGCCTGGCCGTCACCATCGACACCGGCGATGCCAATGACATTCATCCCAAGGACAAGCAGGTCGTCGGGGAACGCCTGGCCTTGTGCGCCCTGGCCGATGAATACGGCAAAAAAATTCCCAGCACCGGACCTGCATTCGACTCGCTGACGCGCCTGCCGGGTGCGCTGAAACTTCGCTTCAACCATGCCGAAGGCGGGCTGGTGGTGAAGGGAGACAAACCGGGGGAATTTTCCGTGGCCGGCAAAGACCATCAATGGCATTGGGCCGGGGCGAAGGTGGAGGGAGATTCGGTAGTCGTGTCATCGTCTGCGGTGCCGGACCCGCAAGCGGCCCGTTATGCCTGGCAGGCCAATCCGGCGGCAACCCTTTTCAACGGCGCCGGGTTGCCGGCGACCCCGTTCCGCACGGACGACTGGCCGGGGATGACCGACAACCACAAACCCTGGTGACCGAAATGATTTATTCGTCGAAGAATCAATGCTTTCGGGCCCTGGCCCTGGCTGTTTTGACGGTTCCGAATTTTTGCCATGCGCAGTCGGAATCCCCGGCGACCAATTCGTCCCTGGCTCGAGTCATCCTGACCTCGCAGCAGGATCACCAGCGGCTCATGGGGCTGCTGCATATCACATCGATACGCGAAGGCGCCAATGGCAACAATCCACAGGCTGCCAACGCCGCGAATTACGACGAGAGCAAAGCCAATCCGTATCCGACCCTGCCCGATCCGCTGACGTTGAAGAATGGCAAAAAAGTCACGACCGCAAAAATGTGGTGGGATGAACGGCGCCCGGAAATCGTCGAGGATTTCGACCGGGAAATCTATGGCCGGGTCCCCAGAGTCACACCGCGGGTGAATTGGGAAGTGGCCGGCACGACCCGGGAAACGAACGGCCTGGTGCCGGTCATCACCAAAAAGCTGGTGGGTCACGTCGATAATTCCGCCTGCCCGGCCATCCAAGTGGACATCCAGCTTACCCTGTCCACTCCGGCCAACGCGACCGGCCCGGTGCCGGTCATGATGCAATTCGGTTTTAATTTCGGAAGATTTCGCGGCACGAATGCCCCCGGTGGGACTAACGGCCCGGGCCGGGGAGCTTTCGGCGGCGGCTTCGGCAACACCAACGGACCCACCTGGCAGCAGCAGGTTCTCGCCAAAGGGTGGGGTTACGCTGTACTGACCCCGACCAGCATCCAGCCCGACAACGGCGCCGGTTTGACTGAAGGTATCATCGGTCTGAGCAGCCGGGGACAACCGCGCAAGGTTGACGATTGGGGTGCATTGCGGGCCTGGGCCTGGGGCGCCAGCCGGGCCCTCGACTATTTTGAAACTGACAAATCCGTGGACGCCCGGCAGGTTGGGCTCGAAGGCCACTCGCGCTACGGCAAGGCAGTCCTCGTGGCAATGGCTTACGATCCCCGTTTCGCCATCGTTTATGTCAGCTCCTCGGGTGAGGGCGGCGCGAAACTTCATCGCCGCAACTGGGGAGAACTGGTCGAGAACATCGCCGGGTCGGGCGAATACCATTGGATGGCCGGGAACTTCATCAAATATGCCGGACCATTGAACTGGAACGATTTGCCGGTTGATGCGCATGAGTTGATCGCTTTGTGCGCGCCCCGCCCGGTTTTCATCGGCGGCGGTGTGATGGTGAAGGGAGATGGCTGGGTGGATGCCAAGGGCATGTTCCTGGCCGCGGCCGCCGCCGGGCCGGTGTACCGGCTCCTGGGCAAAAAAGACCTGGGCACCACGGAATTTCCGCCCGTCGAAACTCCGTTGATTGATGGCGATGTGGCTTTCCGCCAGCACAGTGGCGGCCACACCGATGCCCCGAACTGGCCGACCTTCCTGACCTTCGCCAGCCGTTATATCAAGAGTCCGTAGAGCTACGGTTTTCAGTTTTCGGTGGGGCGAGCATCCCCGCGAGCCGGGATCGGAAGTTTCTGCAAAACGGCTCGCGAGGACGCTCGCCCCACCAGATGGAAGAAACCTCACGGTGATTTGTAGGCCCGGAAAAAGAGGCGGGGGAATTGGACCGGATTCAGGTTGGAAAAGGTAAAGTTGTCAAACGCGGCATTGGTGGACAACACCAGGCTCCAACCGCCCGGGAGATTCGTTGACGCTTCCACCCCATAGGTCTTGCCGGCCACCGCGTTCACGTCGAAAGAAAAAATCCCGCCGGACAACCGCGGCTGGCTGAGGATGGGGGCGTCGCCGCCTTGGAGGCGGGCCAGGCGGTTGCGGCTGCGCCCGTTGACGCTGGTGACCAGGGGGCCTTCGATGACGACCCGGGAATCCGGCTGAACGAGCAGCAATTCAAGATAATTGTCCGCGCTCGCGAGAAAGTTGGTGTCCAGGCTGCCATTACCGTTAAGGCGGGCGATCCAGTTGCGGCCCACACCGTTCATGTTGTTGAATTGTCCCCCGACCAGGACCCTGCCGATGGGATCAACGGCGACACAGCCGACGTAACTGTCGGCGCCGGCCATGCCGTTTTGGAAGGTGGTGTCCAGGCCGCCGTTGGCGTTCAGGCGGGCAATCCGGTTCCGGTTCGTTCCGTTGATGGTGGTGAAGCCGCCGCCGATGACGATTTTTCCGTCCGGTTGAGGAGCAAAGCTGTCCACGTTGCCGTCGGTGACGGGCAGGAACGTGGCGTCCAACGTGCCGTTGGTGTTCAGGCGCGCGATGTGGGGCTGAGTCTGGCCGTTGACTATGCTGAACGCGCCGCCGACCAGGACCTTCCCGTCGGGTTGCAGGGCCAGGGCATTGGGCGGGGTATCGATCTGGGCGTTGTAACCCGTGTCCAGGCTGCCGTCGCTGTTGAGCCGGGCGATGTTGGTGTGAGGCGCGCCATTGACGGATTCAAACCAGCCGCCGATGACGATTTGCGAATTAGTTTGCAGCGCCAGGTGGCTGACGGTGATGAACGACTGGCTGCTGTTGACCGAGGCCACGAAGTTTGAGTCCAGGGTACCGTCGGGGCTCAGGCGCGCGAGGCGGATATGGGTGACGCCGTTGATGCCGGCGAACGTGCCGCCGATCAGAATCCGGCCATCGGGCTGGAGGGCCACGCTGTGGATGGTGGTATCGCCGGCCGTGATGGTGGCGGAGAAGCTGGTGTCCACGGTGCCGTCGGGATTCAGGCGGACGACTTCGCCGCCGGGCACGCCGTTGAAGCCGGTGAACTGGCCGCCGACGAGCAGCCGGTCATCCGGTTGCCGGGCGAGGGCCCAGACGAAGGAACTCGGCCCGGACAAGTTATTGAGAAAGCCCGGGTCCACGAAGCCGGCCTGGGCGCGGACAGTGGCCGGATGGACGAGTGCAGTTGACAGCAGCAACAGGAGACGCCCGATGTGTTTGCCGATGGGAAAACTTTGTGTTGAGGGGACAATTGCTCCGTGGATTTTCATCATAACCTCCAAGCCGTGATGGTTTTCGATCGGCAGGAACATAACGCGGGTTCGCCGGGTTGGCCAGCGGGTGATTTAGTTTTCAGGAAAATTTTCGGCAGCGCGTGTTCGGTATTGAGTCATCTTTGTCCATTCGCGGTAAAAAGGTTTTCCGCAGTCGGTTTTTCCCGTGGTCAACCATCCGGGTCCGCCCGCGTCATCCTCCGCGGTTTTAATCGTTTTCAGATTGAACATTTCAACCCGAAGGCCGTCCAAGGAACGAATGCAACGGATGAAAATCATGTTTGCCTCGCTGTTGCCGCTTTTTTGGTTGGCGGCAGCAGCCAGCGGTTCCGCCGATGTCCCGGGCGGCGGCACGAGTGTTTGTGGCTATCGCACCTCGATCTCTGCCGCCCCCGGGCACGGCCAACCGGATCGATCCCGGGACGTTTATTCTGCCAGGCAGGCGCTGCGGCACTTGAATCGGCGGGCGGGGACGTCTTGTGATCCGAACCCGGGATCGCCATTGTTTATTGCCGCCAACACCCGGCTTTCCGGGCTGGAGCCGGTCCCGGCTTTGTTCAGTGTAGTTGAGGCACCGGCCGGTCTGGCCCGGACCTGGCGGTTTTATTTGCGCCTGGCTTGCGAGCCGCGCGCGCCTTCCGCGGTTTCCTGATTCGCATCCCTCTTGTCCCCAACCCCAGCCGGGGGTCTGGCCGGTCCCGTCGTGTAGTGTATCGACGTCCGCTGCCGGCCCCCGGCCCCTCGGACAGAAAATGCCGGGCGGCGCTGTCCGCGGTCCGGACCCAACTTTAACCTTTAATTTTAAAACGATCATGAAATCAAAATATTTGGATACCCAAGTGCGGCGGCATCAGTTGGTGCCGGCCGTCCACGAAGGGCGCGCGGTGAATTGTCCGATCTGCCTGGTCTCCGCCGGCGTCCAGGCGGGAGCCGGTCTGCCGCTATTGGCAACGGAGAAGGACCGGAGAGCGTTGCTGCTGGTCAGTGATGATGCCGGCCTGGGCGTGCGCCTGGGCGATACGGCGGACTTCGCCGGCCTGGCCTTCATGCAGATCAACGATGCCACCAATGCCCTCCGGCTGGCCGATCAAGACTGTCCGGCAGTGGTGTTGCTGGACCTGGATCTGCCGGCATCGGCCGGTTGGGAGGCGGCCGAACGGATCCTCGATAATGAAAAGTGCCCGTCCCTGCTCCTGTTGACCGGTCGCACCAGTCACTTCGGCCTGGGCGCAGCCATCGATGCCGGAGCGGTTGTGAGCAAAACGGCCAGTCCGGCCCGGTTGCTGACGGAAGTGGACGAGGTGCTGATGCAATCGGACGCGGAACGGGTGGACCGCCGGACACGTCAACGGCTGCTGGTCCGCTGGTTACGGCCGTACGACTGGACGGTCCGGGTGACGCCGGTCAACCGGCACTGGGGCATCAACGAGTAAAACAGCCAGGGAGGCGGGTGTTAAGCGTGGGCAACGGGCCGGTCGCCCGACCGGTCCGTTGCCAGTTTGCGCTGGAAGTGACGGGTGGCGGTTAATCCGTGTCCCTCGGTGGAAAAAAATTCGAGGACAAGGACGAGGGCGAAAGAATGGCGCTAAGGCGTGGTTTCGAGGCAAGCGGCCAACGCGTAAACCAGCGCGGCGTTCCAGTTGATGGCAATTTCATTGGTCCTGAAATCCGCCTGTTCATCATGCCAGTCATCGGCCTTGGGATGCGGGCCGCCGACGAGATAACCCGGCCACGGGTCCACCACGTTGTCGCCGCCGGAACGGCGGTCGTGCGGGTGCAACGGCGGTTGGAAACCGATGCCGGTGACAAACGACCGGCCGAAACAGTTGCGGCCCAGCAAATGGTTCATCGCACCCAGGCACGTGGCGCGATAACCACCTTTGCCGGACGACAGGCGATCGGCAGCCATGAGCAGGAGCGTTTGGCGCGCAACGCCGCCATTGCAACCCCAGTAATAACGCGAACCCAGTGGACGTTCATAACCGTCATGGTTGGCGGTTTGCACCATGGCGTCCGCCATGGCCAGCAGGTTGCTGCGGACCAGTTTGACCAGGGCCGGGTCGCGGCCGGGCCGCGAGGAGAACAAATAGGTAATCAGTCCCAAATCTTTTGTTTCATCCCAATCGAAGTCGCTGTCGACCTGGCCGTGAGTCGCCTGGATGCGGGTTTCCAGGTCGAGCAAGGCGTCGGCTGAGCCGGTGGTTTCCCAGAGTTCCGCCGCGGCCCACAGGCGATTTTGGGGAATACCGTTCTGGCGATGGTTGGGCTGGTTGATTTCATAGGCGCCGGTGGTGAACCCGGTCTGGTCGGCCGGATGATATTCCGGGTGGGCCTGCAGGAATTGATAACTCTTTTGGGCGGCCTGGCGGCAGCGGTTGGCATAGGCCGGGTCGTAGGGCTGGAAAATCCGCGCTGCCTGCGCCGTCATGGCCGTGAAATCGGCGGTGGCTTCGCTGCCCCAGGGCGTAAAGTAACGGTTCGTCGTTTCCAGTTCCGGCAGGATGAAAACGCCGAAGCTCAAAGTGCTGAGTTTATGATACGCCGAACCGTCCGGCGACTGCATGGTCAGCAGCCAGTCCAACTCCCATTTCAATTCGGCCAGAAAATCCGGCAATGGACCGCCGGATTCCGGGAGGTCGAGGCGGATCTTGCGGAGTTGCGGGCCGAAATCCTCCCAGGCCCGGAACAGGGAACCGACGGTGACGCCGGCGTTGACCGTGTATTTGTTATAATCGCCGGCGTCGTGCCAGCCCCCGGTGCCGTCCAGGTTGGTGTGGCCGCCGCCGACATAATCCAGCCACGCGTCGTTGGTATGGCAGGCCGCATGGGCGAAGGTGTTGCCGTGATACGTCGTGCTGACCGCGGTGCCGCAACGCCACAGATAAAATCCACGCATGACGACGTAATACGGCTCGCGATAGACGTCGGAGGCGATGCGGAACGGCGCGGATCGGCCCAAGCCCGGGATGACGAGCTGATAATCACCGGGCTTTTGGACCTTCGAAAAATCCGCGGTGTAGAGTTGTTCCCGGGTGTCCGGATTCAAAACCGGCCCGCTGATTTTGCCGGTGAAGGCCGTGGTGTTGTCAGCGAGGCGGAGGATGGTAAAATTGGTGCCGGGAGCAGCAATGGTTGCGAGTTTTTCCGCGGCGGGCAGGTACCCGACGGTATTGAGGCGGATTTGGAGGGATTCGTTGGCAGCCGGGGCGGAGGCCGACAGAACAAAAATCAAGGAACACCCAAGACTCAGGCGAGAAATTCGTGTCATTATTTGATAACCAAGCGGTTTCGGGGCATGAAAGCAAGTCCGCAGGGCCGGCCGCCTTGTCGTGTATTTCGGTGACAAGCCAGAGTCGGCGGATCGGTATAACCTAGCCGACCACTTGGCTTGGCCGGAACCGGATTTTCCGGACTTGGGCGCGGTGGCGTCGGAAAAAAGCGTGATTGCCTGTTAACGTCAGCAAAATCATGATAGGTCAACTCTATGCAACTCCATTGGATCGATCTTAGCATCATTGTCCTGTACCTGATCGCCACGATCTTTGTCGGCTTTTGGGTTTCCAAACGCGCGTCCCAGAGCATGAAGCACTACTTTCTGGGAGGCAATCAGCTGCCCTGGTACATGCTGGGGGTTTCCAACGCGTCGGGCATGTTCGATATCTCGGGGACCATGTGGCTGGTCTATGTGACGGTCACGTACGGCATGAAAGGGGTATGGCTGCCATGGGTCTGGCCCGTGTTCAACCAGATTTTCCTGATGGTCTATATGTCCATCTGGCTGCGGCGGTCGA
>CAYPSF010000131.1:0-12404 GCA_964413165.1 uncultured Bifidobacteriaceae bacterium
ATACGACCTCATCACGATGTTCGATTGCCTCCATGACATGGGCGATCCGGTCGGCACTTTGAAACACGTTCGAACTGCGCTCAAACCAAACGGTTCGGTCATGATTGTTGAACCCATGGCCGGCGACAGTTTGCAAGACAACCTGAATCCCATCGGTCGAATGTATTACTCCGCCTCCACGATGGTCTGCGTTCCCACTTCGTTGGCCCAGCCGACGGGCGCCGCCCTGGGGGCGCAGGCCGGCGAAAGACAGTTGCGAAAGCTGATCGTGGAGGAAGCCGGCTTCGGTAGTTGCCGCCGGGCAACCGAGACTCCCTTCAATCTGATTCTTGAAGCGCGGCCCTAAAAGCCCGTTTTAAGATTTGAGGGTTGGACCGTAAGAGTTGATGAAACCGTAACTCTTTATCCGGGAACATCGCCGCCCCTGAATGCTCGTATCGTCTGAAAATCATCGAAGCCAAAATGAGTATTATAAATCTGATCTCCCGGGTCTTGTCTGTCGCCACGCTTTTCCTCTCCTGGTCCGCCGGTTCGGCGTTCGGATTGGAACCGCAAACTCTTGTAAACTTCCAGCTCAGCCCGGGAACCGTCACCGGAAATCTGGTGGAGGGTCCCGACGGGAAATTCTATGGCACAACTACTCACGGAGGCCCATTGGGCTCCGGCTCCATCTTTCGCGTCACACCCTCTGGCATTCTGACCTATCTCATCTCGGACCAGCCAAATCCCGCCGCCGGTCTGGTGGTTGGGAACGACGGCTTGCTTTACGGCATGACTGGAGCCGGCGGGCCATTCGGATGGGGAACATTTTTCAGGATGACGACCGGCGGCGGGTTGACCAATTTTGCGGTGCTCGACGGTATAAACGGCGGGAACCCGCAATTCAGCCTGGTGCTGGGCGGTGATGGAAACTTCTATGGCACCTCAACGGAAGGCGGCACCAATTCTCTCGGTGCAGTTTTCCGGGTTACGCCCGGCGGGATGATCACGACGTTGGTCTCATTCGCTTTCGACACGAACGGCGCAGCGCCACCTGCCGGCCTGACGCTCGGACCGGACGGCGAGGTATACGGCATCACCTCTGTTGGCGGAACCATTGGCGCGGGCACTATTTTCAAAATCACCACGCAAGGTGCGTTGACCACACTCCATTCATTTCAAAACACGGAAGGCTTCACTCATCCGGCCGCGCTGACCGTCGGCCCGGATGGCAACCTTTACGGCACGTCGCGTGATGGCGGCAGCGCTGACCGGGGCTCGATATTCAGAATTACGACCAATGGCGTTTATGCCACGATTGCTTCATTCGTCGGCACCAACGGCGCCACTGTCATGTCACCATTGACCGTGGGCGCAGATGGGCAACTCTACGGCACCACGCTATTGGGTGGCGCCGCCAATCTGGGAACCGTCTTCAAAGTCACCACCAACGGAGTCCTGACCACGCTCGCATCCTTCACCAATAGCGCCAATGCTCTGCCGGTTTCCGGCCTGCTCCTGGCCAGCGACGGAAATTTCTACGGTTGCACTCAAGGCGCGGTCTTCAAAGTCTCACCGGACGGTTTGATGACGACGGTGGTCTCGCTGATGCCGCTGGACGGCATCAATCCGCAGGCAGGCTTGACGCTCGGACCGGACGGGAATTTCTATGGCACGACCGACGCAGGTGGCAGCAACAATCTGGGAACAATTTTTCGCCTCACCCCCGCGGGAACGTTCACCCGGATGTTCGCGTTCAACGGTACCAACGGCTCATTTCCTCAATCGACAATGACACTCGGCAAAGACGGGAATCTTTACGGCACCACCACCTCCGGCGGCGGCTTAAACTCCGTTGGAACCGTCTTTCGATTCTCCACCAACGGAACATTGACCACCCTCGCGTCGTTCGACGGCAACAACAGTGGCGCCAGCCCGGTTTGTCCATTGTTGATCGACACCAACGGCAATCTTTACGGCACCACTCCGGTATCGGGCCCCGGCTTCCACGGCACGGTGTTTCGTGTCACCGCCAACGGCGTCCTGACGATTCTCACCAACTTCAACGGCCCGAATGGCGCCACTCCCAGGGACGGCCTGGTGCTGGGGGACGACGGCAATTTTTATGGGACCACGGCGGGCGGCGGCGCCAATAATCTGGGAACCGTTTTCCGCCTGACGCCCGCCGGCGCATTGACCACGTTGCTCTCTTTCAACAACACCAATGGAGCAAATCCCGTCGGCGGCCTCATTTTCGGTAAAGACGGATTCCTCTACGGCACCACCGGCTTCGGAGGCACCAATCTCAGTTTTGGCACCATATTCAAACTCACCACCAACGGAAACCTGACCACACTTTTTAATTTCCACGGCAGCACCGACGGGGAAGAGCCTTCCTTTAGATTGATCTTCGGCAATGACGGCAGGCTTTACGGAACGGCCAGTTTTGCCGGCGACCCTGCCAACAGCCCATCTGGCATTGGGTCCGGATCCGTCTTTGGCATTACCACCAATGGAACGTTTACCACGTTGTTTTTGTTCCACGGCACCAACGGTTCGTTTCCGGCGTCGTCGCTGACGCTCGGTCCCGACGGAAATCTGTACGGAACCACCGCGCAAGGCGGTCCCGGCGGCGGCGGCACCATCTTCCGCGTCGTCCTGACGCCTCAGTTTGCCGGCATCGCCAAACTTCCGGATCGTCGTCTCGTGCTCACGGCAACGGGTCCATCCGGGACTCCGTTCCGGCTTTGGACGTCGACCAATGTGGCAACACCGGTTCCATCCTGGACCGTGCTCACCAACAGCGCATTCGGCGCGGATGAAACTTATTCCTACACGGACGGCCCTCCCGCCGCGGTCCAGGGATTTTATCGCCTGAGTGTTCCGTAGCAACGTGGTTTTGACCCGAATTGCTCCGCATCCAAGGTGGGAGCACGGGAGTAGTCGAATTCGTCTGTCCCCAACCATTGTTGCATATATTACTTGTGCGAATCGAATGTATGTGTCAAACCCATACTTATGAGGTGGTTCCAAACCCGTATGACCGGCTTGAAGCTTTTTTGCTTTTCCGGGTGCGTGGTGGCGATGGCGTGCACCGCGGACGCGACGTCGCCGACGCTTACCATCTCGCGCGTCCCGCCGGCCAACCTGCGGTTTTCCTGGCCCACCAATTTTGTGAACTGGCAATTGACGTCCACGACGAACCTTTCGCCGGCAAATTGGCAGGCGGTGACGCAGACGGTAACCGTTTCAGGTACTTCGTCCGTCGTTTTGTTGCTCATGACGAATCGGAGCGGTTACTTCCGGCTCCAACAAACCAACGGAACTTGCGTGTTCCAGGCAACGCCACCGGTGATCGCGTCCGGCGGGTCCAGCCTGCTGACCTGGTGTCCCGTGGCGGGACTGACCTACCGGGTTTCCCCCGGGCCGGGAATTGTGACGGGGGGCAGCCTCGGTGTGTCGCCGACGGTCACGACTGTTTACACGCTCACCGCCAGCAACGCGCTGGGCGTCGTGACGAATTTCGCGACGGTCATTGTCAACCCGTGCGGTTTCGCGAGTGTGAGCAACTGGGACGCCACGCTGACTTTTTCTTACGCGCTGGCGCCGTCAGCGCCGGGCTTCAGTTTCAGCATCAGCCGGCAGGCATCGGTTACTTTTCATCTGACGCGGTCGGGCAGCGATCCGTTGTTCATCTTCAACGGTTCCGCGACCGGCGCCGTCTCGATTAATGATCGGGAAGACGATTCGAGCTCCGGGACGCTTATCACCTCAACGACCATTGGTTCCGGCCCCCCCGTGCCGTTGCTGTCCACTTTCGTCATGGGCATTAATTGCACGAGCAACCTCTATAACTTCGCTGCTATTGTAGCGGTCGACGCCATTGATACCGAGACCAGTGAAGGCCAGTCGTCCTCGTCTCCCAGAACCGCCATCGCAGGGCAGGTCGCAATCCTTCCGCGTCCGCTGCCCCTGGCGGTCAGCACGATCTCCGGATCGGCAATCGTGCCGGTGCTGGGGTCATTCACGATCCCCACCACCGATTATTACGCGCCCAATGATTTCCTCGCCAACGACATGTGGATCAACGGCGTCATCACCGACGCCACCGCCGGCACTGCAAGCGTGAGTTGGAGTTTTACACCGACGCCGTAAATGGGTCGGGTCCTGGTTTGGTCGTGTAGCCTTCCGCCATCAGCCGCTTCCCTCGTTTTCCTATTGCTGGCAGTAGACGGGATATTCCGGGCGGCACATTTGGGAATAGCGGGAGATGCGTGAGTTGGGGCGGATCGGTCTCTCATTTTGCGGTCAGTCACTGCGGGATGCTGCATGATTGTCCGGTCGCACTTATGGGGAGTTCACCCCATGGTTTCCCCGATTATTAGCTGCTAGGATTATGTGATTCGTCCGGAAAAGTCAGAGCAGAACTTGTATCAACGAACAGGCATAAACATGAAAAAATATTCTCAAACGTCGACGGTGCAGAAATTGGATCCTGTAAAAACCATGAGGCAGGAAAGGATGGAGTTCATCCGCAAATGGCTGATCCTGTCTGCGCTAGTTCTGCCCTGCCTCTGGAATTCGCCGGCTGACGCCGTCCCGGTGGTTCCCACAGGTTATACGGCCACGCCGGGGGAAGGAACCGCGCAAGGCGGATTTTACAATTACTTTGATGACACGGGCCGGCAACTGATTGACGGCAGTTACGGAGCCAACAACTGGTCTGCCAATCTCGGCAACGGCATCGCCTATGAATGGGTGGGCTGGAAGTTGGCCGACCCGGTGATCACCTTCCAGTTTTCCGGGCTGGTGACCATCACCCAGGTCGGGATTGATTTCAATCGGGCCGAATCCAGCCAGATTTTCCTCCCCAGCACAGTGAGTATTGGCAGCACGGACTTCACCGTGGCCCCAACCGCCATTCCCGACGGCAGTCGCGGAACGCTGTTCTTCAACGGCTTGTGGGTCGGGTCCACCTTGACCATTAGTTCAACGGATTGCAGCCCGATCAACTGGACGTTCATTGATGAAATCAGTTTCAATGTTGCGACAGTACCCGAACCATCGGTTTTGGCGTTGCTGACTGTCGGGCTCGGATGTCTCGCCCTGCGCTTGAGGCGAAAAGGGGTCGCCTACTTTTGACAACTTTCCGTCTCGCTTCCTATTGCTGGCAGTAGTCAGGATGGTGAACCAAAATCTACTCATTTGCGCAGTGCCTTAACCCCAGCCAATACGCCCAACTCATTGACGCTGAACTTGACAAGTCTATGAGCAACTCTTAATTTCAATATATGACCTATTAGTGATTCACCCTTCTCACAACCCGGTTGAGAGAAGGTGAATAATACTGTCAGGCATCTATGACCTCACCAAGCAAGTGGAAGGTTGGCGCTCTCAGTTCCGCATACGCAGTTGCGTCAATGGCCCGGCGTGGCTCAGCTCCGTCGTTGGGCACAGGCATAGCGGTATGTGCGCGACAATGAATCCGAATTCAAAACACTGGTCAGCGTGGACTGGAGTTATGGCGCTTTTGCTTTCGGCACCACTCGTGGCATTTCCCGTGGGGATCGGTCCGGTTGCGGTCACGGTGAACAACGGTAACCCGGTCCTTTCGTGGTCGAACAGTCCCGATCAAGCTTACGTCATCGAGACTGCGACGAACCTTGCCAAGGCCGGGTGGAGGCAGCGCGTCGCGATTACGACAGACGCAAAAGACGTATCCTGGGCAGATGATGCGGTGGGAATCCCTGCGATGTTTTACCGTGTGACCCTGGCCACCAATGCCGCAGTCTTCCAGACGATGCAACAGGCACTGCGTCGAGCCTGCACGAATCAAGGTGTCGTCGGCGCTTCAGCGGCCGCTTATTTGCCGAAGGATGGTTTGTGGCTGGGAACCTATGGCACATCCGATGGCACCATCCCAATCCGACCGCAAACGCCTTTCGAAATTGGCAGCGTTACCAAGTCATTCGTGTCCGCAACGATTCTCAGGCTTGCCGAGGAGGGGCGATTAACTCTTGATGATACGATTGGCCAATGGCTTCCCGGTCTTAGCTTTGAGAACATTTCTTCCGCCATCACCATCCGCCAATTACTCGGCCACCGTTCTGGTGTCTATAATTTTGGAGATGATCCGGATTTCCGGCAGGCTCTTTTCAGCGATTGGTCGCGCCAGTGGCCACCGAGTGATGACCTCGCCCACCTGAGAGCGCCCTATTTCCCGCCGGGGGCGGATGGAGAATACAGCAATACGGGCTATGTGCTGCTGGGCTTGATCATTCAACGGGTAACCGGTTTGACCGTGGCTGAAGAAATGCGCCGCACGGTATTGAGCCGTGCCGGGCTTCGGAGCACATTCATGGGTGCCGAGGAAAACTGGAATGGTCGCTTGGCGGATCCTCACCTCGATTTCAATGGCGATGGGCTTCAGGAGGATCTCGGCGCCTTGCCACAGACTGCCATTCTCACCTCGTTCTGGACCTCGGGTGCAGAAATCTCTACCGCTTCTGATATGGTGCGGTTCGGGCTTTCTTTATTCGGCGGTGGTCTTTTGAATCAGACCAGCCTGACCGCGATGTGCACCTTCCAGTCCATCGACATTGTGGGCACGCGCTATGACTACGGGTTAGGGTTAATGCGTTTCAACATTCTTGGCAGTCAATATTGGGCTCACTCTGGCGGCCTTTTCGGAGAATATGCCTGGTATTCCTACTGTCCTTCAAATGGCGTGTGTCTGGCCGTGGCGTATAATTATCCGAATGTGGTGGCGGGCCCCAATTTGCCGAGCGAACTGCTGATCGCCCTGGCCAACTATCCAAATGCCGCCCCGGCAACCCCGGCCGGTATGTCAACCGCAAGGATGAGCCCCACGAATTCATCTTTGGTTCGGATTCCGTTCCTCGATACAGAGTTAAGCTCGAGAAGGAGTCGATGAAACGGCCCAACAAACCAGATGCAGCGAACCCGGCGATGACGTTCTGCTTCATAAGCGACAATCAGCGGTGCCGGGCCGCTGATCCAGGACGTTAGGCCGCGCACAAGGATGGAGACGCTCAAGAAATTATTGATTTGCTGTGCGACACCTGTCGGAATCGTTTTTGCAGTCCTCATCTACGGTCTCCGCGAAAGATTGCACGGTGTTCAGGGGGGCGAGAACTTCGGGCCCGCCATTCGAGCGGCTTGCCGTTACTAATGGAGAAACACGACAGAGGTTGTTTCAAACTCTTGGAGCACCGACGGAACCTGCCGCCTCTAATATGGACGTGTGGCGAAAGGGGAAGCGCGAGATTTCGAGTTACATACGACGGAAACGGGCGCACCACAAATGTCTGGCGAGAGGGAGTCTGGGCTCTTGCGGCTCCATTTGATGAGAACGAACGCAGCACAAATGCTGTAAACCAGAAGAGTTTGAAATGAGAAAGTTACGGTTTAGTTTTACATTTGAATGGCGATAAAAGAGTTAGTCCCGACTTTTGGCACTTTCCCGCCTCGTTTTCCTATTGCTGACAGTAGTCGGGATATTCCGGGCGGAACATCTGGGAACGGATGTAGCCTGGCAGGTCGGCCGGGCGTGGTTGGGCTGTCAGTTTGCCCGCGTAAACTTCCTCGGCCACCGCCACGGCGATGGCGTGCGACACTTCGTGGATGCGGTTCAACGCTGGATAAACCCGGCCTTCCGCCAGTTCATCCTCGCGGACGAGTGAGGCCAGCGTGCGCGCGGCCCGGGTGAACATGATGTCGGTCACGCGTCGGGCGCGGGTGCTGACGACGCCCAGGCCGACTCCTGGGAAAATGTAGGCGTTGTTGCCCTGGCCCGGTACCAGGGTGCGGTCGCCAATCTTCACGGGCGCAAACGGACTGCCGCTGGCAAAAACCGCCCGTCCTTCCGTCCACGTGTAGGCTTCCTCGGCCGTGCACTCGGCTTTGGAGGTCGGGTTCGACAAAGCGAAAATGACCGGACGTTTATTGAAGCCGGCCATGGCCTGGACCACTTCCTGGTTAAAACTTTTTCCCATGCCGGATACGCCGATCAACAGGGTCGGTTTCAGCGATTTGACAGCGGCGAGCAGGTCGGCGCAAGACGAGTGGTCGTGGGCGTAACGTTCCTTGTGTTCGGTGAGCTGGTCGCGGCCTTTGACAATCAGTCCTTTCGAATCCACGAACCAGCAATGCTTCCGCGCTTCGGCCAGCGTGAGACCTTCCGTCATCAGGCAGGCGACGACGTTGTCGGCAATGCCCATGCCGGCTTCACCGGCTCCAAACAGCAGCACGCGCTGGTCGCGCACTTTGCCGCCGGTCAGGCGCAGCGCGGACAGGATGCCTGCGAGCGCCACGGCGCCGGTGCCCTGGATGTCGTCGTTGAAGGTGCAGGCCCGGTCGCGGTAACGCGCCAGCAGGCGGAAGGCGTTGCGATTCCCGAAATCCTCGAACTGGACGAGCACGCCGGGGAAAACTTTTTCGACGGCGCCCATGAACTCCTCAATCAGGAGGTCATATTCCTCGCCGCGAATCCGTTTCTGTCGCAGGCCGGTGTAGAGCGGATCGTTGAGCAGGGATTCGTTGTCGGTGCCGACATCGATGGTGATGGGCAGGCATTGGGTAGGGTTGATGCCGGCGCAGGCGGTATAGAGCGACAGTTTGCCGACGGGGATGCCCATGCCGGAGGTGCCCAGGTCACCGAGCCCGAGAATGCGTTCGCCGTCGGTGACTACAAGCACGCGCACGTCGCGGGTGGGCCAGTTGTGCAGAATCTGTTCCATCCGGCCTTTGTCGCGGCTGGAAATGTAAAAGCCGCGCGACTGGCGGAAGATGTGGCCATATTCCTGGCAGGCGCGGCCGACGGTGGGCGTATAGATGATCGGCAACATCTCTTCCAGGTGGTCCATGATCACCCGGTAAAACAGCGTTTCATTCCGGTCCTGCAGGCTGACGAGCTGGACGTAACGTTCGAGGTCGTTCGGCTTGCGCCGGAAATTGGTCATCACCCGCAGCACCTGTTCATCCATGGTATGGACGTGCGGCGGCAGGAGGCCGCGCAAGCCCAGGGCCTCCCGTTCGGCCTCGGTAAAGGCCGTGCCTTTGTTGAAGACGGGGTTGTGCAGCCATTCGACGCCTGTAGCGGGCCGGGCGCGATTGGCGCGATGCCGGATTGGTTTTTTGCGATCCTTCATGTGTTTGCCAAAATTAGTTTTCGGCGAGGCGAGCGCCCTCGTCCCGCGCTGCGGGATCAGGGGCCTCGCCCCACCAGATACAAAATAAGGGAAAGCCGCCGCCGGGTGCTGGACGTTATTTGCCAAAATTAGCGTGTTTATTGCGGGGGAGGGCATTTTCAACCACGGATGGACACGGATGAACACGGATAGGGGAACAGAAGAGACCGGCAGTTTATGGGTAGGGCGCGTCACTCCGTGCGCGCCGCTGTTTTCGTTTCCGTGAACGGCGGGCAGGGGACTGCCCGCCCTACCAGTCAATTCGGGTTTTATCCGAGTCTATCCGTGGTTAAAGAAGTGGTTTCCGGGACAAGATTTTTTTGGGCAAACGGGCGGAAACAGGTTAAGCAAGCTGGGTGATACGGCGAAGATTGGGTTGGTTGTTCCTGTCCGTCCTGCTGGCTTTGAGCACGGCGGGCTGCGGCACCTTTGTCGTCCACCGGATGGTGCAGGCGCCGAACACGTATCCCCGGTGGCTCGAGCCCAAGGGGCCCGTGGGGGTGGCGTTTGACCCGAAGCTACTCACGAACTTTGCCAGGCAATTTGTGGAGGTGGGACCGCCCCCGGCGCGGCTGTGTTATCGCGTCGTGGAGCCGGCGGATTATCACCTGAAAGTTTCCTCAACCAACTGGCTGGAACACGGCCGGAAACAGTTTGAATTCGATTTTCACGCCGACGTGCCCGGGCAATCGAATCTCTGGACATCGGCGCCGCGTGGCACGGTCGTGTTGCTGCATGGATACGGGCTGGCACAGTTTACGATGGCGCCCTGGGCGTTGCGGCTGGCGCAGGAGGGCTGGCAATGCGTGCTGGTGGACCTGCGCGGCCACGGCAAATCCACGGGCAAACAAATCTATTACGGCATCCAGGAGACGCACGACCTGAGCCAGCTGCTGGACAAACTCGCGCACGACGGCCGGTTGCGGGAACCCGTGGCGGCGTTCGGTGAATCCTATGGCGCGGCGCTGGCGTTGCGCTGGGAGACGGTCGAGCCGCGCGTTCATACGGCGGTGGCCATCACGCCCTACGCGGGGTTGTCCAACGCCGTCTTGAACCTCTGCCACGAATACGCCGGCTGGGTGCCGCGGGCGGTGTTCCGGGCCGGGTTGAAAAAGTTGCCTTCGGTTTTGGCGGTTTCCGCTGATGAACTCGACACCACTACCGCATTGGCGCACCGCCCGGTCAAGGCGCTGCTGTTGGCCGGGGCGGAGGACAAAATCACGCCGGTGGCCGACGTGGAAGCATTGTACGCGCTGGCAGCACCCGGCAGCAGGCTGGTGGTGGTGCCGGAGGCGACGCACGAGTCCGCACTTTATTTTTTCCCCGAACTGGTCCCGCCGGTGCTGGCGTGGTTGGCGGGGACCAATGGGCAGGCGACCACTCATTTTTGATTTACGATATACGATTTACGCGGTGGAGCGGGTTTTGGATGGTTCGCGTATATCGTAAATCCAATATCGTAAATTCAGCAAAGAAAGCGGTGTCGCCGCTGCGCTCTGCCACCGCAGTCCAAATTGGGCTTTTTCATTTCAGCCGATCAAGCTGCGCGGGCGGCCCGCTCGCGATCAACTCGCGATTTATCGGATGTCATCGGAGTCCTGTGCCCGCCGCAGAAATGGAAAACGGCGCGCACGGAGTGACGCGCCCCTACCGGAATTGGGACACAGCTGTTGGGCGAGAAACCTTGCCAAAGGATTGATGGTGCGGTAACCAATCGGTTCATCCGGTTACCAAAAAAAACCCATGATTACACTCCATCGTCCCAACCGATATCTGGTCCTGCCTCTATTGCTGCTTTCGACTCTGGCGCTCGAAGCGGCCGCGACCACGTCACTGTTTAATGTGCGCAACTACGGGGCGGCCGGTGACGGCAAACATTTGGAAACGGCCGCCATCAACAAGGCCATCGAGGCTTGTGCCAAGGCGGGCGGCGGCACAGTTTATCTGCCACCCGGAAAATACCTGACCGGCACCCTCGTGCTGAAGAGCCATGTCATCCTGGATCTGGACGCGGGTGCGACGATTCTGGGCAGCGAGAACCCGGAAGATTATCCCACGTGCAAGGATCCCTGGGGCGGTGACCGGGCGGAAATATCCTCTTTGATCTACGCGGAGGACGCGGAAAACGTGACCATCACCGGTCGCGGCACCATCAACGGCCAGGGCCAGGTCTGGTGGCAGCGGCAGTGGCTCATGGCGCCCAAAAAAGGCATGCCCGGGGCTAAGACCCCCGAGGAACAGGCCGAGGTGAAAAAGATTTCGCGCGGCCGGCCGCAGCTGATCCGGCTGGTGCGTTGCCGCGACGTGGTGATTGAGCATTTGAACCTGACGAACTCGGCAAGTTGGAACGTGCATCCACTCTTTTGCGATTTCGTGCGCGTGGATGGCCTGACCATTATTGCGACCGTGCCGTCGCCGAACACCGACGGCATCAACCCCGAGAGCTGCCGGAACGTCCAGATCATCAACTGCCGCATTGACGTCGGCGACGATTGCGTGACGTTGAAATCGGGCATCGACGAAAAAGGCCGGCGCATGGGCCGGCCGGATGAGAACATCACCGTGGCCAACTGTGTGATGAAGAAAGGCCACGGCGGCGTGACCATCGGCAGCGAGATGTCCGGCGGCGTGCGCAATGTCACGGTGGCCAACTGCGTGTTCCAGGGCACGGACATCGGGATTCGCGTCAAAGCGCAACGCGGCCGCGGCAACGTGGTGGAAGGTCTGACGGTGGCGAACATCGTGATGCAGGACGTGCCGCACCCATTCACCATCACGACGTTTTACCATGGCGACGACAAGCCGGGGGATGTTTTCCCTGTGGACGAGGGGACGCCGCGATTCCGGGATTTTCTGTTCAGCAACATCACGGCCCGGGGCGCCCAGGATGCCGGGAGCATCACCGGCCTGCGCGAATTGCCGATTGAAGACATCTCGTTCAGCCACATCCATATCCAGGCCGCCAAAGGGTTTACCTGCACGAACGCCAAAGAGATTTCCTTCCTGGACGTGGTCATCAACACCGACGAAGGCCCGGCGCTGATCCTGCGCAACGCCACCGATATCGATTCGTCGCGCCTGCGGACTCAGGCGCCGCACAAGGATGTTCCCCTGGTGGATGCCGACGCGCCGGCCAGTCAGTAACCGGCGGTCGCGGTTTCATTTGTGAGAGCGCAACGCGATAGTGTCCCCGTCTCCCTCTCCCCGCCCGAGCGG
>CAYPSF010000132.1:0-12372 GCA_964413165.1 uncultured Bifidobacteriaceae bacterium
TGCAATTTTCCATCCTGCTGCTCGGCGCGTTCGTGTTCGTCTTTTATCAATTCGAGAAACCGCCGGTGTTCTTCAACCAGCCCGAATGGCGGCGGCAGGAACAGGGCCCGGAGGCGGCGAAGTTTCGCGCGCTGGACGATCAATTCGCCGCTGTTTTCGCCGACAAACAATCGAAAATCCGCGCCTGGCTCGACGCCCGCGCCTTGCCTGACGCCGCGGCCGAATCGGCCACGCGCGCTGCGATGATTGAATCGGAGACGCGTGCCGCGGCCATCCGCGCCGAAGCCAAAACCGCGCTCACGGCCGCCGACCCCCACACCCAGGCAAAAGATTCGGATTACGTTTTCATCACGTTCATCCTCAATTACCTTCCGCACGGCGCCATCGGCCTGCTGGTGGCGGTGATGATCGCCGCCGCGCTCGGTTCGAAGGCCGGTGAACTCAACGCGCTCGGCACGACGACGACGATTGACCTCTGGCGGCACTTCCGGCCCCTCGCCGCGCACGACGAGGCACGCAACATCCGCGTCGCCAAGTGGTTCACCGCGATCTGGGGCCTGTTCGCCATTGCTTTCGCGCTCTATGCCAGCTTCGCCGAAAATCTCATCGAGGCCATTAATATCCTCGGCTCGATTTTCTATGGTGTGGTGCTGGGGATATTTCTCGTGGCGTTTTTTCTGAAACGGGTCGGCGGTCCGGCGGTATTCTGGGCGGCGGTGGTGGCGCAGGCGATGGTATTTGTCCTCTTTTTTTCGCTCAACATCAGCTACCTCTGGTATAACCTCATCGGATGCGCCGGGTGCGTGCTGTTGAGCCTCGGCCTGCACGTCGTGCTCGGTCCGGATGACCGGCGCACGGAAACATTTTGATGCCATGAATCCCGCCCCGATCATTTGTTTTGGCCAGCAGCCGTGCGGGTTCTTTCCGAAACGGTTTCTCGTCGCCAAAATCCAGACGGCCCGGCGCCTCCAGACGGAGATCGGCGGTGAAATCATCTTTTTCTGGCACGACAGCGACCATGACCCGCGCGAAACCCAGACCATCCTGCGTCATCGCAAAACCAATGAGCCGGCCCGACTTAATTTCGCCTTCAAAAATCGCATCCAACGCAAGTTTTCACCGCTTTACCGCAAAGACATCGCCGCCGGTTGGCAGGACAAGACCGTGCTCCAGTTGCCGAACTATGTCGGGCATCATCTGATTGATATTTTCAAAGAAATGTCCGCGGCCCAGGTCGCCGATTTCTGCCTGGAGATGTATCGCGGCATGGGTCTGCTCGAAGGAATCCGCGTGGTGCGTTCGAGCGACCCATCAGTTCGCCGGGCGGCCTGCGCCGTGTCGGAATATTTCCTGGATGTTTCTTATGAAGGTGAAACCGTGCGTGCCCGTTTCGCAAATGATGCGCTGACGTTGCACGAAGGGGGAGATTCATTCATCACCCTGGCCAAGGCCGATTTTTCCAGGGAACAAATCAGTCCCACGCGTGATACCCGGCTGCGCTGGATGCAATCCGTGGTGCATTGCACGCATTACGTTGCCGGAGCCGGTGAAAAAGCCTACCTTCGCCCGGAAGAGACGCCGGAAATCACTTTTATAAATCGCGATGCCATTGACCGTGCCGATGAAGCGTACGTCGAAATCCCATCCTGAACCCGCCGCCTTGCTGGCTTTCGGGGCGCATCCGGACGACATCGAGTTCGGCTGCGGCGGGGTCATCGCCAAAGAGACCCTCACCGGCCGCCCGGCGCACCTGGTCATTTGTTCGCGCGGTGAAGCCGGGACTCACGGCACGCCGGCGCAACGGGTGGCCGAGGCAAAAAAATCCGCCGCGCTGCTGGGGGCAACGGTCGAATTCGTCGAGCTCGACGGTGACGCGCACCTGGAGCTGCGCGTAGCCCACGCCATCAAACTGGCGGGCATTTTGCGACGGGTGCGCCCGGGCATCGTGCTGGCGCCAAGCCTGGTGGGAAACCAGCATCCGGATCATGCCAAGCTCGGCCGGCTGGTGAGCGATGCCGCCCGGCTGGCCCGATACGGCGGATTGAAGGAACTGCGACGGATTCGTCCCCATGCCATCGAGCAACTGTTTTTCTATGCGGTGACACCGGAAGCCGAGCCGGCTGGCGTCACGCCAGTGCTCATCGATGTCTCCGGGCCGATCATCATGAAGGCGTGGACGGCGGCGATGGCAGCGCACACCTCGCAGGTTTCTGCCCGCAGTTACGTAGAATTACAGCTCACGCGCGCGCGGTTGCGCGGGTTGCGGGCGGGCATCGGTCACGCCATCGCTCTGTTTCCCAACGATCCGCCCGTGCTCGAATCGCTCTCCCAACTGGGCCGCGGTGCGCGGCGATTTTGAATTCAGCCACAGATGAACACAGCTAGAGCGGTTTAATTAAAACTGTGGCCTTCAAAATCACAAGAAACGCCCGAAAACAAAGCAGATTAATTGTTTCATACGGCTACAAAGTGACTGAAAATGCTCTAGGCACAGATGAAGGCAAAAACATTCAGAGGGTTGCTCACCCAATCAATCAATCTGTGTTCATCTGTGTCAATCTGTGGCTAGCAAAAGTATGAAAATCGGCATCACGTGTTATCCCACGGTCGGGGGCAGCGGCATCCTGGCCACGGCCCTGGGGGAGGAACTGGCGCGGCGGGAACACGAAGTGCATTTCATCAGTTACGAAAGGCCGTTTCGGCTGCCGGTGGACGTGCCGCGGCTGTATTTCCACCCGGTCGCCATCAACGATTATCAACTGTTCAAATACCCGGACTATACCCTGCCGCTTTCCGTGCGCATGGCGGAGGTGAGCCGGGACCATCGGCTGGACGTGTTGCATGTCCATTACGCCGTGCCTCATGCCACGGCGGCAATCCTGGCGCAATCCATGCTCCCGGCGGAACAACGGCCGCGCGTGGTGACAACCTTGCACGGCACCGATACCACGTTGCTCGGTTGCGACCCGGGATACGGCCCTGCCATTCACCATGCGCTGACCTGTTCGGATGCCGTTACGACCGTGTCCGAGTACCTGAAGCAGGAGACGCAGCGCGTGCTCGGCTTCAAAGGGCCGTTGGAAGTCATCCACAATTTTTTCACGCCGCGTTCACCGCGACGGTCGCGTGAAGAAGTGCGCGGGGAACTGGGCCTGCAAAACGAGGTGCTCCTGTTCCATTCGTCCAATCTGCGTCCGCTGAAGCGCATCGATTTGCTGCTCGAAACCGCCGCCCGCATCCGGCCGCGGGACGCCTTCAAACTCCTCATCCTCGCGGGCGCGAGCTTCGCGCCGTTCCTCAGCGAAGTGCGGCGGCTTGGCCTGGAAGACCGGGTGCTCGTGCGCGAGCAGGTCAACGACATTGAGGATTACCTGCAAATTGCCGACGTGGGACTGTTTACGTCGGAGTCGGAGAGTTTCTGTCTGAGCCTCCTGGAAACGATGTGTTTTGGCTGTCCAAGTGTGGCCTCGCGCGTCGGCGGGATGCCGGAAGTGATGGCCGACAACGTGACCGGCCGCCTGGTGCCTTTTGGCGACGTTGACGCGTATGCCGGGGCAGTGACGGATTTGATCCGGGACCCGGCCCGCCGGACGGCCCTGGGCCAGGCGGCCCGGCAACGGGCCCGCGAACATTTTTCCGCGGACGCCATTGTGCCCCGCTACGAAGCGCTCTATCGACGGGTGTGCGGCTGACCGATGCGCGAATCAGGTCAGCGCCGAAACCGCTGCGCGATAGGCCGTGGAGGCCTTGGGAAAATCGGTCACAGTGGTGTTCAGGTCCCGCAGGAGGCCGTCCTTCAATCCATAAATCCAGCCGTGCACCGCGAGCTCCTGGCCACGTTCCCAGGCGTCCCGCGCAATCGTGGTTTGACACACATGGGCCACCTGCTCGATGACGTTCAATTCACACAGCCGATCGGAAGCTTCGGCGTCACCGCCCAGACCCGCCAGATACTGCTCATGTTTCTGGCGCACGTCCTGGACATACCGCAACCAGTTGTCGCTCAAGCCCAGCCGGTCGCGCCGCAGTGCGGCGTTCACGCCGCTGCACCCGTAGTGTCCGCAGACGATGATGTGGCGCACTTTCAGGATATCCACCGCAAACTGCATCACCGACAGACAGTTGAGGTCCGTGTGCACGACCAGATTGGCGACGTTCCGGTGGACGAACAGTTCTCCGGGCAACATCCCGACAATCTCATTGGCCGGCACCCGGCTGTCGGAGCAGCCAATCCACAAATAGCCCGGCAATTGCTGTTGTGAAAGCTTGAGGAAAAAATCCGGGTCCTGTTGTCGGATGCGCCGGGCCCAGGCCCGGTTGTTCTCGAAAAGATGTTTAAGAGTTTGCATATCCTCGATGTCCGAAAGCCTAGCGGAGGCGGGCCGCCCAGGCGAGGCCGAAAGATACGAACCGAAGCGCGCTGAAGGTTACCCTTTGGCGTGATGCAGCTCGGCGTGGACTTTAATCAGCGTGTCGGCCAGGGCTTCCCAATGAGGCTCGCTGGTCTCCCAGCCGCTGCTGAAACGCAGCACCCGGTGCGCCTCCGCGGACTTGAAATTCATCGCGGCCAGTACGTGCGACGGTTCTTCCTTGCCGGTCGTGCAGGCGGACCCGGTGGAAACCGCAAACCCGGCCTTGTCCAGCCTGGTCAGCCAGCGCAACTGTGTCCCGTCAGGCATGAGCGCCGAAACGGTGTTCCACAGCCGCGGGGAGTTGGCGCCCACCACGATCGTGCCGGGCAGTTTGTGCAGGAGCTGCCGCTCAAAATTTTCGCGCCAAACACCGCGCAGGATGTGTTCGCTGCGCGTGATCTGTTTTTCGCGCGTTTCCAATGCGGCCAACATGGACAAAATGATTGGGACATTTTCCGTTCCCGCCCGGCGGCCCTGTTCCTGTTTGCCGCCGAGGAGCAGGGGAGTGACGTGGCTTTTGTGGGGCACCTTCATAAAGCCCACTCCGCGCGGACCGCCGAACTTATGCGCCGCGCCGCTGAGATAATCGCAGTCGCCCAGTCCCCTGGCCGGCATTTTGCCGAGCCATTGCACGGCATCCGAGAAGAAGGGCACCTCGTATTGGCGGCAAATGGCGAGCGCTTCGCGCCAGGGTTGGAGGACGCCGGTCTCGTTGTTCGCGGCCATCACCCCGACCAGGCCGGGTCGCGTGTCGGCGAGTTCCGCCGTCAGCCAGTCCAGGTCGATCACGCCGTCATGCGTGACCGGAATCAGCCGGGCACGTTTGCCGAAATAATGTTTTGCGGATTCGTGGACGCAGGGATGCTCGATGCCGGAAATCCAGACCTCCTTCTTGGCATCCAGCGTTTGGGCGAAGTGGTGCATGACCGTGTTGTTGGCCTCGGTCGCGCCGCTCGTCCAGACGATGTCGGCCGGGTGGCAGCCGAGGAGCTGAGCGAGCTTTTCGCGGGCGGCCCGGAGCGCGGCGTCGGCGCGTCCACCGACCTGATGCGGGCTGGACGCGTTGCCCGGGTTGTGCTCGGTGGCCTCCAGCCAGGCTTCGCGCGCCTCGCGCATTACCGGCGCGGTGGCGTTATGGTCGAAATAAATCACGGCCGGATAGGATACTAAGGGCGGCCGCGCTGGCCAGTTTTTTATGGGCGCTGGCAAAGGCCAGTCGCTTCATTTGCGCGGGCGACCGCCAGATCCCGTTGGCTTTGGAGCTCGAACTCCCGGGTGTGACGCGCCAGGCTTCCAGCGTGATGCGATACCGAGTGATGGAATGTTTTACCTTGCAAAGCGGCAACAACTCCCGCGGCCGGGTGCCAAACTCGGCCCGGAAAAGTTCGCCGGGGCCGGCTTTGGTGCCATTGACTTCGACATTCGGGAATTCCCAGAGGTGCGCGTTCACGACCCCGGCGGGCCGTTGACGGACGAGAAATTTCCCGTCCTGTTCGACCACAAACGCGATGAACCGCCGCGCGGTGGCCGCGGCGCGTTTGCCGAGATTGGGCAATTTGTCCACGCGGTTTTCCCGAAAGGCGACGCACAGTTTTTTTACCGGGCAAATTCTGCACTGCGGATTTCGCGGCGTGCAAACCAGTGCGCCGAGTTCCATTAAGGATTGATTCAAAAACGAATTAGAGGGCGCGGGGTCCTCACCGCGCCGCGGCGGGCTCGGGGCAGCCCGTTCCACCAACTCCTCTGCCAATTGCCAGAGCCGTGCGTTCGTCTCCTTCGCGCGCGGATTTTCTCCGATGCCGAAGATCCGGGTCAGAACCCGGATGACATTGCCGTCAACGATGGGTGTCGGCTGGTTGAAGGCGATGCTGCAAATGGCGCCGGCGGTGTAACGGCCGATGCCTGGCAGCGCGAGCACGTCATCGAAACTTTCGGGAAATGTGCCGGCGTGTTGTTCAACGATCTGGCGTGCGGCCTTTTGCAAATTCCTGACTCGGGTATAATAGCCGAGACCTTCCCACAGCTTGTGGATTTTGTCCGGGCTGGCCTTGGCCACTGCCTGGACGGTCGGTAATTCCCGCAGCCAGCGTTCCCAATAGGGAATGACCGTTTTGACCTGCGTCTGCTGGAGCATGATTTCAGAGACCCAGATGGCGTAAGGGTCTCGGGTGCGCCGCCACGGCAGGTCGCGGGCATTTTGGGCGAACCAGTCGAGCAAAAGCCGCGTCAACCGATTCAATCTCGGAGTCGGGGGTTTGGAGTTTGGAGATCGGTCCGCCATGCGCCGGAATTATTGCCGCAAAAAGGCACAAAAGCCGCAAAAAAGTGACGGTAGCGTCGGGCCTGCGGCTCGATTCGTTTCGGCCGCAGGTCGAACGCTGCACGCCAAAATTGAAACCCCAACAACTTTTTGTGTATTTTACGCCTCTTTGCGGCTATTTGTTTCTCCGTGAAACCGCTGACTTCCTACACGGGCAAACTCACCGACGAACAGGCGTCGGTGTTGCAGGCCTCCCTGCGCGCGCGCAACTGGAAGCCGCGCGAAGTGCCGTACGCCCGGTTCGCGTTTGAGTCGGACAAGACCAACATCGTTTTTTATGAAAGCGGCAAACTGGTCGTGCAGGGGAAGGGGACGCAGGAATTTATCGAGTTCGTGCTGGAGCCGGAAATCCTGAAACAGGCGCGGCTGGGCTACGAGACGCTGTTGAATCCGGAATTATTGCTGCCGCGCATCGGCGTGGACGAAAGCGGCAAGGGCGATTTCTTCGGGCCGCTGTGCATTGCCGGCGCGTACATTAACGAAAGCGTCATAAAGGCGTGGCAGGACGCCGGCATCCGTGATTCCAAAAACATTTCCAGCGACAAAAAAATCGGCGAGCTGGCGGAGAAAATCCGCAAAACCCCCGGGTGCGTGGTGAACACCGTCGTGATCGGCAACGAGGCCTACAACCGGCTTTACGCCAAAATGAAGAGCGTGAATGCCATCCTGGCGTGGGGTCATGCGCGCGTGATTGAAAATCTCATGGCCCAGCGGCACCAGATGAATCCCGTGCCGGTCAAGGCCATCAGCGACCAGTTCGCGGCGAGCAAGGACGTGATCGCGAAAGCATTGATGTCGCTGGGCCGGGAGATTGAACTGGTGCAGCGTCACAAGGCGGAAGAGGACCTGGCGGTGGCGGCGGCCTCGATCCTGGCGCGGGACGGGTTCGTGACCGGGCTCGCGAAGCTGGAGAAACAATTCAACGTGGAACTGCCGAAAGGCGCCTCGACGGCCGTGGACGCTGCGGCGAAGAAATTTGTCGAAACCCAGGGCGCGGAAAACCTGTCGAAGATTGCCAAGGTCCATTTCCGCACCGCCTTGCGGGCGCAGGGCCTTCCCGAGCCGCCGAAGACAGAGTGGCGGAAAAGGTGAGAATGGTTGGGAACGTTCGCCCTCATGCTGACCTTCTCCCCCCGAGGAGAAGGAGTCGCCATGAGTCGGACGCAGTAATTGTTATGACTTAGGAGTCGTCTGCCGACTGACAATAATTCTCCCCCTCCTTGGTTACCGAATTATTTGAGCCGACTGACATCGGCTGCTACGATACCGCATGGCCAAACCTGGTTTTATCGAACTGCCGGATTGCGAGCCGATCCCGATCTTGTACGAGGACCGGTCGGTCCTGGCCGTGGACAAGCCGCGCGGATGGATGCTCCTGCCGGTTTCGTGGCAAAATACCGGGCACAATTTACAGGCGGCCGTCAATTCGTCTATTGCGGCGCGCGATTTCTGGGCCCGTTCCCGCGGCATCAAATTCCTCCGCTACGTTCACCGGCTGGATGGCGACACCAGCGGCATTTTGCTCTTCGCGAAAAGTCCCGGTGCGCTCGAACCCTTCGGCGAAATGTTCGAAAGCCGGCGAATGGCGAAAACCTACCTGGCCGTCGTGGATGGGAGCCCACGCGAAGCCGAATGGACCTGCGAGCTCAAGCTCGCGCCCGATCCGCGGCGGACCGGGCGCATGAAGGTGGATGCGCGCGAGGGCAAGGACGCCGAAACCCATTTCCGCGTGTTGCAAAAGAGGGAAAGGCACGCCCTCGTCGAGGCGCGACCCGTTACCGGCCGCACGCATCAAATCCGGGTGCATCTGGCAGAAGCCGGTCTGCCGATCATTGGCGATGAACTTTACGGGCGCGAAAACGACCAGACGGCCCTGGGCCTGCGTGCCGTGCGACTGGCTTACAGCGATCCGTTCACGAAAAGGCGCGTGGATATCCAGGCACCAACAGAAAAATTTCTTCGCGAATTTGGTTTTGACCTGCCGCGGGAGTGAGGCAAAAATCATCCGCCAGATGCAACATTTGCCCATGAATTCAACCCGGTCCGACCAACCGCCGGCGGCGGAAATGGCGTTGGTTTGCTTCCGCGCCTCGGACATCCACGGTACCGGGGCCTTTGCGAAGGCGGATATCGTCGCCGGCACCTGGGTGGTCGAATACACCGGTGAACGGATCAGCAAGGACGAATCCCTGTGCCGGTGTGAGGCCGGCAACGAATTCATCTTTTCGCTCGACGACGACTGGGACCTGGATGGCAGTGTGTCATGGAATCGGGCGCGTTATCTGAATCACAGTTGCGAACCGAATTGCGAGGCTGAGCGCGTTGGGAAACGCATCTGGATCATCGCGCAACGCAACATCCGGGCCGGGGAAGAGTTGACGTTCAATTACGGCTACCGGCTGGAGGATTACCGGGAACATCCCTGCCGTTGCGGGGCGACCGGTTGCGTCGGTTACATGGTGGCACCCCAGTTCCATGAACACGTGAAATGGCAGGGCGGGCTGGCGAACGAAGCTCGCCAGGAAACCTGAGCCACGCCGCCCAAGCAAAAGGGCCGCGCAGCAGCGCGGCCCTGTCAGGTGATTTTAAAAACTCTTATTCCGCGTATTTGACGCTGCAACCGTAGGGCTTCGTCTGGCTGACTTCCACCGGTTTGCCGGCCTGCAGGGAGTCCACGGCTTCGCGGACGTAATTGCGTGCGGTTTTGGGATCGTGCATCGGGTCGGGTTTATTATCGATTGCGCCGTCGTAAGCCAGCGTGCCGGTCTTGTCCACCACGAACATATGCGGCGTGGTTTTCATGCCGTAGAGATGGCCAACGGCGCCGGAGCTGTCGTCGATCCAGGCCGTGGTGATGATTTTCTTGTCGGCGATTTCCTGTTTGGCCTGTTCAGGCGTGCGATGGCTGGGGTTGTTGGGATTGACGGAATTGACGATGAGCCAGACGACGCCGTTGGCCGTCAGGTCTTTTTCCAGGTCCTGCATCGCGCCGGTCTTGTAATGGTTGTTACAAAACGGGCAATCGGAATTGTAGGACTCGATGACGACGATCTTGCCCTTGTAATCGCTGAGCTTGACCGTCTTGCCGTTGATGTCCGTGGCCGAGAAATCCGGCGCGGGTTTGCCGACCTCTGCGGCCAGCACGGCCGAAGCGAGGGTTAAAGCGGTGAATATTGCAAATGTAGTTTTCATAAGTGTAATCATTAGACGCACGATTCGACATTTGGTTTCAAGGAATGTTCAAGTAGGAGCCGAGGTAACGAGGCAGAAACTGAAAAGCAGAAGACTCCTTACGTCGTCTCCTACTGTTTGCTGGCGCGGTCGAGGGCGTCGAGCACGATTCCCGGTGTCAGAATTTCGGGCAGGACGATGGGCGGCGCGGCGGGATCCTTGGGATAGATCAAAACCAAGGGCACCCCGGCGCGATTGAACCGGTTCAGTTCTGTGGTGATGTTGTCCGGGAACCGCGTATAATCGCCCGATAACGCCACGGCGTTAATGGATTTGAGCCTGGCGCGCACGGACGGGATTTCGATGCTGGTTTTTTTGTTTACCTGGCACGTCAGGCACCAGTCGGCGGTGAAATCCACCAACACCGGCCGACCTTCACTGCGGGCGCCGGTAACGGCTTCCGGACTCCAGGCCTGCCAGGCGATGCCGTCCGCCGCCTTTGTTATTTCCGTCGCGGCGGTCGCCGTTGGCGGCTCTCGCCAGTGCAATCCGTGTTCCAAGGCGAAGGCGTAGTCGCCAACCAGCACAACGAGCGCAACGGCCAGCGCAATACCTTTGCTCTGGCGGCCGCGCTGGACAAATTCGCCGAAAATCCAGGCGGCGAACGCCGCCAGCACGAGGAAGATGCCCAGCCACAAAACCATTTTGCCGTAACTGTCGGCGGCCAGGTTGAACAGCCAGACCGCCGTCAGCAACATGGGGAAGCCCATCGCGATCTTGAATTTTTCCATCCAGGCACCCGGTTTGGGCAGAAATTTCAACCAGGCGGGATTCCAGCTCAGAAGCATATATGGCGCGGCCAGGCCGACGCCGACCGTGAGGAATACGAGCGTCAACACGGAGTAAGAGACTTCCGGCCGGAAGGCAAAGCCCAGCGCCACGCTGAGGAAAGGCGCCGTGCAAGGCGTGGCCAGCGTGGTGGCCAGCACGCCGTTGAAGAATGCGCCCGCAGTCCCCTGTTTTGAGGCCAGCCCGCCCGCGGCGTCGAGCGCGCGTCCGCCGAGATTGACTTCAAACACGCCAAACAAATTTAATGCGACGAGCAGAATGAGCGTCGTCAGGCAAACGACAAACACCGGGCTGCCGAATTGCATGCCCCAGCCGGCATGATGTCCGGCCGCCTTGACGCCGATGACGAAGGCGGCCAGCACGAGAAACGACACGAGCACGCCGAGAGTGTAAACGAGGCCAAGTTTGCGCACGTGGCGCGGGTCACTGCGAGCTTCGCCCACAAAGCCGAGGATTTTCAGCGCGATGACCGGCAGGACGCACGGCATGATGTTCAGGATCAACCCGCCGATGAAGGCGTAAAGCAGCATTTGCCAGAGCGGTTGCGATGGGATTTGTGGAACTGTTTGTATCGCCGTTTCGGCTCTTGGCGAAATTGAACTAATGGGCAGTGAAACTTCTATTCCGCGGCGGAATTCGCCGGTTCCATCGACTAAGACACCGGAAATCTCTTTTGGCCAATCTCCGGAAAATAGCTTAACGATTTTACGCACACGAAGATTGCCACCGTTATCGCGGCTATAATCATCAGGAAGGTGTTCTGTGGCCGCCTGAATTTCCCAGTTGTCGCTAGCATATGGAAAGAAATCACCTGACTTTGGATCAGCTTTGTCAGCCCAAGCGATGATCAACGGGCGCGTATCAACGCTCAGTGGCGATTCCCACCAAGCATGAGCTGATAGCCAAGCTGCCGAATGAGGCACTTTTTTTGTCCACGCTTCAATTGTTTCCCTGTCGGCCGAGGATTTAATTTCGGCACCGATATTCAATGTAGCTTCGACATCAGCTTTGCCGGGGACGCACGCTTCCTTGCATTCAAGCCAGGAGACTTTGGCTTTCAAATCGAGCGGGCCGGGTTTCAGATCGGCGGCGAGTTTGAGCGGGACGAGCAGCATGACCTCGTCGTTGTAACCGTAGGTGGTGACGTCGGCGGGCGGCAATTTTTCCGGCAGGGGCCATTGGACCTCGCCGGCGGTGACACCAGCCGGCAGTTGCCATTCGATTTTGGTGGGCATGCCGGCCTCGCCGGGGTTTTTCCAGTACGTGTGCCAGGCCGGCTCCATCTTCATATCCACTCCGGCCCAGATGGTGTCGCCGGGCTTCGCAGGGTCGGCGGACAGAATCAGCCGCACCTGCGTGTGGGCGGCACCGGCAGTGAAAGCCGCGAGGCAAATGAGGCCTCCCAGGATGGTTCTGATGCGTCGCACACCGATTAGATGCCAGATTCAGACAAACGTTTGAAGCGATTTCGTGTTGAACGAGGACCTCTCTCACCCCGCCTGAACCGTGGAACATTCAACGCTCAACATTTAACATCGAACATTCAAGGGAAAGCGTCATTCAGCGTTGAATGTTGGACGTGCTTTGTAGAAATCTTTTTCTGGTTGATTCGTCTTTGGA
>CAYPSF010000133.1:0-12348 GCA_964413165.1 uncultured Bifidobacteriaceae bacterium
TTTCCGGCAACACGCAATACGGCGTTTTCATCACCGACTCGAACACGACCGGCAACGTCGTGCTCGGCAATTACATCGGCACCAGCGCCAGCGGCAGCAACGCCCTCGCCAACGGAACCAGCGGTGTCCTCATCGGCAACGGTGCGGCCAACAACGTCATTGGCAGCACAAACTCATCGGGACGAAACCTGCTTTCCGGCAACACCGAATACGGCGTCTACCTGACGAACACGACGGGCAATGTCATTCTGGGAAATTACCTCGGCTTGAACGCCGGTGGCGAGGTCGCCCTCGCCAACCAGAGGAGCGGCATTGCCCTCTTCGGCGGTACGCAAAATATCATTGGCGGCACTGTCCCCGGCGCGGGCAATGTTCTTTCCGGCAATGGCGAGTATGGCCTGGCCATCGGCAACCCCGTTGCCACCGGGAATTTTGTCCAGGGCAATCTCATCGGCCTGGATGCCGCCGGTACCAATGGCATCGGCAATGGTACTGGCTATGGCGGCGTGCTTTTGGACAGCGGTGCAACCGGCAACACCATCGGTGGAACGGTCGCCGGCGCACGTAACCTCATTTCCGGCAACGCTCCGGCCGGAGTCTTCTTTAATGGCGCCACCACGAGTGGCAACCTGATCGAAGGAAATTACATTGGCTCCGACATCACCGGCACGAATGCCGTCCCCAACACCCTTGCCGGCGTCTACTTGCCATACGGCACTCCCGGGAATGTTATCGGCGGCACCGTCGCCGGCGCGCGCAACGTCATTTCCGGCAACTACTATGGCGTTTACCTTGCCGCCCCGGCCACCAGCGGCAACCTAATCGAGGGCAATTACATCGGCGTGACCCCGGATGGCACCCGAGCCGTGGGCAGCGCGTTCGCGGGCGTCATCATTTTCGCCGGCGCGAACCAGAATAGCATCGGTGGCACGGCGGTTGGAGCGGGCAATGTCATTTCCGGCTTTTTTGGGTATGGTGTTTATATTTCCGACGCCGGCACGTCCGGCAATCTGGTTCAGGGCAATATCATCGGGGCCGACTCTACTGGGACCAACGCGCTCGGCAACGGGACTGCGAATGTGCTGTTGCAGCTCGGCGCGACCAATAATGTCATCGGTGGCACCGGCGCTGGCGCGGGCAATGTCATTGCCTTTTCCGGCGGCGCCGGCGTGTGGGTGTTGAACACCGACAGCGTCAACAATGCCATCCGCGGGAATTCCATCTTCGGCAACGGCGGCCTGGGTATCGATCTGGCGGCCGGTAACGATGCTTATCCCGGCGTGACCGCCAACGACCTCGGCGACACCGATCTTGGCCCGAATGACCTGCAAAATTTCCCCGTCATCACCAACGCCTTCGGTTCGGCCGCGAGCACGATTGTTCTGGGCAAACTCAACAGTCTGGCCGGCCATACTTTCTTCATTGATGTCTATCGCAATCTCGCCGCTGATCCCACCGGCTACGGCGAAGGCCAGTTCTACGTCGGCACCGTGAGTGTGACCACGGATGGTTCCGGCAACGCCCCGTTCGCGCTCACCAATACCGCCGGCAATTATTCCGGCCAATACTTCACCGCCACCGCCACGGCGGTCGCGGGAGATACCAGCGAATTCGGCGCCGATGTGCTGGCCACCAACCAACCCGCGCCTTCGGCCCAGTTTGCCGGGCCGTTGACCTGGCGTACGAACGGTTTTGTCCTGACGTTGGCCTTCCAGACCAATTTCGGTTACCGCCTCCAGGCCGCTACCAACCTGGCAAACCCGGTCGGGTGGACCGACCTGACCAATTACAATGCCATCAACAGTTCGCTTACGTTTACTGACCGCACGGCTACCAACTATCGCCTGCGTTTCTACCGCGTCGTCTCGCCATAAAACGGGTTTGCCTGCCATGTGAATGACGGATGACAGAACGACCGGAGCGTCGATCTCCGAATCGGCATGTCGCCGGTTGGCACGTGCCGAATCGGTATTCGACGTTCCCTGCGGGGCTTTCAGCGCCGCGGGCCTTGATCCAAAATGACATTTCTCTCATTTGACAATCCGGCGGATTTGGGCAAAGTTGCAAGTAACTAAACGGTGACTTATGAAAACACGAACCGCTTCAAGCCTGTTCCTGGCCCTGACCATCACCGCTGTGCTTGCTCTGGCAGCGCGTAACGTTTCGGCACAAGCTTCCGCCACCAGTGCCGCCCAAACCACTCCGGTCCAATTGTCCTACGGCGTCTCGCAAATTATCCAGCTTTCCCAGGCGAACGTCAGCGAGGGCACCATCGTCAGTTACATCCAGAATTCCGGTAACAGCTATGGTCTGGACGCCAACCAGATCGTTTACCTGAAGCAACAGGGTGTTTCCGACACCGTCATCAATACCATGTTGACCCAACCGCGCGCGGGCCAGGCCGCCACGCCGCCACCGGCTTATGCCGCCGCCAGTGATACGGCGACTGCAACCGTTGTTGCGTCGCCCGCAGTGACGTATGTCCAGCCGGCCCCGGCCGCTGTTCCGGCGTCGACGGTTTATGTGGTTCCGGACACGCAAACGTACAACTATTACGCCTACGCGTATCGTCCGTATTATAGCGGCTATTATTCTCCGTATTACCGCCCGTCCTATTACTATAGCGGATGTTATCCGTCGGTGTCCTTTTCCTTTGGATTTGGTGGCAGTCATTGGGGCGGCCATGCCCGTGGTGGCATGCGCGGCAATTGGCATCGCTGACGATTGGTGCAGCCGGTTCCGGGTCGGGTCGTGCTCCACGACCCGGCTGGAATGGTTGTGTTCCCAGTTGGTTTCGTTGCTTTACGACGGGAACCGCCGCGATTAAATTTGCCGGCAACTGCCAAACCACATGATCAAATCATTCTTTTTGTGCCTGGTCCTTGCCTGCTTTGGACCGTTCGCGGCGCGTGCCGCCGACACCATCCGACCTCCAGCCGCCGCCAACCCAAAATTCACTTATGTCATCGTACATGGCGCCTGGGGCGGCGGCTGGGATTGGAAACAGGTGGACCAGTTGCTTACCGCCGACGGGCACAAGGTCTATCGCCCCACGTTGACCGGGCAGGGCGAGCGTTCCCATCTCGCCAGCACCAACATCGACCTCGACACGCACATCCAGGACATTGTGAACGTGATTCTTTGGGAGGACTTGCATGATGTGGTATTGATGGGGCACAGCTACGGTGGCATGGTCATCACCGGCGTGGCGGACCGCGTGCCTGACCGCATCAAACGCCTGGTCTATCTCGACGCCTTTGTGCCCAACAACGGCGAATGCGCCAATGCCATCCGTAATCACACCGGCATTGACCGGCCCATCACCAACGGTTTTGTCATCCCGACCTGGATGACCAACACGCCGCCGCCGCCGCACGATGTGCCGCATCCGGCCAAAACTTTCAGTGAACCCATCGGGTTGACCAACCAGGCGGTGGCGGCACAATTGCCAACCACCTACATCCTTACCGTGGAAAAAGGCAAAACACCGGAGCAGGACGAATTTTATCCGTTCTATCAGCGCGCCAGGGCCCGGGGTTGGACCACCATCATCATGGAAGGCGACCACAACGTGCAGCGGTCGCATCCGCGGGAACTGGTCGGGTTATTGGAATCGGCGCCGTAGGGGCGGCTTCAGGCGCGCTCGGCGATCAGCCGTAGTGCACGGATGCAACCCTCACAAATGCCATGGGTGATTTGTGGCAGTTGCGACCGGTCGAAGAACTGCAACTGATGCACGGCCTCTTCGGCTTCCATCCAGTCGGAAGCCTTGACCTTCTTGCACCAGGCACACACGGTGACAAACTCTTCCGTTCGCGGATAGCCCGGGTTGAGCAGATTTACTTTCGGCCGCGCCTCCTCCCGGACCAACAGGCTGCGAAATTCCAGCGCGCTGTCGGCCAGCGGCAGAATGAACAGTTTCATGAACCGCCGGCATTCCGGTCCGTCGCAGCGAAAGGGGACCGTGATGCCCCGGCCCGTTTCCCGTACCTCCGCCATGAAGATTTTGTAGAACTGCAGCGACGTTGAATTCGAGAGGTAATCCCACAACAATTTGCCTGTGACCGCTTCCGCTGTCAGTGCCGGCAGACCGTTCTCCGCCGCGAACGCCACCCAGTTTGCGTCTACAAAGGTAATCAGGTCTTCCGCATCCACCTGGTAAATGAATTCCCGCATGTTCGGTGTTCCCAAGCACACCCTCCGTGCGTTGGCCAAACAATGCAATCAAAATGGTTGCCAGCCTGCCGCGCCGAAGCCTGGGCGAAGTCGGATCACTCGTTCGGTCCGGCGCCTACAAATTCCTCGTGCAGTCGCGCGTAAACGCCGCCCTGCCGCAACAGGCTCCCATGCGTGCCGCGCTCGACAATCCGTCCCTGGTCCAGCACCAGCACCAGGTCCGCCCGGCGGATGGTGCTCAGCCGGTGCGCCACGACGAAGGCCGTCCGCCCGCGCAGTAAAATTTCCAGTGCCCGCTGCAGTCGCGCCTCGGTGACAGTGTCAATCGCGCTGGTTGCCTCGTCCAATACCACAATGCGCGGGTCCGCCAGCATCGCGCGCGCAAAACATACCAGTTGCCGCTGGCCGAACGACAGCGCCGCCCCGCGTTCCGCTACCTGCGTCTGCAATCCCTGCGCCAGCCCATCCAGCAGGTCGAGACAATCCAAGGCCGCCAGCGTCGCCCGCACGTCGGTCTCCGTCGCCGCCGGCCGGGCGAACCGGATGTTGTCCAGCACCGTGCCCGAGAACAGGAAATTATTCTGTTGGACACTCCCCATCTGCGACCGCAGCGAATTGCTGGTGACGGTGTTCAAATCCACGCCATCCACCAGCACGCGTCCGCCGGCCGGCAGATAAAATTTCTGGAGCAATCCCACCAGTGTCGTTTTCCCGCTGCCGGTATGCCCGACCAGCGCTACCGACTGCCCCGGCTCGGCGGTGAAGGAAATGTCGCTCAACACCGGCCGGCCCGGCTTATACTCAAAATGCACTGCCTGGAATTCCACGCGGCCCCGGATGGCTGGCAACGGTTTTGCGTTCGCCACATCCACCCATTCCGGTTTCTGATCCAGCATCCGGAACAGCCGCTCGCCACCGGCCATGGCCATGAAAGCCTGGTTCAACTGGTTCCCGATGGTCTGCACCGGGTCAAAAAACAGGTTGGCCAGGAAGAAGAACATCACCAGGTCGCCCACCTCCATGTGCAGCCAGCCGTGCCAGCGCAAGGCCCCGAATGCCCCCAGCAAGGCCATCGCCCCGAGAAACAGCTGGCTTTTTAACTGCAATAACGGGACGAATACCGCCGAGGCCTGGGCCACGCCCACGTTGTTCTCGCCGTGCACGTCAATCAATTTCCGGAAGAAACCCGAGTTCACCTCGTGCCGCACGAATGCCTGCGTCACCCGGATGCCGCTCACCGATTCGGCGAGGGTGGAAGACACGCGGCTCCAGGATTCCTGCACCTTGCGCAGCCGCCGGCTCATCTCCTGCCGGTAGTTCTCGTTCAATATCCAGATGATCGGCGCCATGACGACCATCAGCGAGAACAGTTTCCAGTCGTACCACGCCATCAGCACCGCCGAGGTCGTCATCTGCAATCCCTGCACCACCAGCACGAACGCCACATCCTGCACGCCGGCGCGCACGCTGTCGATGTCCGACGTCATCCGGCTGATGATGCGGCCGAATTTGGTCTGGTTGAAAAACGACATCGGCATGGTCATCAGCTTGCGGAACAAATCCGACCGCATGTCGTGCACCACCGCCTCGCCCAGTTCGAGCGCGAACCGCTGGCGGAAGTGGAAGCACACCACCGTGGCCAGCGCGAGGGCGAAATACGCCGTGGCATACCAGTAAATCCCGGGCAGGTCGCGGCCGGCAATCGGCCCGTTGATGGTGCGACCAATCAGCCAGGCCAGCGCCGGCAATTGCAGGCCGCGGGTGAACGTCAGGACGAACAGCCAGTTCCGTTTGGCCGCGTACGGCCTGGTGTAACTGAAAATCCGGCGGATCAGCATCATTTGCAACGGCGCCTTGTCCGCCTCGCGCTCCTCCATCGGGTTGTAATACGTGATCGCTTCCCGCGCCGACAGGTCGCCTCTGGCGATGTCGCCGGCTGACGGCTTGATGTTCGGTGTCGCGCTCATCTTTGACCGCCCGGTAATTCGGCGTTCGATGTTGAATGTTGAATGTTGGATGTTTCCACTGGCATCCCCCCCAAATCCATGATCTGCAACAGCGCCGTCTCGTGATACGGCCCCGGCCGATGCACCAGCTCCGCGTGCGTGCCCGATTGCGTCAGCCGCCCGTCCGCCAGCACGAGGATCAAATCCGCCCGCCGCAACAAACTCAGCCGGCCCGACACCACAAACGTCGTCCGCCCCGCCATCGCCTCGCGCAACGCCGACACAATCTCGTTCTCCGTCCGCGCGTCGACCGATGCCGTCGGGTCGTCCAGGATGAGGACCGGCGGTTGCAGCAACAAGGCCCGCGCCAGCGCCAGCCGCTGACGCTGGCCGCCCGATAAATCCACGCCTGATTCGCCCAGCACGGTCTCGTACCCTTGCGGCAGCGCCGTGATGAAGTCGTGCGCCGACGCAATCCGTGCCGCGCGTTCGATCTGTTCCATGGTGGCGTGCGGATGCCCGAACGCGATGTTCGCCGACACGGTGTTCGAGAATAAAAAACTTTCCTGGTACACGATCCCGATCTGCCGCCGGTACGCGTCCAGGTCCAGTTCCCGCAAATCCTTTCCGTCCGCCAAAATCCGGCCGGCGAACGGATCGTAAAACCGTGGAATCAACCCCAGCAACGAACTTTTACCCGTGCCCGTCATCCCGAAAATGCCGATGACTTGCCCGGGTTTGGCCTCGAACGACACGTCCGTCAGCACCGGTTGGTCCGGGTGATAACCGAACGACACGTTCTCAAACAGCATCCGGCCGGTGAGCCGCGCCGGTTTGACGGCATTCGGGCGGCTCTGCACCTCCACCGGCGTATCCAGCACCTCGAACACCCGCCGCGCCGCCGCCAGACTCTGCTGCACCGAGTTGGCGATGGTCGAGATGGTTGCCACCTGTCCCGTGAATTGCTGGAGCAGACCCGCGAACACCACCAGCCCGCTGCCCAGGGGAATCCGTCCCTGCACATAAAGCCACCCGCCATAGGCGAACAGGATCACCAGGCTCAATTGCGACAACATCTGCGTGCCCGGTGTGAACAGGGACAAATTCCAGAAGATTTTCCGCTGCTGTGACGACACCGAGGCGTTGGCTTCCTCGAACCGCCGGACCTGGTGCGCTTCCGCGGCGAAGCCCTTGACCGTCTGCATCCCGCGCACGCTCTCGCTGAACAACAAAATCATGTTATCCGTCAACTCACGGTTGAGCAGGTAGCCTGGACGCAGCCGCGCCGAATAAAAATGCGTCAGCCCCCACAACGGCACCGACACGCACAGGCACGCCACCGTCAGCGACGGCTGGATGCGCCACATGAAGAACGCGTAGGACGCCAGCGTCAGGAGCATGGTCACCCCCTGCAACAACACGCCGTCCACAAACAGCCGCGTGTTTTGCACGTCGCCCGTCACCCGGTTGAAGATCGAGTTGGAACCGTGAACGTCGAAGAAACTGAAGCTCAGCCGCTGCAATTTGGCGTAAAGTTGTGCGCGTAGTTCCGGCACGATTTCGCCCTGCGTCAGGCGCGCGGTGATCATGTTGTAGGCGTAGGTGAGCGCCGCGCGCAACACCGCCTGCGCCACGATCGCCAGCGCCAGGGCTGTGACTACTTGCAACGCCGACCAGCCCGCCGGTGGATTCCAGCCGAACGGATACACCGGAGCGGGCAGCGACGGGTCGAGCGTGTACCGGATGACGTCAATCACCACGCCCAGCAGTTTGAGGCCGGCAATGCCGAGGAGGAGCAGCACCATGCTCAGGACCAACGACCACAGGCAATCCGCGCGAAACCGCCAGGCCAGCGCCAGGAGCCGGCGGACCAGCTCCCCGGTGGGATACCGATCGTCGTCGGACGCAGGATTGGATGTTCCGGGCGTTTTCAGAACCCGTAACCTGCCGCAGTTTTGCTTCTTAATCGAATCAAAAAAAGACGCGAAGCCAATCCCGCCGCATTTTTACAGGAATTGCACGCTGGAAACGGATGATAAGCTCGTTGACGCAATAAGGCGCAGAACAGGCAAAGCCGATTTTAGCGCAGAAGCGCGAAGAACGCAGAGATTTGCAGAGTCTGAAGATTTTGGACTGCGGTGGCAGAGCGGAGCGGCGACACCGCTTTGGGACACCGAATAGCTCGGCAAACGCGGCGTGGCGCTTCGTTTCTCGCCGCACTCCGAAAATTTCTCCGCGGTCTCTGGTTCTCTGCGTTAAGGCTCCTGCGCCTGGGGTTGCGGCTTCGTCGCGCCATGTTTATCCTGGCGGAATTGATTCGTTTTACTGTCCTCGTACCCGGAAATATCCCGCCCCATTGGTCATCGGTATGCTCGCATTCTGCAGGCTCGTCGTCACGATGCCGCTCCATGGGCCGCCCGGCACCGTGTCCGCCCGTTCCACCACAAATGGCGGCGTGCCGCCCATCCAGCTCAGGTCCGTGTTCGTGCCCGAGCGCGCAACCGACAGGTTGATGCCATTCAACACGGTAACCACCACCGCGTCGTAGGCCACGGCATGGACACCGTCGTCAGCGCTCAATTCCAGCGTGTAAACGCCCGGTGCACCGAACGTCGCCGTTGTGTTCGTCTGCGCCGCGTTGCCAAACGTCACCGTGCCCGGGCCGGAATACCGCGTCCATTGAATCACCGGTGCCGGGTTCGTAAAGTTTACGAAGCCTGGTAACGTGGCCGTTTGTCCGAACATCACCGTCTGGTCCGGTCCGGCATTCGCCACCGGTGTGCCCGGTGACCGCGGGCCGCCGTTTACCGCGGTGGTCTGGATGACCTCGAAATTTGTGGCGCTGATGCTGGTCAAATGATTGAAACACCCCGGTGGCCAGCGGTCGTCTGGCGTCACCGAAATCGAAAAGAAATTGCCGTTGTCAGCTACCATCGCGCCGTATTTCTTCATTCCCAGTAGCACCGCTTTTTCCTCCTTCGTCCAGCCGGCCGGGATGGCGAAGCCGGCTTTCAGCCGCAATCGCTGGCCCATCGCGGGATAATTTGTGCCGGTCAGGGTGCTCGCGTCATGGGTGGCGGGATAAATATGGGCCTTGCGCGACCGTTTCACCACGATGCGGCAGGCGTGCTCCAGTATGCCGCGCTCGGCTTCATCGTATCGGACCAGCGCAGGGAACATCGGGAAACCGGCCGCGTCGCCCGAGGTCCAGCCATCCGGCCGCAGTCCGTTCGTGTTCAGGTTGAATTTCGAGCCGTTGGACGCCTCCCAGTTGGCGCCCACCAGGGCCGTCAGCCACGTTTCCCAGAAGAAGCCGCCGCCGGGTGCCACCATGATGGCGTGCCGGTCGCTGTCGTCATTGTTCGTCTGCCATTGCAGGAGCGTGTTGGTGGTCCCTGCCGGCCAGGTTTCGATGGGCAGGCTCGTGGGAATGGGATACATCCCGTTCGTACCCGTCCCGCCGTCCAGGTCCGACTCGTCCGGGTAATTGAAGAACGCAATCTGTTTCCGCGGCTGGTTGTCCGGCACCAGGATGAAATTCATCTCGAATTCGGGCGTCAGCACGGCCCGGTTCGTATTCAGGTCCATCACGATTTGCGCAATCATCGCGTCGGAATTCGCCAGCACCGGCCGGTTGGAGACGCATTCGTTCCACGGGTTGGTCACCGGAAAAATCTGCATCGCCGACACCACGGCGTCGGCGCTCGAGATGTTGAACAGGATGGCGTTGGTGACGGCGGGCAGGGGGCCGAGGATGCGTCCTTCCTGGTTGATGCGTTCGTTTGCGGCGTACAGCGGGAAAGTGTACAACATCCAGACAAAAACCGGTACGACAAGGCTTTTCATTACGACAAAAACAGTTCGGCCATTTGAAAAGCAAGACACGTGCCCGGAGTTTTCACAAAATTTGAGTCTGCTGGCGCGCTTCGTTTCATACGTTCAATACTAGTCGGATTCATCAAACACTCCGTGTCACTCCGGTGAAGGCAGCAGGAATTGCTGACACTGTTTGACTTTTTTGTGGGACCTGGGAGAAGTGTCAGCCTGATTGATTCGAAAGCAAATAGGGTAAAACCCGTAGTAATAAAATGATTCTGCAATAGCAGCCCGTCTACGGTACCCCAATGCGATAGAACTGCTGTGACACATCTGCCGGGATGGAATTGGTGAAGGCACAGGCGCCGGACAAATCGGACACGTTCGTCGCGAGGATTGTCCACTGCGCCGCCGGCAGGAGGAGGTCGGCCGCGGCGACGAGATAATTCGTTGTGTTCGCCCAGCCGCTGGCGGTGATGACCAGGTCCGTGCCGGACCAGGCCAGCGTCGGTGACGGCGCATTCGTCGGGCCGGATTCAAACGCGCCCAGGTCCGGCGCGGCGGCGTAGAATGCGAAGCCAAGGTTCGTTCCCGCATCGATGCAGTCGCTCGTGTTGGTCAGCCGCGCGAACGCAATGTAAGGCAGGTCGCCGCTCGCCCGGCGTGGCGCCGTCAACAGGCTTTCATCCAGCGTCACAAAGTCATTCGCCGCGACGGTTACCGGCAGGGTGAAAAAATTATAACTCACATCGCTCAGCACCAGATCCAGGTTTTTCAACTCGGTGCCGCCATTGTAGCCAAGATTGTTTTTCATCACATGGCCATAGCCGGGAACATCCGTGAGGTTGTCGTCCAGGGCGCAGACCATGTTGTAATCGGTGCCATTCCGATACGATGTGTTGTTGAACCAGTCGCTGCCGCCGGTGTGATGATTGGCATAAATGCCGTTCGCGCGATTGTGAACGGCCACGCAAAACTGGATCAAATGCCGGGGAACCGGGACCGGCAGCGGTTTGCCGGGGCTGTTGGTGCCGTTCAGCCCGTAGCCGCCGCCTTTGATCCCGTTGGCGTCACCGCCGGAACTGGCAAAGTTCGTGAAGTAACCGTTGTAAAACGCCCAGCAATGGTCAAACGTCACCGCGGCAAAGGCATTGATGCAGTCGTAGCCGTCATCGCTGTTGAACCAGGCGCGGCAACCGCGGATGACATTGCCTTTGCCACTGGTGGAAGTGGGATGACAACCGAAGCCGTCAATGTTCCCGATCGAGCCGCTGTCCAGGCCGCGATTGTTCCAGGCATCGCAGTTCAACACCAGATTGCTCTGGCCGGAAGTCAGATACCAGCCGATGCCCATGCCGTCGTGCATGCGGAGTTGCTCGAAACGATTCCGGTTGCCCGTGATGCGGAAGCATTCCGATTGCGTATGAATCGCAGGAATCGTCACCTGTACGCCGACCACATCGAACCCCTTGAAAACACAGTCGCTCGCCGACACCAGAAAAGCCGTCACGCGGTTCGTCACCGGCCGGACATTGGAAAAATCAAAGACCGGCAGTTCCCCCGGATACGCCAGGTAGCTGACGCCGCTTTTGGTGAGGTTGTTGACGATGTGATATGGCCCGGAGCTGTTGGTGGCCGTGATGTTCGTGTTGTTCAGGAAATAAGTCCCGCCGCGCAGATAGACCGTGTCGCCGGACGTTGCGCCGGATTGGGCCTTCATGATGGTGGCAAACGGGCTGTTGCTCGCGCCGGGGTTGGAATCCAACCCGTTCGTGGCTACATACCAGGTCGCGGAAAACATTGGTCCCGCTGGCAGCAGGAAGAGCAGCACGGCCGTCCATACCCGGCCCCATCGGTTGTGGGCGGGAACACAGGCTGGCCTTGGATTCATAGGTTGCTGCTGGATACGGGTTTAAATCTACCACGCCCGGGACGTTTTGCTATCACCACAACTGGGGAGTTGAGGAGCAGAATCTGGAAGCTGGAAAGAAGGGGTTCGAACCATGGATAATATGGATTCGTCCTCGTTCTCGTCCATCGTCCTCGAAATGGTCCGGAAAAAACCGAGGTCGAGCCCAAAAAGCAGGAGAACCCGCCGCGCGTTGTCGTTCAGCAAGCGAACCACCGCAGCAGGGTGAGGGTCAGCATAAACGCCATCAATCCAATGGAAAGGTCCTTCCAGACATCCTGTTTTTCTTCGGTCATGCTTTCCCGTGAGAGGCATGACCCCTGCAAAAGGTTCCCTCCCGGGTGAGTGGCAAGTGACACGATTGAAAAGAAACATCGAACATTCAATCCCGCAAAGCGGGACTCAACATCGAACTGCTCCGTGCGAGTTTCCGTTGGACGTTGGGAGTTGAATGTTGGACGTGCTTTGTAGAAATCTTTTTCTGGTTGATTCGTCTTTGGA
>CAYPSF010000134.1:0-12344 GCA_964413165.1 uncultured Bifidobacteriaceae bacterium
GCCCGATGGCCGAGACTTCCAGATTGCTCTTACCCAATTTGCGCTTTTGCATAATCATATTCCTCCCATATTTAATTCCGGCGAACGGCCAGATTTATACCGTTACTTTGGAGCCAGTTCGCCGAACCCATACGCCGCCGTTACGCCGCCATCCATCAGGAAATCGCTGCCGGTAATAAACGCGCCGTCAGCGCCCATGAGGAGCGCGCCGACGGTTCCCACCTCGTCGGGTGTGCCGGCGCGGCCAGCCGGGCAGAGATCGATCATGCGCCGGTAGCCCGCGCCTCGTGGCCCGGTCAATTCATCCTTGGCAAGCGGGGTGATGATGATGCCCGGGCTGATGGTGTTGACCCGCGCACCGCGCTTCCCCCAACGGACTGCCTCGGCCATCACCCGCAACGAGTTTCCGCGCTTGGAAAGCTGATAAGCGTGCAGCGAATCTTTCACCTGATCGGGCTGAAGCATCGGGAGTTTCAGCAGCTCTTCAACCGGCATCGTCGCGAGCGCCGCATTCTGTTCGGCCGAGAGCGGCGGCAGGCGATGCCCGGACTGTGACGCGATCACGACGCCAGCGCCGCCGCGCGCGATAACCTTGCCAAATTCTTCCAGCACCAGCGCCGTTCCGTAGAGATCGACCTTCAAGATCGTTTCCGGGGACGCCTGGGAAGGGGAAACCCCGGCGGCATGGATGATCCCGGAAACCTCACCAATAGACGTGGCCTTCTCAACGAGTGCTTGAACCGAAGCACGTGATGACACATCGACGTTCGCCGTCGTCACGGTGAAACCGGCTTCGCTCAAAGTCTTTGCCCCCGCATCGGCATTTTCCTGGCGCAGATCGGCCAGCAAAACGTGCTTTCCGGCGCTGACCCGCCGCGCGATCGCCTGGCCGATCGATCCGGCCCCGATGACGACGATAACATTTGTCAGTGCCTGGTCTTCCATAAGGTTCTTCCGGTTTTGAATTGAAGCCGATTCACGATCCCCATAATTCGGCCAGGTCAGGATTTGAGCGAGGCCATGTCGATCACGAAGCGGTATTTCACGTCGCTCTTGAGCATGCGCTCGTAGGCTTCGTTGATCTGGTCCATGCGGATCATCTCGACGTCGCTGGTGATGTTGTGCTGGCCGCAGAAATCCAGCATCTCCTGCGTCTCGGGCAGGCCGCCGATGAGCGAGCCGGAGAAGGAGCGACGGCGGAAGATCAGCGGAAAGGCCGCCACCGGCAGCGGCTTCTCGGGCGCGCCGACCAGCGTCAGGTTGCCGTCGCGTTTCAACAAGTTCAAGTAGGCGTTGATGTCGTGAGTGGCTGAGACGGCATCGAGAATGAAGTCGAAGCTGTTCGCCTGCGCGGCCATCTGGGCCTCGTCCTTGGAGATGACGACCTCGTGGGCGCCGAGGCGTTTGCCGTCCGCCACCTTGCCCGGCGACGTGGTGAACAGCACGACCTGGGCGCCGAAAGCCTTCGCAAACTTGACGCCCATGTGGCCCAGACCGCCGAGGCCGACGATGCCCACCTTCTGGCCGGGGCCGACCTTCCAGTGGCGCAGCGGAGAATACGTGGTGATGCCCGCGCACAGCAGCGGCGCGGCGGCGGCGAGGTTGAGGTTGGCCGGCATGCGCAGCACGAAATCCTCCGTCACGACGATGCTCTGCGCGTAGCCACCGAGCGTCGGGGCATTGAGATGCTTGTCCATGCTGCCGTAGGTCATCACCATGCTGGTGCAGAATTGCTCCAGACCGGCGCGGCAGTCGGGGCAGCTGCGGCATGAGTCCACGAGACAGCCCACGCCGACGGTTTCGCCGACCTTGAACTTCTTCACGCCGGCGCCGACAGCGGTCACGCGGCCGACAATCTCGTGGCCCGGCACGGCCGGGTACTGGGTGAAATTCCATTCGTTGCGGGCGAAGTGGAGGTCGGAGTGACAGACACCGCAGAAGAGAATTTCAATCTGCACGTCGCGTTCCGTCGGCGAGCGGCGGTTGATACTGGTGGAAGCCAGCCGGGAGGTGGCGCTGGCAGCGGAATAGGCTTTCGTTTGATACATAGGTGATGACTTTCTCTTGATTCAACGTTCGAGCGAAACCTTACACCAAAGCGTAGCGGCTGTCGCCTGTGGTTTTGCTCCACCCGTTGTGGGATCGGAAATTGCGGACCAGAAGCGACGTCAAATTCAGGGCAAACAACAAATCAATGTGAAGTTTCTAGGGACGGCTTTGCATGCGGTGGCGGTTCTTCGAGCGGGGCGGCACCGGCGAGACTAGTGCCTTCGACATTGTTGGTAAAATATTGAGGACCGGTGATGCCTTCGAGCTGGACGTCGGTCAGAACCACGTTCAGGACGTTTTGCAGGACCGAGCCGCGCTGGCAGGTTCCCGTAACCCGGCTGATCTGCAATCCGGCCACCGGTTTTTCCACCGTGCCATCAACGCACATGAGGTTCTTCGCGGTAAGCTTCACATCAGAAATCCGGATGTCTTTGAACAGCGTCAGGCCGTCCGCCCCGGGAACTCCCTGCGGATCGGGGTTGAAACGGTAATTGTTGTTGATCTCCAGCAACGGTTCCGGCCCGACCACCAGGTGCTCGGCGGTGACGTCTTCCACATAGCCGGCCCGGCCCGCCCGCGATTTCAATTGCAAGGCCGCCAATCCTTGCTGGCACGTGCAATGAGAAATACGCACCCGCCGGATGCCGCCGGAAAGCTCGCTGCCCATCGCAATCGAGACGTAGCCTTTGATGAAGGTGCAGTTGGTGATCAGGATGTCTTCGCAGGGCCGGCCGACCTTGACACCCTCCTGCCCCTTGCCCGATTTGATAGCGATGTTGTCATCACCGGTGGAGAAAGTGCAACCATCTATCATCACTCGCTGGCAGGAGTCGGGATCAATTCCATCCGAGTTTGCCCCGGCGGTGTCAAAAGTCACACCGGTGATGCGTACGTCATGGCAATAAGTAGGATGCAGCGTCCACATCCGGAGGCTTTTCAAGGTGACGCCCTCGACGAGGAGGCTGCCGCATTCGACCATTTCTATGACCGCCGGTCCACGCGGATCGCGCAGCGGGCCCACCGCCGGATTGCCTTCAATGACACCTGCGCCGGTGATCGCAATATCTTCAGCGTGTTCGGCTGAAATCAGTGCCCGGTGGCAGTTGGTTTCCCCGCCCTCCCAGCGTGCCTGCACGATGGGATAATCATCCCGGTTGCTGCTGCCCAGCAACGTGGCTCCCGCCTCCAGATGGAGAGTCGTGTGAGACTTCATGACCAGGCTGCCGCTGACAAAACGTCCGGCCGGAATCAGCACTTCACCTCCGCCCTTGCTGGCAACGGTGTCCATCGACTTCTGGATGGCGGCGGTGGCAGGAGTTTTGCCATCGCCGACCGCACCGAAATCGCGGACCGAAACGCTCACCGAAGATGCGGCGGACACGTCAAATATGAGCGCGGACAAGAGTGCAAAAAACGACACGCTCATTGACCGACCGAAAGCCATTTTGGGAATCGCCATCGGGCGGGATGCTATCCTATTCACGCCTTTGCGCAAACCACGACGCCGCCGGGGATTCATCGCTTGACGGTCAAAAGGGTTTCTGCCACTGCTCTGCCCGCCCTTCATTGAATGAACATGAAAATTCGGGACATCACAAAACGGGAACCCTTGGCGGTCCAGTCCCGCGTGTCCAAACTGGCCCGCGTGGAATTTGAGCGGTACCCGTACCCTGCCTTGCTGAAGGAGCCGGCGCAGTTCTGGGATGAGGTTTTCATCGCCAACGAGGCCTATGTCCTGGGAGAGGTGACGCACCCGCGCATCCGGCGCAAACTGGCCTATGACGCGGCCATGCACCGGCTGTTTCTGGAATACATCGAGGCCGACACCTTGGATGACCTGGTGCGCCAGGGCATCACGCTCACCGATCAGGGACGGACGCATCGTCTCCTGCAAAGCGTGGCCGAAACCGTGGCGGACATGCACGCGGGCATCTTCTGCGGGCGCCCCATCGTCCACAACGATTTGAAGAGCCGGAACGTGCTGGTGCCCGTGGCCGCGCCCGGGGAAACGCGGCTGATTGATTTTTCGCACTCGTTCTTCGAGGGGAATCTGCCGCCCTTCATCACGGACAAGAAACAAAATCCGGCGGGCACGGCCCAATACTCGGCCCCGGAGAAGTGGGAGGGGGATTTCACGAAAGGTTTCAAGGGCGATGTTTTCGCCTTTGGCGTCACCGCCTATTTTGCCTATACGGGAAGATATCCATTCGACGGCGCGATACCGCAAATCGGGCGGGCGATCCAGGAGTCGCCGGCTCCTTCGCCTCTGAAACCGGGACATAATCTGCTCCGCAACACCGCGGCCATCATCATGGATTGCCTGTCGAAGAATCCCGATCGCCGGCCATCCATGGAACAGGTTGCCCGGGTCTATGCCGATTCCGCTTCCTTGCTCAAGTGAGAAACGGCCCAGCCTTGAGGCTCATTCCTTCGGCGGCCACCCCACGCCGGCCAATTTTCCCGGGCAATTTCGCGGTCACTCGCCAGCAACTTTGAAGGCGACCGCCACTGCTCCGGTTGCACCCTTGGACCAGTTCCGAAGTTTGCCTTTGGGATTGAACAATTCCGTTGCCCGGTCTCGCCACTTTTGATCCGCCGCACAGCCGAGTGTCTTCTTAAGACTTTGGGGCGCAACTTTGACCACGCGCAGGCCGCATTTAGCCGCCGCGAGTTCGACCATCGCCTCGCCCTTGATCGCTTCCAGACACGAGCCAAACCGGCCCGACGAACATTTCAACAAGGCAATGGCTGAAGCTGCGCCCCCGCCCTTGCGATTGAAAAGGGCGGTGAGGCTTTGCAGCAGTCCGGTCAGATCGTCCCCGCAGCGGACTTGAAACGGAATCGGTCGGATGGCGATGATGACGAATTTTCCGCCCGCACCTTTCGATTCCGCCATGATCAGAGCGGACTTGGTGGCGCTGATACCGATAATCATGCGGGCAGGCCCGAAACCTTATTTCGATTGCGTATCCGTCGTGGTCGTGGTGGTAGGACCGGGCGTCGTGGTTTGTTGCGACGTCGTGGTCGTGCTGTGGGTGGTATCAGAGGCGCATCCGGAGATGAGCGCCAAGAAAACGACCGCAAAGCAGGAAAGGATGATTTTTTTCATAAGAGGTTTGTTGGTTTATTGGTTAATTAACAATCCACTATGACGCCCTCCCACACCTCCCGCCATGGGGTGTAACCCTAAGTCTAATCCAGCCCTCGGGCGGCCAGTCCGTGCCGGCGAATTCCTTGGGCAGCTGCTTCGGATCCGGTCCGGCCTGTGACCGAAAAGAACGATGCCCTTGACCCGATCGAAAAAGCCGCAATACACCTGGCCGCCGGAATTTTTTATAATTAATGTCCTGCGGTGTCTGTTCCGTTCGTCGTAATAATGAAAAACCAAAACCTAAAACGAAATATGACAACAAATAACACCAACACGGTTCGACTTCACCGGGTGCTCCGCGCGACGCCGGAACGGGTTTATCGCGCGTTTCTGGATGCGGACGCCATGGCCAAATGGCTTCCGCCCAACGGATTCACGGGCAAGGTTCATCAGCTGGACGCGAAGGCCGGCGGCGGCTACAAAATGTCGTTCACCAATTTCACGACCGGCAGCAGTCATTCATTTGGTGGAACTTATGTCGAACTCAAGCCGCACGAACGCATCCGCTACACCAATCAATTCGACAACCCGGGCCTGCCCGGCGAAATGCAAACGACGATCACGCTGAAGCCGGTCTTCTGCGGAACTGATTTGAGCATCACGCAGGAAGGAATACCCGCGGCCATTCCCGCTGAGGCCTGCTATCTGGGCTGGCAGGAATCGCTGATGTTGCTGGCCAAACTGGTCGAGGCGGAGATACCCGATCCGCCGTGAAATTCCTGATCAGCCGGAGCGCCCGGCGTCCGGGTCCCCAAAATAACCGTCGTTTAACATTGCTATAAGCTCGTCGCACACCGAAGCTTCAGCATGAGCAATAGCCTCCAACGCCATGGCATCAAGGAAATCTACAAACAACTCCGCTTGCGGATGAAGAACAGCGGCCTGGAAACCATCCAGGTCCTGGTCACCCGCCGGGCAGGAAAAATCAAAATCAATTTTGCCGGTTCGCCCGAACAGGTCATGAAGGCGGACCAGATTCTTGCAGCCTGGGCCTGACCTGGACACTCAGCTCTTCGGTGGCTACTCCACGCCGGCCAGTTCCTTGGGCAATTGCGGCCGGTCACCTGGCGCAGCTGGCCGGGCCCGACCCGCGCCCGGATGCATTTATATTTGTTTCCCCGTGGCATCGACGTATTGTTTATTTACATGAGAGCTTCAGTTGAGCTGGAAACCCGTTCTTTGATCGTCCGGCATGAACCCCGGTGAACGGAAAAAATGTTTACGCTGTTTCGATTATTTAACGTGGATGCCGTCGCGGATTATCTGAACCTCACGCCGGCGGACATCGAGCAACGCGTGAAAGACCGTGAGATCCCCTTTGAAAGACGGGGCAACCGCCTGGTTTTCCGCAAGGGCGAAATTGACGAATGGGCTTCGCGGCGCATCATGGGTTTTTCCGGCGACCGCCTGGCGGCCTATCACGAAAAGTCCACGCGCCATACCCGAAATATTTTGCCGCATGAAACCATCCTGCCGGACTTGCTCGCGGCCGGAACCGTGGATCCGGCTATGACTTCCAAGACCAAGGCGTCCGTCTTGCGCGATCTCGTGGCGCTCGCCGAAAAGACCGGCCAGCTCAATGACCCAAAGACTCTGTTGGACAGTCTGGAAGCGCGCGAAGGCTTGTGCTCCACCGCCATGCCGGGTGGTTTCGCGCTGCCCCATCTGCGCACGCAGGAGCCTTACCTGTTCGAGAGGTCGTTCATCGTGGTCGGCCGGCCGATCCAGTCCATCCATTTCGGCGCACCCGACGGTGAGCCAACACAACTTTTCTTCCTGATTTGCTGCCAGGACGACCGACTGCATCTGCACACGCTGGCCCGGCTGTGTCTGATGGCCACTAAAACCAAGGTGCTCGATCAACTCCGCGACGCACCAGAGGCCCAAGCCATGCGCGACGCGCTCATTGCCTCGGAACTGGAGATTTTGGCCGACCCGAAGCGGGCTGTGTAAACTCACCCCTTTGGCAGCCATGCCACACCGGCCAACCGCCAGAGCCGCGCGCCGGGATCACGGTGGCCCGTGCGGAAGGCACCAGATAATCCGCGTCGGGATTTTCATCGGGGCCGCCAGAAGAGGTCTTCCCGGTTCGATGAGATCGTAACCTGAGGGAATTACTGCACCCGGATTCGATAGAAGCGGCTTGGGCTGGAGCCGACGATATTCGTGAGGGTGATCAGCCCGCCGGTTCCGCCGTTGGTTCCAATGGAGGTCCAGACGGGATCCGTCAGCAAGTTTTTCCATTCCAGAACGTAGTTGAGGCCAGTTTGTGTCGGCGCGGACAGGATAAAGTCCGTCCCCGTCAACTCCGGATTGTTTACGGTGATCACTGGGGCGGTGACGGTGATCGGTTTCCAAATATTGGTCTGCCAGAGTCTGTTGGCGGGGTCGGTGCGGACATAGCTGGTCGGGTCGTGGACGACGACTTTGATTTCATTGGTGCCCGCGGCCAGTTGCGCGGCGTTGAGGGCCAAATTGGTCGTGGTGGCCGCGGCCACCGCCACACCATTGGTGAACCATTGGACCGTCAAACTGTTCGCTGCCGGCTGCAAAATGGAAATAGTGAAGGTGACGTTGGTCTGCGCGCTGATAAAAAAATTGGTGGCAACCGGAGAGAAGCCCTGGATGGGCCGGAGTGCGCCATACATCGAAAGCACAAGTTCCTGCGCACAGATTTCACAATAGGGCACACCCAGGGTGCGCATTTTGCAATCATGCTTTGGCCGATACCAGCCCGTGGTGTGATAGTGCGCGCCTTCAAACAACCCGTCCACCGTGTAGTTGGCGGGGACGTCGGGCGTGGGAATCAAGGTGGTGGGCAGTATCCAGGCGTTCCATTTCACCGCGCGGGTCGAGTTCGTGGTGGTGTTGGGTTCTTCCACGTCGGGATAACCGGGGTAGGCAGTGGAATATTCGTCACCCAGCCTGGCAAAGGTATGGCCGATCTCGTGGTTGGCAATCTCCGCGGAGGAACTGTTGAGGGACGCCAATAAAAATTGGCCGCCGGAGCCGCCATATACCGGGTCATTCACAATCAGGCCGGCGATGTCGTATTCCGGCATCAGTTGCTGCAACAAGCCGATCACTTTGCCGGAGCCATCATTGTAAGAGCCGTCGTGATCATTCGGCGGGATGGTGAGCAGCCGCTGGGTTCCATAACTGTCAAAGGTCGAATTGAAGTAAGTGTTGACCAGACTGGTCGTCGGCGTGTAATGATCCGAGCCGGACTGGGCGGAAGCCACGGAAATCGCAAACACGTTGAAATAGTTGCTATAGGAACTCCAGGGCGGAATCGCCAGCAGCTTGTTCATCGTGTTGGTTACATCCGCCAGAAACTGCGGCAGCTGGCCGGACGTGTAGCCTTCCGAAAGGTAAACCAGATTGATGCGCATGCTCGTCGGCCCATTCGTGCAAATCGTCGTGATCGTCGCCTGACCCCACAGCCTTGGAACAAACCCGGCCTGAGCCAGGCAGAAGACAAATAAAAGAAGGCGGCCCAGTTTCATGGTGACCGTTACCTGGTCGTTGGCGGCAATACGACTGAGCCCAGCTCCGTGCGCTGCGGGGATGGCGATTGTGCCGCCAATGAATTTGCGCCCGCCGCATTGGTTCCCACCGACGACCGCGATGAGTAGAAATTGACATGATGCGCATCGCGGATGACCGGAACGCGGACGGTAAATTCAACATTCGTGAATTGAACTTCCTTGCTGAGGATCTGTCCCGGATGACTGGGATCTTCATACTCAAGGTGCTGAAACGAAGGGTCGGCCACACTGTTGGTCCACAGCACCCGGCCGGCCGACGTGGCGACTTCCAGGTCGAGGGCTGCGGGATGGTCGGAAAAAACTTTCAGTTTGCCGGAGGCAACGGATGCTGAAACCAGCGAAACCTGATTGCTCTGCAGTTTCAAGTGGAGGAAGAGGATTTGCGGCGCCGATTCCTGCGCCCATCCCACCTTGGCCACGCAGGCTACCAGTAACAGAGCAATGGAAACGTACGACCTAATCCATTTCGACCTGTTCATTAGGGTACTATATGATAATCACCGCCATTCTCAAGCAGTATTATGAACGTTCTTCAATTATTAATTCAGGAATAAATATTCGGACAAACCTGATAAAGCAGCCGGTGTTGTTGGCGAGACTGTACGCTTTCGCGTAAATCGGGGCTCAGCCCCGGGCGGTTTTCATGGATTACTCGTGTTCAACGCCGAAGCAGGTCTGTCCTTTCAAGCAAAACATTAAACAGGAGGCAACGGAGAGAACGGAGTTCGTAATCTCTTTCTCTATTTTCTCAGTTTCCTCCGTTTACTCCTGTTAAATCTCATTTTCCGTGCGGTACGCACTTCAGACCCTGAGCCAGCCGCGAAATCCCCGGCCGCTGTAGTAAGAATCCGCACCGTTGTGCCCCACGAAAACGCGGCCGTACCGGCGATCACAGTAAAGCGCACCGCCGAGTTTACGGATGTCTGCCGGTGTTTTCACCCAGCTCGACCGCTTGGTGTCGAACTCACCCAGTTTTTGCAGTTCGAAATACTGTTCCTCCGTCAAAACCTCGATGCCCATGGCTGCAGCCATGTCCATGACGCTGCTCTTGGGTTTATGTTCCTTCCGGAAATCCAGCGCTTCACGGTCGTAGCAAAGACTGACGCGGCCTTCAGGGGCTTGCTCGGAACAATCATAAAATACGTATTCGCCCGTCTTTCTATCCTGCCCCACCACATCCGGTGCACCGCCGGTGCGTTCCATTACATTGAGCGACCATAGCTTTTCAGCCTTGGCTTCCAGTCGGACCTGCACCTTGGCCCAATCCAGACCTTTATGGCGGCTCAGGTTTTTCTCAAAACGGTCTTTCAACACCGTGAGAAGTTCTTCCCGTTGTTTGGGTGACAACTCCTTTTTCATTTCAGCCATCAGATATTTTTCATGAAATTGCTGCAACAATATTGTAAAGGGTCAAGAATCGCATCCGTTTCAACAACCTCATTTTCCGTCTACTGGTTCGGACGGTCGATCTTGAAACCAACAGCGGTTTCAAATGGCATCCCTGGGGGACAAGTAATTACCAAGCCATCCGCCTGCTGCGACCAAGTCAGTTTGTCCGGACTGCCCAGCAATGTTACGGACTTGATTTTTCCTGGCAACAGGTTCGCATCGGTGCCCAGCGAGGTGATTTTCAATTGTGAGCCGGACGCCGGCACGGTCATACAATAGGCGTAAAGACAGCCGTTGGTGCCAACGGTGAAGCGAAAATCGTTGGTCGAAAAAAGACAATTTGCCTGTTTTGCCCCCAGCTTGCCTCCAGGAAGATGTTGCTCGCCCTCGCCATATTTCACCCATGCCCGACTCCCGTAAATCCCCTCGCCATTGATGCGCAGCCATTCACCGACTCCCTTGAGCATCCGCCGGCTGCCGTCGTCCAGCGAACCGTCCGGCAACAGCGAGATGCACACCGCCACATTGCCGTCGCGCGAAACTTCCTCCAGCAAATAGCGCACGATCATGCCGGCGTTGTAGGTAAAGCCGGGCGCATAAAACCAATCACCGACCGGCGTCTCGGCTATCCACGCCTGATCCGTCTTGATGTCGCGCGGAATGCCGCCTTCCTCGGTGTTCACCGTGCCGTTGGTTTTCTTGCGGAACTTCACGATGCTGAACGTGTCCACCTTGCCGCGCCGTTCCTGCGTGGTGTTGTAAAAATCCGCGATGACCCGCTGCATGGCGTCGCATCTGTAACCGGTGCCCGTGCCGCTGCCGCTGAACGGCTGCTGATCGGTGCCGTCGGTGTAAATGAAATCAGGATTGTATTGGTCAATCACATCCATGATGCGCAACGCCCACTGTGTGGCATACCACTTCGCGTAAGGCAGATGGTTGGTGAAAATGCCTGACGGCGGTGGATTCCAAGGCGAATCGGCCGCGTTAGTGACGCCCTTGTATTCCCGCAGGTTGATTCCGTAGAGGCGGCGCGGATCGAGACCGTCCCACCATTTGCCCTTGCCGTCCGCCAACGTCAAATTGCCATCGTAAGGAACACCGGCTTGCGGGCCGGTTTTATCGCTGCCAAACGCCGTCTGCCACCACCACCAGGTGTATTCATGGTGGAACGTAACGCCAAAACGCATCCCCTGCGCACGGCAGGCTTTCGTCCATTCACCAATCAAATCGCGTTTCGGACCGAGGTTGACGGAATTCCACGGCTGATAATGCGAATTCCACAAATCGAAATTGTCGTGATGCACACCTTGAATCAACAGAAAGCGCGCACCGGCGTCCTTGTATATTTCCGTGAGCTTGGCCGGGTCAAGCTTGACCGGATTCCAATCGCGCAGCACTTCCTTGTAGCCGAATTCGGAAGGCGGACCATATTTCTTCAAGTGATTATCGTAAGCCCGCGTTCCGGGCACATATATCCTGCGCGCATACCAGTCTCCGCTTTCACCGGAGGCTTGCGGACCGAAATGCACCCAGATACCGAACTTCGCCTGCCGCAACCAATCCGGCGTGCCGGGATAATTTTTCTGAATGGATTCCCACGTCGGCGCGAACGGCCCCGGCACGATGGACAAATCCAATTTCACCTCCGGAAAATTTTTTAGCGTCCCCATCGGCACACTGTCTTCAGCCAACGGCTTGGGAACCTGCGGCATCGGCGGCATCGGCGGTTGAGCGAAACAGTTGAAAACAGCCATTGTCACCGCAAAGCAGGAAATGCGAATTGGCATCATGCCACCAAACGTAGTGGAATTTTGGAGTTAGAATTCACGCCTTCGCGTAAACCTCCGCGCCCTTCTCTACAAACTCCTTCGACTTGGCTTCCATGCCTTTCTTCAGCGCCTCTTCCTCGGCGATCCCCTGCTCTGCGGCGTATTTGCGGACGTCTTCGGTGATTTTCATCGAGCAGAAATGCGGGCCGCACATGGAGCAGAAATGGGCGGTCTTGGCGCCGTCCTGCGGGAGAGTTTCGTCGTGGAACGCGCGCGCGGTTACGGGGTCGAGGCTCAGGTTGAACTGGTCTTCCCAGCGGAATTCGAAGCGGGCCTTGCTCAATGCGTTGTCGCGGTATTGCGCGCCGGGATGGCCCTTCGCCAGGTCGGCGGCGTGCGCGGCAATCTTGTAGGCGATGACGCCGTCTTTCACGT
>CAYPSF010000135.1:0-12313 GCA_964413165.1 uncultured Bifidobacteriaceae bacterium
CCAACTCCAGATGATCCTGACCATCAACCCGAACGATGCCGCAACGCACAACAACCTGGCCAATGCCCTGCGTGCTCAGGGGCGGTTGGATGAAGCCGTGGAGCATTATCAACGGGCTTTGGCCGTCAACTCCGGTTCGGATCGCGTTCACCTCAACCTGGGAGACACCTTGCTGGAACTAAAAAGAACAAATGAGGCGATTCAACAGTTCAACAGCGTCCTGGCCCTGAATGCCGAAAGCGCCGAGGCGCATTGCCATCTTGGACGAGCCCTGGCATCGCTTGGCAAACGGGACGAAGCGATAACCCAATTCCGGGAGGCCTTGCGATTAAAACCCAATTACCCTGAAGCCAATCGGGAATTGAATGCCTTGAGAAATTAGACGGCGGGACGCGTTTTGTTAAAACACTTCGGCCTTGAGGCCGGAGACGTGGCGGACGGTCTGCGCGATGTGGGAGAGCGTCTTCAGCGGCAGATGACCGCAGTCGGCGTGGAACATCGGCCGCGTGGCGGAGTAAATCTGTACCAGGGGAATGTTCGCCCCCGCCGACTTCAATTCCTTGAGGCGTAGCGCATATTCGTCAATTTCCCGGGACAGCGGCTCTTCGCCGTTGATGGCCGGAAACAGGCTCTGGATGACCACCGGACGCTGGCGGGCCACCTGCAGGATGTTGGCCAGCACCTTTTCCAGAGATACATCGGACCGGTCCACCCGGTTGAACATGGCTTGCGTGCCGCCATCGAGTTTGGCCCAGATTTCATCGGACTTGGTAAAATGTTTCAACCCGGATTGCACCTGGGGCAGGTCGAGTCCCGTGCCGTTCGTAATCAACACCATTTTGAAGAACGGGAATTCGCCCAACGCCCGGATGTGCACAATCGCTTCAACCGCCTCGGCGAAATCCGGGGCCAGCGTCGGTTCCCCGTCGCCGCTCAGGGCCACGTGGCGCAGGGTGAGCAGTTCTTCGGACAGGGAGGAGTACCAGGGACGCTCGTGCAGTTTCCCCGCCATCACGTAAGCCAGGGTCTTGTGGAGCTCGGTGGCCATGGCGTCCACATCCAGCTTCGTCTCACGCGGCGGGTTCCGGCGGTCCACTTCGCAATACAGGCAGTCGAAACTGCAGTTCTTGTCGGGGTTCATGTTCACCCCCAGCGACAGGCCCCGGGCCCGGGCGGAAATCACCGCGTAAACAAAGCGGTTGTTGAGGAAATCGCGCGGGCTGCCAAAGGCCGTCTCCGGGATGGCCGGGCGATCTTTCCCATTGAGCGGTTTGGTTCCGTTCGGGCTCGCGTGCTTATGAAAGGCTGTTTCCACGATTACAAAGACAGCTTAAATCCGGGGCGCGGAAGTCACTACACGGCTCTTGGCAAAAGGCCCACATTCTTTGCCGGGGGGAGTTGGGCGAGGATCGGGCCGGGAGCAAAACCGCCCGGTCCCGGGCGGAAAATTTCAGGTCAATTGGCTTCTGTTCGCGGCCAGGCTTGAGACTTGCCACCCGTGATGGACCCCAGCGCGCTGAGGGTCCGCTGGTAGATTTCCTCGGGCGTGCCCTCGGCTTCAATGGTCACCAGCAAGCCGCGTTGCCCGTAGAAGTCGGTCAGCGGTTTGGTGCTTTGTTCGTAAACCTCCATGCGCACGCGGACCGCCTCGGGCCGGTCATCCTCGCGCTGCTGGAGTGGCGATCCGCAATGGTCGCAAACGCCCTCCACGCGCGGCGGGCGTGCCGTCGCGTGAAAAACCGCCTTGCATTTCGGGCAGGTGCGCCGGCCGCTCAGGCGCGCCACCACTTTTTCAATCGGCAAATCGTAATTCAACACGCCATCGAGCTGGATGTGCTCCTGGTCCAGGATCCGGGCAAAAGCCTCCGCCTGCGCCACCGTGCGTGGAAATCCGTCCAGCAAAAACCCGCCGTGGCAGCGGACGCAACGGGTACGCTCACGGATGAGATCCAGCACGGTCAGGTCGGGTACCAGGTCGCCGCGCTTCATGTAACCGAGTGCGGCGTCCAGGGCGGGGCTGCGCTCGCCCTCGGCCAGACATTTGGCGGCGCGGAAGATATCCCCGGTGGAGAGATGGCAGGTGCCCAACCGTTCGCACAGTAATTCGGCCTGCGTGCCTTTGCCCACCCCCGGCGCGCCCAGAAGCACCAGGCGGAAAAGCCGCGGCGGCAGCGGCGGCAACGTTGCGCATTTGGCTGCGGCACCTTGGATCCAGGCAGTTCGAACAGGTTGTGCACTCATATCGTTTCCATAAAATTTTTTAAACGGCTTGTCCAACGTGTTGTGAATCCGGCCCTAATGCAAGGGATATTCCACCTCAAGCCAATTAATACACTGTCTTTGCCAAAATTTGGCCAAGGCGCCCGTCAAAATCGCCCGGTCGTTAAAATGTGTCCGGCCGGCCGGGGCGACCGTGCGGTCCGGCGTGTGGCAAGATTTGATGTAATAAAGCCAAACTTTGCTTTTCAGCCGGGCATGGGGTCGGTTATAAAACCATGTATGCAAGCCATCGCCGCTGCCTGTCCCCGACGGGCGTCCGCCAATTTGCATCTGCCTGCCCACGGGCTGCGCTCCTTTGGACCGCCCGCCGCGGTTTTTTAAAACGAAAGTGATCCCACTATGAAAAATTATGCTCCGGCTGACATCCGTAACTTCGCCGTCGTCGGCCACGCTTCGTCCGGCAAAACCATGCTCTGTGAGGCGATGCTCATGTGCAGCGGCGCCATCTCCCGCATGGGCCGCATTGCCGACGGTTCCACGGTGTCCGATTACCACGTCAGCGAAAAGAATCGACAGATTTCCGTCTCGGCGTCGCTGTTGCACACGGAGTGGGCGGGAAAAAAACTCAATATCATCGATACGCCCGGCTACCTCGATTTTATCAGCGAAGGCCTGGGCGCGTTGCGCGTCGGCGATTTTGCCCTGGTGGTGATCCACGCGCAACACGGCCTCGGCGTCGGAACCGACCGGGTATGGGATTATGCGACCCGCTACGGCATTCCCAAAATGATCGTGGTGAACGCCATGGACAAGGAGAACGTGGATTTTGACGCCGTGGTAAAACAGGCGCAGGAGCGGTTTGGCCGGCACGTCTTCCCGCTGAGTGTGCCGGTGAACCCCGGCCCGGGCTTCAACCGCGCGCTCGACGTGTTGCGCAACGAGGTCGTGACCTACGCGACCGATGCCAGCGGCAAATACCAGGAGGAGGCCGCCACCGGCGAACTGGAAACGCAGGTCAAGGAATTGCACCGCCAGTTGATCGAGCACATCGCCGAATCCGACGATGAATTGATGAACAAATTTTTTGAGCAGGGCAGCCTTTCGGAGGAGGAGTTCCGGAAGGGCATCCACGCCGCCGTGCAAAAGGAATTGTTCATCCCCCTCTTTTGCACCTCGGCGGAAAACAACATCGGCGTCGCCCGGCTCATGGATTTCATCGCCAAATACGGCTCCTCGCCGGTGGACCGCAAGAAGGTCAAGGCGGTCAATGCCAACGACGTGGAGGTGGAGATCGGCTTGGATGATCCCGAGCCGGCGATCTACATTTTCAAGACCATGTCCGAGGCCCACTTCGGTGAGTTATCGTTCTTCCGGGTCTATTCCGGGTCGGTCTCCACCGGCATGGATCTGTATAACAGCGACCGCAAAACCAACGAGCGCGTCGGGCAGATTTACCTGCTCAACGGCCAGAACCGCGAGGCGGTCAACACCCTCGGCGCCGGGGACATCGCCGCGGCCGTCAAGCTCAAGGATACGCACACCGGCAACACGCTGTGCCACGCAAAGAAGGCGGTGACGCTGTCAAAGGTCGTTTATCCCAAGCCCAACATCCACGCATCGCTCGTTGCCAAGGTGAAAGGCGAGGAGGACAAAATCGCCTCCGGCCTGGCCGCGTTGCACAATGAAGACCCCACATTCATTTACGTCGTGGACGCGGAACTGCACCAGACCGTCATCTCCGCCCAGGGCGAATTGCATCTGGAAGTCGTGGCCGACCGGTTGCGCCGCCGGTACAACGTCCACGTGGAACTGGCCGAGCCGCGTGTGCGGTATCGGGAAACCATCAAGGGCAAGGGCGACTCGAAATACCGCCACAAGAAGCAGACCGGCGGTTCCGGACAATTTGCCGAGGTTTGGATGCGCATCGAACCGAAAGCGCGCGACACGGGCCTGGAGTTCACCAATTCGCTGGTCGGCCAGAACGTGGATCGCTCGTTCGTGCCGTCCGTGGAAAAAGGCGTCAACCAGGCCTGCACCGAGGGCATCCTGGCCGGCTGCCGCGTGGTGGATGTGAAGGTTGATTTTTACGATGGCAAGATGCACCCGGTCGACTCCAAGGACATCGCGTTCCAGATCGCCGGTTATTTCGCCTTCAAGGAGTCGTTCGTTGCTGCCAAGCCGTGCCTGCTGGAGCCGATCAACAACGTCGAGATCCAGATTCCGGACGATTGCATGGGCAAGGTCATGGGCGACCTGTCCAGCCGGCGCGGTCGGATCCAGGGCATTGAGGCCGATGGCGGGTTTCAGGTCATCAAGGCGCAGGTCCCGGCCAAGGATCTCTATCACTATTCCAGCAATCTCCGTTCACTGACCGGCGGTCGCGGCGTGCACACCGAGGATTTCAGTCACTACGAGGAAATGCCGCGCGACGCGGCGGAAAAGGTGATTGAAGAGGCAAAGAAAAGAAAAGCTGCCGCCGAGTCGCATTAAAGCGAGCCGGCAGGCGGCGCGGCGGCGCCGATACGGACGACGCTCAGGGCGCTACCACGGTAGCGCGGCTGACTGCGGAATAGAGGGCGTCCTTGAGCTTGGCGCGCTTGAACTTGAGTTCGTCGATCTCCTGATCGGTGGCAAACTCAATTTCCTCCTCGATGCGGCAGACGGCGTCGTCCAACTGGTGATATTCCTCAAACATCTGACGGAACTTGTTGTCACTCAGGCGCAGATGCCGGGCAGTTTCGCGATGTTCAGGGAACTCACTCAGGAACGGATGGTGTATGTCCATAGACTGTTCAGTTTCAGGTTTGACAGTTTACTGACCTCTGTGTTTGAACTTAGACAATATATTATTTCTGTCAAGTGCCTTGCCCAAGATTGGCAAAAATTCAACGCGAATTGGCATTAATCACCGGTCTTCGACACGGCCCACGGCCGGAGCAGGGGAAAATCGCACGTTCAAGCGGTAAACCTGATTAGGCATTACGGCATAGCGTTCCAGCACCCCCGGCCCGCAACTGCTGTCGCCCAGCCCGGATTGCTTCGCGTCCAGCGACAGCACCACTTCCGATCGCGGCTTCAATTCGTAATTGTGCCGCACCGCGGCCAGATCGGCGGCCGTGAAATGAATCGCCGACATCGCCATCGGATTTCCCTCCGCCACCACCCACAAACCGGCCCCGTTTGTGTCCGTCAGCGTCAGCCACCGCACGTCCTCTTTGTTGCCGGTTTCCTGTGGCTTCACGTACGGCACGTATTGCCCGGTTGCCGTGCCCGACCAGACGCCCATGTCCGCACTGCGTTTGCGGTCGGAATAGTTTTCCCAGGGCCCGCGCCCGTACCAGCGAAGTTGTTCATACGGGCCGGCAACCCGCATGACCACGCCGATGCGCGGCAACGGCGGCAGGTCTCCCGCCGGCTTGAATTCATTGTCCATGTTTAGTGTGCCATCACCGTGAATCGTCCAAATGGCCTGATGAACAAATGCTCCGCTCGTGACCGTGCCGGTGGCGACAATTGCGATGCGGACTTGGTTGGATTTCGGCTGGCTGGCTTCAAACGAATCCACGTGGCGTTCGACGTGGTCGAGGCCCGCCTGGCGCCAGTCACGCGCCAGCCAGTTGCCAAAGCCCTTGTCGTTGTCTGTTGGCGCCCGCCACACCTGCAAGATCGGGCCAACCAGGCCGTCCGTCGCCGGTGCCAGCATTTCCTGGCCATTGTAAATCAACGATGTCAGCGTCCCCGCCGACCGGCTGAAAGTCGCGGTGAAGTTCGTACCGCTGATTCGCACCCGGTCCTCGTCTTCCATCTTTCGGAGCGGCGAGTTCTGCGAGTCCCCAATCAGGTGGGGCGAGCGTCCTCGCGCGCCGGAAGCCGCCACGTCCATTTGTTCCCACGCAATCTCGTATCCTGCCGGCGCCCAAAACGAATTGGTCCGCGTTTGGAAACTCAACCGCAGCCAATAATCACCGTCGGGTTTCGGGTCGGGGATTTCTTTGACCGGAATCTTCACCTCGACCGATTTTCCCGGCGCGCCAGCCACCGGGTCCAGATCGCCCGATTGCAGTACGACTCCGTCGCCGGTGACCGACCAGCGGACCCGGTATTCGTCCAGGTTGGAAAAGAAATTCCGGTTGCTGACCTTCACCACAACCTTTCCGGGCTTCGACGAGACCGGCTCAATCAGCACCGGCTGATAGACTTTTTTCACCTCCCAATATTTCGGCTGCACGGTCCGGTCGCCAAAAATCAGGCCCTTGATGCAAAAGCCGCCGTGGTTGGGCACATCGCCAAAATCGCCGCCCAGGGCCGTGAACACCGTTCCGTCGGGCGCAGTCTGGTGCAGTCCCTGGTCCACCCATTCCCAGATGAACCCGCCGAGCATCCGCGGGTTTGAATAAATTTCGTCCCAGTATTCCTGCAGGTTGCCGACGGCGTTGCCCATGGCATGGGCGTATTCGGTTGCCAGCACCGGCCGGTTGTCGTTCGTGCGTTGAGCGATTTCCAGCAGTTTGTCCCAGCGCGTGTTCCACGGCGCGCCCGGTTTAACGTACGCCGCCGTCGTCAGGCGCGGATAAAACCGGCCGATGATGTCCACGGTCGGCGGATCAGCGGGATTGCCCTGTGCGCCCTCGTAATGCACCGGCCGCGTCGGGTCAAAGGCATGCAGCCAGCCGGAAATCGCCGCGAAATTCGGGCCGTAACCGGATTCATTGCCCATGGACCAGATGATGACCGACGGATGGTTCTTGTCGCGTTCGGCCACGCGGATGGCGCGGTCGAGGAAGGCGTTGTGCCAGCGCGGATCATTGGCCAGGGATCCGCGCGTGCCATGCGTGCAGATATTCGCCTCGTCCAAAACATAGATTCCATAGCGATCACACAGATCGTACCAGCGCGGGTCATCCGGGTAATGACACGTGCGCACGGCGTTGATGTTCGCCTGTTTCATCAATGTGATGTCCTGCACCATCCGCTCCATCGAAAGCGCCTGGCCGGTGTCCGGGTCGATTTCGTGCCGGTTCACGCCGCGCAACCGGATGGGCTGGCCGTTGACGAGGAACCGGCCGTCGTGGATTTCAATCTTCCGGAACCCTACTGCGCAGCGGTCCGCTTCCACCACCTTGCCGTCCGCGTCGCAGAGCGTGAGCACCAGCGTATACAGGTTCGGCGTTTCCGCCGTCCATTTCGCCGGGTTTTTCACGACGCTTTCAAGCCACGCAAATTTCGGCTGGCCGCGCTGCGGCATCCGGTCGTCGAGAATCTTCGCGCTGTAATTCGGGTCCAGAATCTCTTCGGCGTCGTGGCCCAATTCATGGGCGAAGACCGCTTTGCCGCCGGCATCGTAAAGCTGGGCGCGCACCGTCCAGTCGGCGAGGGAATGCCTCGCGTCAGCAGCCAGCTCCGGTTTGATCTGCAGCGTCGCGTCACAGTAATTCGAATCCAGTTCGGTGCGGACGGTGAAGTCGCGGATGCGCGCGTCGGCGGTCGAGTAGAGGTACACCGGCCGGAAAATCCCGCTCATGCGCCATTTGTCCTGGTCTTCCAGATAACTGCCATCCGACCAGCGATACACTTCCACCGCGAGCTGGTTGGTGCCGGGTTGCACGTAATCGGTCAGGTCAAACTCCGCTGGCGTCCGGCTGTCCTCGCTGTAACCGACGCGCCGGCCGTTGGCCCAGAGGTAAAACGCGCTTTCGACGCCGTCAAAATGGATGAATACCCGGCGCCCGGCCCAATCCGCCGGCAGTTCAAACGTACGGCGATAAGAACCGACCGGGTCGCGTTGGGCGAACGCCGTCCAGTTGGTCGGGGGTGCATCCGTCACCCGGGGCGGGTCCATCTTGAACGTGTACCCTGACCCGAGATAGATCGGCACGCCATAGCCCTTCATTTCCCAGTTCGACGGCACATCAATCGTCTTCCACTTCGAATCATCAAAGTCGGTCTGGAAAAAATTGGTCGGCCGGTCTTCCGGCTTGGGCGCCCAGTTGAATTTCCACGCGCCATCCAGTGACCGGAAGAACGACGACGATTCGCGGTCCCCGGCCAGCGCTGCGTTAACATCGGGAAATGGAATGAATGTGGCGCGAGGTGCTTGGGTATTGATGTGGATGACCTGCTCGTTTTCCCAGTCGGGTAAATCGGCGGCGAACACTGTCGCTGCCAGACAATTCAACAAGACAAGTGCGGTCAACCAATGACGTGAAGTTCGCATTATGTAACGCGGAATTGTTACGCTTTCAGGAGGCATTGCGCAACCACGCGCGAAACAACGGCACAATTCCAAGGTGTTTCGGCGCTTTTTGCATGACGCCAGCCGACCAGTTGCGCTACAAGAAAGCCGTTGACCCGTCATATGCCGTCGATTGCCATCAAATCCTGGGTTCGGTTTGCCGTTTTGCCGATGCTGGTAGCGGCATGTGGACATGCTCAGGCACAATCTACAAATTTCCCGCCCGACTCAAAGCGTTGGACGAACAGCCTCGGCATGGTGTTCGTTCCTGTGCCCGGCACTAAGGTCTGCTTTTCCATCTGGGAAACCCGGGTGCAGGATTTCTCCGCGTTCGCCGCCACCGGGCCCAAACTCGATGGCACGAACTGGAACCACGCGTTGTATCACGAGGTCACACCCGCCACGCCCGGACCGGATTATCCGGTGGTGAACGTGAGCTGGAACGATGCGAACGCGTTTTGTGTCCGGCTGACCGAAACGGAACGCCAGGCCGGAAAAATTCCCGCCGCCGCATCCTATCGGCTGCCGACCGATGCGGAATGGAGCTGGGCGGTCGGCATTGGCGACCGCGAAACGAACGGCACACCCAAGGACAAGAACGCCAAAGTTGAAGGCGTATACCCGTGGGGCACGCAATTTCCGCCGCCGGCCGGCGCGGGCAACTTTGCCGATCTAACTGCGCGGGACCATTTCACGAACTGGCCTTGCATCGAAGGCTATCGCGATGGATTTGTGACGGCTGCGCCGGTTGGCAGCTTCAAGCCGAATGGGCTGGGGCTCTATGACCTTGCTGGCAATGCCGCCGAGTGGGTGGCAGATTCCTATGACGGGGTTTCGAAGCGGCGCGAACTTCGCGGCGGCGCCTGGGTCAATAAAGGCCCGAAAAGTTTATGGTCGTCGGATCGCATGGCCGTGGCGCCCGAACGTTTCAGTGTCATCACTGGCTTCCGCTGCGTGCTGGTTCCGGGACTGTGAAACCTTTGGTAGGGCCGAGCTGCTGCTCGGCCTGGACGCGCGGCAGCGCGTCCCTACCGGTAAACCTGCGCCGTTGCCATGAAAGGCAAACCTGATAGCCTTGTCATGGCTTTGCCGTCGCAGGGCCGTTTTTATTTTGCATGAAGCCGAAGATTTCAAAAAACGTCAGCGCGTTCAAATGCACCAAGTCGCCGGTCCGGGAAATCATGGACCTGGCCAACCCGCAGTTCTTCAAAAAGGCCGGGCTGGACCCCGCCCAGGTCATCTCCTTCTCCGGCGGCTGGGTGAACCACGAGGCGCCGCCGGAACTCCGCGCCGCCTTTGCCGAAATCATCCGCGACGAAAAACGGTTCCATGCCAGCGGCGGCTATTCACCCACCATCGGGATGCCCGAATGCCGCAGCGCCATTGTGGATTTCGAGAAACACCTCTTCGGCGCGCACATGAAGCTTGCGCCGGAAAACATCGCCATCGGCTGCAACTCGACGCAGCTCACTTTCAATCTGATGCACATCATGCTCAGCCCGGGCGACAAATTGCTGCTGCCCGACCCGTCCTACTGTAATTATCCGTCGCAGGTGACTGCGCTCGAAGGTGTAAAGATCATCCGGTTTCCTTTGCTCGACGTGGCCGACTGGCGTTTCGTTGCCGACGAGAAGATCGAGGAATTCGCAAAATTCATCCGGAAGGAAAAGCCGAAGCTCATCCTGCTGTGCGCACCGGACAATCCCACATCACAGGTGCTTTCGACCGCATTCGTGAAGGCGGCCCTGGCGGCAGCCCGGGACGTGGCCGGTTTCCTGGTGATTGATTTTGCCTACAAGGCGCTGGTTTGGGACGATGAGGTCCCGGAATACTTTGCGTGGGGCCCGACGGACAATTTTGTTTCCATCCATTCCAATTCGAAATGGTGTCGCGGACTCGGCCGGCGGCTCGGCTGGGTGGAAGGCCCGGTGGAAATCATTGAGGCCCTCGAAGCGGTGCAAGGTTCGAGCATCCTGTGTCCCGACAGCCTGCATCAGATGGCGATGACTGATTATGTGAAGCAGGGCATCGCGGCCAACAGCATCAAACCCTACGTGCGCCAGACGGCGAAGTTGTATGAAGCCGCCGCCAAACGTACCGTGCAGGCCATCGACAAATATTTGAAGCTGCCCTGTTTGGTGCCGCAGGGCGGACTTTACACGGTGGTCCGCACGGGGGTGGAAAGCTCGGAATTCACGATGCAGGTGCTGGAGAAGACCGGCGTAATCTTTGTGCCCGGGTGGGGCTTTGGCGACACGTTGAAGCAAGCCGTCCGCATCTCTTTCGGCCCGTTGGTCCATCACCTCGACAAGATTGATGTCGCCATGAAACGCGTCGGCGACTTTCTGGCGAAGCCGGGCAAGAAGTAACGGACCGTCCGGGCTATTTCCGTTTGCGGGCGATGACCTGTTTCACCGCTTCGATGACGTTCGGTGTGCCCATTGAGTAACGGTCGAACAACAGCTCGGCATCGCCGGATTCGGCGAATACATCCTGCAACCCCAACCGGACCAGCGTGGCGGGTTCGCGTTCGGCGATTACTTCCGCCACGGCGCTGCCCAAACCGCCATTGATATTGTGGTCCTCCAACGTGACCGCTGCGCGGGTCTTCCGCAGCACACCGGCAATTGTGTCTACGTCCAGCGGCTTCAGCGTGTGGACTTCCACGAGCGTGGTCTTGATGCCTTCCTGCGCCAGCATTTCAGCGGCGATGATGGCACGCTTCAAAATCGGGCCGACGGCAAAAATGGCCGCATCGGCGCCATATTCCCGCAGCACGCGAGCTTTGCCGAATTCAAAGTCCATCGAATCATCGAAGATAACCGGCTCGCGTCCGCTGCCGATGCGCATGTAGGCCGGGCCTTCGCGTTTGGCCAGGGCGCGCGTCGCCTTGCGCACCTGCCCGGCGTCAGCCGGTACGACAATTTCCATGCCGGCGACGGAACGCAGGATGCCGAACTCTTCAAAGACCATGTGGGTGACGCCTTCGCGTTCGCCGCCGTAAATGCCGCCGTTGAGCCCCACAAATTTCACGTTGAGATGCGGATAAGCGACGAACGAACGGACCTGTTCGCAGGCGCGCATGGTGATGAAGCCGGCGTAGGTGTTGAAAAACGGCTTCAATCCCGTTGAGGCCAGCCCGGCGGAAAAGGCAACCGCATTCTGTTCGCAGATGCCGACGTCGAACCAGCGGCCCGGATATTTTTCCGTGAACGGCGTGGCGCGCGCCGCCTTCAGTGAATCGGCAAACACGAGACAAAGCTTCGGGTCGTCCGGCGCCATATCCATCAACCCGGCGATGAAGGCCTCGCGGGTGCTGGCGATTTTGTCCATGGCGGTGATCTTGTCCATATCAGCTTCCCCCCAGGTATTGCAGCGCCGCGGCGAGTTCCTCCTTGTTGGGGACGCGCTTGTGCCAGCTATTGTCGTTTTCCGTGAACGGGATGCCCTTGCCCTTGATGGTGTGGGCCACGATGACCGACGGCCGTTCCGTCTCCGTCTTTGCTTTTTCAATCGCCGTGAGGATCTGGTCAAAATCGTGCCCGTCAATTTCCTGGGTGTGCCAGCCGAAGGCGGCGAAGGGCGCGGCGAGATTGGTGAGGCCGCTGACGTCCTTGATGACACCGCCGCTCTGCCAGCCGTTGTTGTCCACGAATGCAATCAACCGGCCCAGTTTCATGTGGGCGGCGCTCTGCACCGCCTCCCAGAGGATGCCTTCATTCAACTCACCGTCACCGGTGATGACATAGACGTAGTAATCCAGCTTGGCCAGCCGGCCGGCTGCGGCCATGCCGGCGCCGATGGGGATGCCGTGGCCGAGCGAGCCGGTGGTCATGTCCACGCCCGGTGTTTTTTTCATGA
>CAYPSF010000136.1:0-12202 GCA_964413165.1 uncultured Bifidobacteriaceae bacterium
CTGCGACTTCGTGGACCCAAACCACGCGCTCTAGCCAGGCTGAGCTACGCTCCGATGCGCGGGCTGAAATATCCACGGATTCAGCCGGTTCGGCAATGAGATTCCGTTGGGTGATTGGAGTGCTGGATGGTTGGCGCAAGGAAAATCATAACTCAGGCGATTTCACCGCTCCATCACTCCAATGTTCCGCCATCCCATTTCCACCGGCTTTCCGGCTGGACGATGCCGGTGGCCATGTTACATTGTTCCCGTCATGTCAACACCAGCGCCCGTCGCCCAAAAGGTCAACCTTCGCCGGCCCGATATCATGGAAGCCGTGCAGGCGCAGGTCCTGTCGCACTACCGCAGCGAGCTCGTCGAGCGCATCCGGGCCAACGGCCACGTGCTCGCCGCCGGCGACCTCACCGTCAAGCTCGCGAAGGAATTCGGCTTTTGTTACGGCGTCGAGCGCGCGATTGACCTGGCCTACGCGGCGCGGAAATTTTTCCCGCCGGACAAGCCCATTTATCTGCTGGGTGAAATCATTCACAATCCCGAGGTTAACGATCAGATCCGCAACATGGGCATCCAGATCATTTCCCCCAAGCCGACCGAGGACGAGCTGGCGCGACTGCGGGCCGGGGACGTGGCCATCATTCCCGCCTTCGGCACGGAAGTGGCCACCCGCAAGCGGCTGGAGGAAAAAGGCTGCGAGCTGGTGGACACCACCTGCGGCGACGTGATGAGCGTTTGGAAACGCGTCCGCCAGTATTCCAAGGAACAGGTCACCAGCATCATTCATGGCAAGTCGTGGCACGAGGAGACCAAGGCCACGAGCTCGCAGGCGCGCGCCTATGGCAGCGGGCATTACCTCGTCGTCTTCACGCTCGCGGAAACGGATTATGTCTGCAACTACATCATCCAGGGCGGCAACAAACAGGAATTTCTCGACAAGTTCAAAGGGGCCTACTCCGATGGTTTCGACCCGGACAAGCATCTGCAAGCCGTGGGGGTGGCCAACCAGACCACCATGTTGCGCGGCGAAACCGAGGAGGTGCAAAACCGCTTGAAGGCCGCGATGATTCAGAAATACGGCGCGGCGACCATTGACGACCATTTCCGTTTCTTCGACACGATTTGCGGCGCCACGCAGGATCGCCAGGACGCGCTGCAGAAACTGTTGCGCGAGCCGATGAACCTGCTCATTGTCATCGGCGGTTATAATTCGTCGAATACCTCGCACCTCGCCGAGATGGGTGAGGGCAAGCTGCCCACTTATTTCATCAAGAACGCCGCCAAAATGGAATCGGACCGGCTCATCCGCCATTACGACCAGCACGACAAGAAGGAGATTGAGACGCGTGACTGGCTGCCTTCCGGCAAAATCACCGTCGGTGTCACCGCCGGCGCGTCCTGCCCGAACAATTTGATCGAGGACACCATTCGCCGGCTCTTCGAGCTGCGCGGCATCTCGGTGCAGGAACTGGTAGCGGCCAATTAACCCCAGGCTTTTCATTCCGCTTTTGAAACATGCCCCGCACCCGGCAGGAAATGGAACAAATCGAGCGCCAGGTGCTCGCCCCCTTCGCGCAGTTCAGCGGTGACACCCGCGGGCGCGAACATACCGAGCCGCCGCCCGAATGGCGCACGCAGTACCAGCGCGACCGCGACCGCGTCATTCATTCCCGCGCCTTCCGCCGGCTGGAATACAAGACCCAGGTTTTCCTCAATGGCACCGGCGATCATCTGCGCACCCGCCTCACGCACACGATTGAAGTGGCCGCCATCTCGCGCAATATTGCCAATGCGCTGCGGTTGAACCAGGACCTGGCCGAGACCATCGCGCTGGCACATGACCTCGGCCATTCGCCCTTCGGCCACAAGGGCGAGTCCGTCCTGGACCGGCTGATGCAAGGCCACGGCGGTTTTGAGCACAACCGGCAAAGCTTGCGCATCGTCGAGGAGCTGGAACAAAAATATCCGGATTTTTCCGGCCTGAACCTGTCCTGGGAAGTCCGTGAGGGGCTGGCCAAACACCAGACCGCCTACGACCATCCCGGCCGGCGGGAGGGTTTTGTCGCAAAAAACGCCTCGCTCGAGGCCCAGATCGCCAATCTCGCCGACGAAATCACCTATTACAGCCATGACCTCGACGACGGTCTTGACTCCGGCTTGCTGTCCGAAAGCAAGTTGCGCCGCGAGGTGCAGGTCTGGGCGCAGGCCGCGCGGCTGGTGAAAAGGGAACATGGTGAGCTGCCGGACGAATCCCGGCGCTACTACATCATCCGCACCATCATTGACCAGCAAATCCGGGACGTGGTGGAAAACAGTGAACAGCTGATTGACGCCGCGGGCGTCCAATCCGCCGATGAGGTGCGGCTCTGGCCGAAGACGCTGGTTCAATACAGTGCCCAACGCCGGAAATTGAATGTGGAACTGCGCCGCTACCTTTACAAAAACCTGTACTACAATCCGGTCGTCAATGAGCCGCATGTTCGTGCCAAACGAATCCTGATCGACCTGTTCAACCACTTCCTGAAGCACCCGGCTCAAATTGGCGGGCAATCCCGCAAGCGCATCCGCGCGGCCGGTTTGCACCGCGCCGTGTGCGATTACCTGGCCGGGATGACCGATCGTTACGTGGTGCTCGAATACGAACGGCTCCTGGGCAAAACCCTGAAGCTTTGATGGGGCGGCCGTTTTTCCCGGTTGACGATTTGCTTTGACTCCGGCCTGCGAAATCATATCACACTCGGGGAGTCACAAGCTTCCATATGCCCAAATTTGTTGTCCTGTCTGAAGGTCTGGCAGGTTTGTCACACGAGTTAAGTGTGAATTGGACCACAATCGGACGAGCCGAAGGCAACACGTTTCAAATCGTCGAGCCTTCCATCTCCGGCCGGCACTGTGAAATCCTGCTGCGCGGCCACGAAATCATCGTTCGCGACTTGAAGTCCACCAACGGCACCTTCCTCAGGGGCGAACGCATCACCGAAGCCATCCTGAAGCCCGGCCAAATTTTGCGCCTGGGCAACGTGGACCTGCGCCTGGAAGCCTCCAGTCCGCCGGCAACGCCGGCTGCCGTCACCCCGGTCGTTGCCAAAATGTTCGCGGCGCCGGCAAAATCCGCCGGCGCCCCCGTTCCCGCCGGTCCGGCGGAATCCGGCAACCCATCCGGGAAAAAGCACCAGGTGCTTTTTGTGGATGACGACCAGGCTTTTCTCGAAGCCATCACCGAGTTGTACGGGATTTTGGGCGACCAGACGTGGGAAATCCATCGGGCCGCCACTGCGGACCAGGCGCTGGCTGCCTTGCAGCAAAAGGCGATCGACCTGGTGGTGCTGGACATCGGGATGCCGGTGCTGGACGGCATGCAGTTGCTCACTTTGATTCATCGGCGATATCCCGACGTCAAAAAGGCCATTTTGACCGGCAGCGCCGTAGCTGGCAACCGGGAGTCCTGCCTGGCCAGCGGAGCGGAGTTGTTCATTCACAAACCGCTTTCCGGCGAGGGCATGAAGGCGGTCTTCACCACATTGAACGAGTTGATTTCGTGGGCGCAGGGCAGGGGATTCTCCGGCATGTTGCGCCAGGTAGGATTGTCAGATGTCATCCAGATGGAATGTCTCGGGCGCAACTCGTCGATACTGGAGGTCCGCAACCAGCGCATGCACGGTCACATTTACATCGAGACCGGCGCGATTGTTCACGCCACGGCGGGTGCGTTGACGGGGGAGAAAGCCTTCTACCGGCTGCTGTCGCTGACCGGCGGTGAGTTTCGCCTGCAACCGTTCAAGAAACCGGCCGAACGCACCGTCCACGGCCAGTGGGAATTCCTGATCATTGAAGCCGCCCGCCTCCACGACGAGGAAGCCACCACGATGATCCCCAACCCAGCCGCGGCGAAACCTGCGCCCGTGCCGGAATTGCCTGCGCCGGACGAGGGATTCATGGTCACGGGCACCTACGACGGGAAATGGCACCCCGCCGCCGGTTCCCCCAAGGTGCCCTGACCGATGCCGACCCTCGCCCCCAAGTTTTGTTGCATAAGCAGCAAGGAGTTAGGTATGTCTAGTGATTGCCGCAGCATTTTGCGGATGCTCCCAGCAACACAAGTTTGTCCAACGCATCTCAGAGGCTGACCGGACTGTCTTAACAAACATCTATGCCGGTGACCCTTTCGGGATTGAAGTCACAAATATTGAACCCCCAAAAAATTGTCGCGGCGATTTCATCAGCACAGAAAAATGCCAAGGTGATGGCGAGCCCAAACCTTCGGTTTGAGTTCTTCAAACAAAGCAATTTACTCGGAACAGTTAACAGGTGCGTTAGCTGCTTCGGAATCGATGGGACACAATATGTAGATTCTTCTGGAATGCTGGAAGCAGTGAGCAATGAATATCGAAAAAAGTAAATGGACGAGCAGGTTCGATTGTCGCAGCAAAATGCAGGCTGCCTGTGCTTTTTCACGGTGGACTCGGTGATGCCGAGGATCGTTGCGATGTCCGGACTCGTCTTGCCTTGAGTCTTACCTGTCCACTGTGCGGGTGACTGTGCCACGGAGTTTTGCCAATGCTGCCGGCACCTGCCGGCTTCTGTTGCGTTGCGCTGGCAACAAAAACAAGGTTGACAGGCGGGCCTCCTGTGTGTTAATAGACCAATACACTTTATTTATCGAAAAACGCATCATGCAAATCCATATCACTTCCGCCGACGGGGTGCCGATTTACATACAAATTGTCAACCAGGTGAAGCATCTCGCCGCGTCGGGGCGGTTAACACCGGGGGACGAATTGCCGCCTATCCGTGTCCTTGCCGAGCAACTCTTGGTGAATCCCAATACCGTGGCGCGCGCCTATTTGGAATTGGAACGTGCCGGGGTTGTCACCAAGCGCCACGGCTCCGGCACCTATGTGGCAGAAGTCCGCACCTCGTTGTCGAAACCGGATAAGATCAAGATATTGGCGAACCGCACGGACGCTTTGCTGACCGAAGCGAAACATCTCGACGTGGACTTATCCGAAATCATCAAACTGCTTCGTGAACGCGATGAATTGATGGAAAAGGAAATCCGAAAATGAAATTTCCCTCACCCTCATCCGCCGAAGCAGTGGTCGCCGTCACCAGCTTGTCCCGGCGATTTGGCCCCAAGACTGCGCTGGACGACGTATCGCTGTATGTCCCGCGCGGTGGCGTCTTTGGATTGGTCGGTGAAAACGGCGCCGGCAAGACCACGTTGATCAAACATATTCTCGGCTTGCTCAAGGCGGAGGCGGGCACGGTGCGGGTGTTCGGCCTGGATCCGGTGGTTGATCCGGTCACGGTCCTGGGCAACATCGGTTATCTTTCAGAACAGCCTGACCTGCCCGGCTGGATGCGGGTGGATGAGTTGATGCGCTATACCAAAGCCTTTTATCCCAATTGGGACGTGGCCTATGCCGAAGCGCTGCGCGCACAATTCGGCCTCGATCCAGCGCAACGGCTTAGCACTCTTTCCAAAGGTCAAAAGGCAAAAGCAGGGTTGCTCGCGGCCCAGGCGCATCGCCCCAGGCTGCTGCTTTTGGACGAGCCCAGTTCCGGTCTTGATCCGATGGTGCGCCGTGAGATTTTGGAGGCGGTCATCCGCACGGTTGCCGATGAAGGGCGAACCGTTTTTTTCTCGTCTCATCTATTGGAGGAAATTGAGCGGGTATCGGACCAGATCGCCATGGTGCATCGAGGCCGGATTGTTTTTTGCGGTTCGCTTGATGAGATTAAAGCGCAGCATCGCCGGTTCATCCTCAATTTCGAGACCGCCCAAGTGAAACCACCGGTCATTGCCGGTGCCTTGAGCGTCTCAGGCATGGGGAAAGAGTGGGCAATCATGTGTAATGGCGCGCGAGATGTGCTTCCGAAGATTGCAGCTGACCTTGGTGCCCGGATCGTTGCCGAGCAGGTCCCGTCGCTCAACGAGGTATTCGTAGCTCATGCGGGCACGGCTGCGCCGGCTCAAGCTTGAAACCCAATTCCTGAATCCAACATGAGTTCACGCCTGGCAACTTTGGCATGGGAAATCTGGTGCCGGGGCAGTCGGTCCGCCCGGCTTGCCTTCGGATGCGTCGCCGGTTGCGCTCTGATCAACCTGATTGCCCAAAACAGGTTCAGTGCCTCCGACTTCGGCCCGGGGTTGTTTAACTCACTTTTTGGGTTGCTGATGGCTTGTTCATTATTCCTCATGATGGGGGTTTTCAACTACACCGAATTCAGTTCCACAAGAGAATGGAATGGTTTTCCCTATCGCCTGTTCACTCTGCCGTTGCGCACCTGGCAACTCGTGGCACTGCCCATGTTCCTGGGGGTGGTTTCGGTGGAGTTGCTTTATCTTGCGTGGATAAAACTCGTCTGGACTCACGACAGCATTGTCAGGCCCGAATGGTTTGCGGTTGTCCTGGGTGCTTACATGATTTTTTACCAGGCCGCGCTATGGAGCCTGGCTGGATTTCGCATTGTGCGTCTCCTGGTTCTCAGCCTGGGGGGTGTCAGCAGCATTGCCGTGGCGTGTCTGCCCATGTTCGATGAAGTCGTTCCGTCGCCCTGGTTTTCGGAAACGCGTTTGATTGCCATCCTGTTGTTCCTGGCTTTCATCGCCTTCATTGTCGCGTGGAGAACCGTGGCCCGCCAGAGGTGCGGTGGCGGGCTCCGGCGTCATTGGATCAAAATCCTGCTGGAACGCATCACCGATGCCCTGCCGCGGCGGGCCAAAGATTTCTCCTCTCCCGCTGCCGCGCAGTTTTGGTTTGAATGGCGGCGGGCCGGACTGCTGCTGCCTGCCTGCACGAGTCTGGTCCTGGCTGTAATCTTCGGCCCTTTCTCCTGGTTCTGTCGGAATGACCCTCAAGCAACGGTGGACCTATTGCTCCGCATTTTGTTGATGCCCCTCGTTTTGGCGTTCTGTGTCGGGAAGGCCTTCGTCAAACCGGAACTCTGGTCCACCGACTTTGCGCTACCGCCGTTTTTGGCCGTCCGGCCTTTGTCAGCTGGAGAATTTGTCATCAGCAAATTGAAGGTTGCGACTTTGAGCGTTGCCGCCACCTGGCTACTCATTGTTGTTTTCATCGCGCTCTGGCTTCCGCTCTGGGCCGACGACACCAATCTAAACGGGCTCATGGTCAAATTTCGTATGCTCTACCCCCAATCCTGGCAAACCATCATCATTTTATATTTCGCCGGTTTCGTTGTTTTGACCTGGAGATGCCTGGTGAGCGGATTGTGGATCGGGCTGTGTGGAAATCGCAGTTACTATGTCGCTGCTTCTTTGTTGCAAGTGATTACGGTGGCCCTGTTACTGCTGGCCGCTGGCATCTTGTCGGACACAATTGATGTTGAGATTCGTGATAACCCCGTTCGGTTGATCTCGATTGCTCTTTCTGTGACTGGATGGCTGCTCACCATTGCAGTTATCGTCAAGCTCTGGTTCGCGGTCTTTTCCTGGAGCAAAATCACCCCTCGTTGCGCCTGGCAATACATCTTCATATGGCTCTTCGCCACGCTTGGTTTCGTCGTTCTTGGCATTCTCTCTCGTCCGTGGGCGGATACCCATCGTCTCGAACATCTCTACGTCCTCGCCGCGTTTCTGATTTTTCCCTTCGCACGATTAGGTCTGGCTCCCTTGTCTCTGGCGAAAAACCGCCATCAGTGATCCGCTGTTAAAGCGACCTTAACGCCATGAAGAAATTCCTCATCACACTGGCGACGCTGGTCAGCGGCCTCGCCATCTTCCTGGGCTTGGATCCCGGGCACTATGCATTCAAATACATTGATGTCGGAGGACATCAAGTTCGAATGTACATCGCCGGACATGGAGGGCCCGCGGTGGTTTTTGAAGCGGGAGGAAGCCCTGCGGATGGCGGGCCGCTGGAGGCCTGGGAACGAGTGCAGCCGGCGGTGAGCAGATTTACGACGACCGTCGCTTATGACCGGGCCGGGATCGGCTTGTCGGCTCCCGGCCCCAAACCTCGCGACGCGCGGCAGGTCGCCCGCGAACTCCATGCCGCACTGCAAAACGCCCGCGTTGCCCCGCCGTATATTCTCGTCGGGCACTCTTTCGGCGGTCCCTTGATCCGCGTCTTTGCAGGCATTTATCCGAAGGAGGTCGGCGGCATGGTTCTGATTGATCCGACCCAGGAAGAATTCATTTATTGGAACCAGGCGCGGGAAACCAACCGCGTCGAAAGACAGGATGAAGAATGGAAAGACATGAAAGCCAGTCTCGATGAAGCCCACGAGAGCCAGGTGCCGAAAGGGATACCGATCGTGCTGATAACCGCCATGGGCCCCGCCGTGATCCCCAGCTTCGTCACTGAACAACAAAAGGAAGACATGAAATTTTACCGGTCGTTTTGGCTGAAGTTTCATAACGAATGGTTGGAAAAGGTGCCTGACGGACAACACATCATCACCGAAAACAGCGGTCATATGGTGCCTTTTTATGAACCCGAATTGATTGTCAGGGTCAGCCGCCAAATGATTGAAAAAAAATCTGCCAATCCTCAATAAATCTGTTTTGTTCGTGGCAAACTGCCTCTGCATGGGGTAGGGAAGAGACGCCGTCAAGGACAACGCGAATGCAATCGACGTTGGCAAACTGGATGGCCAGAGTCTACCGGCATGGCGGGCGTTCCCACCGACCTGTACTTCACCGCTGGCCCCAATGGCGAAGCGCACGGGTTGTTCGGGGTTCTGCAAAAAGACTGCTCAGCGGACGACGACGACCAGGGCCGGCGCTACTAAAACCCGCCACGCATACCGGCAGATTGTTCCTTCGAGACGAGCCAGTGTGCGGGAACCCGCAAATCAGGTCAGTGCCCCGTTTGGAATTTCCAGCGGGGCACTGATTCGCTTCGGCGCGGAAAATGAGGCCATCTTGAAATGGCGTCAAGCGGCTGGGTCGCTCTTCCCCGAATCGCATTGATTTTTGCTCATGCCGTTTGGTCTGTTTCGTTATCAGACGTTTGATTCGTGGGATGTGGCACAGGATTCGGCTTATAACCACTCTGCCTAATTGCTTCATCCCACCACGGCGGAAGATTCACCGTTGCTCCTATTCGCTTAATACTCAGGACAAAATTATTGAGCCGGACGGTCGAATAGGGTCCCAAAGGTCTGGCCGTGGCGGCAGCCCAAAGCGCATCGAGAAGTTCCTTATCCAAGAACAATTTAGTTAGGCTTTCCGCGTCGCCCGTTTGTGACCGTTCATCGAAGCCGTGTTCAAACCATTGTAGTAACTCATGCACATTCTCTTGGATCACCTGATAACTGCCGGCATCTTGGACAACCGCTAACAGCTCTTTGCGCGCATCTTTCCACAGGGGGCCTTCGTGATCAAGGAAGAGGCAGCGGATTTGATGAGTTTCCTGATCATGTGTCCAGACACGCTGCACATAACCAGGCTTCCGCAATCCACCAATCACTTGCGCTGCCAATCTTGGCAGGATCGCACGGGACAGCCGTTGGTGCAAAGCCGTCGCATTGACACCATCATATCGCCTGCTGCTCCAGTGACCAAACGGCAGGATAGCATTGACCAATGGCGAAACATCTCCTTGCCAGCGTTCGATAATATGATTCAGAAGGATTTCGTTTCTGGTGCAAAACTCATCGACGGTTAAGCTGTATGATCCCAAGTTTTTGGCAAATGCCTCAAATATCATTTCTATTTCTTCGGAGCTAATCAGCTTATCGACCTTAGGGGAGGACGTTTTAAAGGAGATTCCTGTGATTAAAGGAGTAGTGGCGTGCTTCAAAATTTCGCTGGCGATCCGTGACCAATTGTTTTTGAGAAAAGTTGCAGGTTTTTTGGCAGCCTGTCCTCGATTTACAGAGGCGGAGAAAGAAGGGTTTCTTAAGGAGAATTTGGCCGACGGCAAAAAGGCGCAAAAACTCGGTGATTCGCTTGTGCTCATTCTTGATAGACTGGATGACATGGAAAAGCCGGAAATGGTTGCAAGAATGTTTGCCGCATTTGTTCGAGGCAAGATCAACTTTGATGTTTTCAGGCGACTGGCAACAGCAATTGATTTGGGTTCCGTGATTGATTTGAGGGAGTTTGTAAAAATCGAACCTGCTCCAACCACAGGTCAGCGAGCACCACTAAACCCCCAAACGCAATTACTCCGCACAAATCTTGTCCGAACCGGATTAGTTAGCCTTCCGTCGTTTTCTCAAACCGTTCCTATTTTAGGTGTCAGTTTTAGCGAAAACGAACTCGGCAAAACTTTTAGAGAAATCATGAATGATGGTCAATCACCTTCCGCTTACTAACACCACTAAAGCCGACGGGATGGGGAACTGAGCACTTCCAGCGCCCGCACGGTGGCGGCGCCGCGGGTTTCAACGCCGAGTTTTTCGAATATTTCCTGCACGTGCTTTTTTACGGTGGACTCGGTGATGCCGAGGATCGTTGCAATGTCCGGGTTCGTCTTGCCTGGAGACCGTATTTACCGAGTGCAGCAAGCAACCAAGGCAGCAGTTCCTTGGAAGTTGATGAAGCTCATTAATTGGATTCATTGTTTCCGTTGGAATGTGAATAACATTTCCTAGTAGGAAAAGGCGGAACGGGGTAAAACCGCAATCAATCAGTCGGAAAAACTTGAGCCTGTGAAACCTTATGAAAACGGAGTGCAATCCCATCATTTATCCCAAACGTCATTCATTCACGGTGGTTTGTGCGGTTGCGCTCGTCTTGCAGGTTGGAGTGCTCGCTGGTTTCGCCCAGACCGGCATATACCTGTTTACCGGGTCTATCACGACCATTACTCTGAACCCAGGCACTTATGACATCACCGCCTACGGCGCTCAGGGCGGCTCCGGCTCCGCCCGTGTTCTCGGAGTCAACCAAGGCGGCCTCGGTGCCGAGATGGAAGGTCAGTTCAACTTCACAGCACCTGCAACACTTACTCTGCTCGTTGGCGGTAGCGGTATCTCCCTTGTAAACGGTTACGGGGGCGGCGGCGGTGGCGGCGGTAGTTTCGTTGTCAATGGCAGTAACCCACTGGTCATCGCCAGCGGGGGCGGGGGCGGGAGCGGCCCCGGTGGTTCTGGCTTAACTGGCACCACCGGCGGCACCGGCGGCGACTTCAACGGCGGCATCTTCAACGGCGGCGGCGGCTCCGGTGGTAACGGCGGCTACAGCGGCACCTACGCCGGCTACGGCTACGGCGTCAGCGGCGGTGGGGGCGGCGGTTATTTCAGCGACGGCGGCAGCGGCGGCAGCAGCTTCTTGCACGGTGGGGCTGGCGGCGTCGGCCTCAACACCGGCAACGGCGTCGGCGGCGGCAGCGGCGGTGGCGGCGGCTACGGCGGCGGCGGGGGCGGCGGCTTCTACGGTGGCGGCGGTGGCGGCGGCTACAGCGGTGGCGGCGGCGGGGGCAACAACGGCGGCGGGGGCGGCGGCTCCATCATTGACTCATCGGCAATAATGGTTCTCGCCGAAGTTTCCGGCGCCGCAAGTCCCAATGGTTCACCCAATGGCGAGATTATTATTGCCGCAGTTCCCGAACCCTCAGCTTTGGGGTTGTTGGCGTTAGGTGCTGCTGCATTTCTCGTCGGCTGCTATCGACCGTTAGGAAAAGGTTCACCTAATTCATAACCTATGCAGATTGTTTAATAAAACTTCGAAAAGCGCTTCAAGAAGCGAGAGACCGAAAATACGCAGTGGGTTAATCCCCTGTATGCGAAAGCCGGTTTAGGCCCGGCTCCCGCCTCTAATTAGACCGTTTTCTCCGGGCGCAGTGAGTAGTCAGAAAGTTACTTTGATTCATTACACACTGTTTAACTTTATTAATACGAATAGACAAGGATGCAGGTCAGCGTAATATTGCAATTAATCAGTCGGGGAAATCGCGCCGATGACCGCCGTGAAAACGAGATTCAAATCCAACATCCGTGCCGCATATGATTCATTCAGAGGAACGGTCTTTGTGGGAACGGTGCTGCTGACTGCTCTCGGCGCCCAGGCGCAAAGTCTGTTTGTGTCGGATTTCGGCACTGGTGATATTTATGAATTCACGCCGAGTGGAACGCAAAGCACCTTTGCCTCGGGGTTGGTCAATCCCGCTGGATTGGCTTTTGACAGCGTGGGCAATCTGTTTGTGGCGGACCGGAATCTAGATTCCAGTTTAATTTACGCATTCACGCCTCAGGGATTTAGAAGCACCATTGCCGATGGGTTGAATCAACCCAATAA
>CAYPSF010000137.1:0-12171 GCA_964413165.1 uncultured Bifidobacteriaceae bacterium
GGCCGACGTCTTCGAGGTCGTTGTGTTTGCCGCCGGCGCGGATGCATTTCTGGGTGTCGGCGGCGCGACCGGGATTATACGGGCATTGGGCCTGGCCGAGGAAGAGGGGCACGAACTGGTTCATGCCGGCGTTGGTGAACAGCAGGTTCGGCGAATCGGGCAGCAGGCTCGAAGACGGCACGATGGTGTGCTGCTTCGACTGGAAGAAGTCGAGAAACGACTGGCGGATTTTAGAACTGGTCATCGGTTCAATCCAAAATTAACAATTCAAAACGCAACTGCCGCAAAAGCACGTCGAAACCACGCAGGATTCTTCCGCAACAGGGCCGGGAGATTAGCACATTCCAGCAGCGCTAGGCGAGTTGGAAGTTTTGTGTGCGTCCCGGGTTGGCTGGTAATAACTGCGAATGGTTCTTGGTAAATGCAAGTGCCCGGTTCACCCTGTGAATTGTCAGCACAGGCCATCAGCCCGTGCCGCCGGACGACGGTTCACCCGGCAACCATGGGATACCACTTAATGCATGCACTAAAACTCATTTACCTGGCCCTCTTGCAACTGGTCAAACAGGCCTGGCTCCTTCCCCAGTCGATCACCAGCGCCATCCGGTACCGGCGACAACAGGTCGCCTGGGATGAACACGAAGCCGAACGGCTCGACCGGATTCGCAATCCGTCAAAGTATCTCGGGAAGTGATTGCATCCTTGGTCGCTGCGTTTTTTCGTCGCTCGGCAAAATCAGCCAGGAATAGTCCGCCCCGGCATCCCGGTCGAAGCCGTGCCGTCGAAATAACTGCGCTTTCCTTTGCAATTGCCCCGGCAACCGACGCCCGCTAGTTTCCCGCCCGTTGCCAGCCTATGAATGTTGCCATCGAAACCTCAAACCTGACGCGCGATTTCGGAAAGTTTCGTGCCGTCAATGAACTGAACCTCCGCGTCGAGTCCGGCCGCTTCTACGGCTTCCTCGGCCCCAATGGCGCGGGCAAATCCACCACCATCAAGATGCTCACCGGCCTGCTGGCGCCGACGGCTGGCGCCATGCGCATCCTGGGCGAGGACGTGAGCGACCCGCAGCGGGCGCTCGAAGTCAAACGCCGGATCGGCGTGGTGCCGGAAAACCTTGCGTTGTTCGACAACCTGACCGCACGCGAATTTCTCACCTTTATCGGCCGCATGTATCTGCTGCCCCGCGACACGGTACGGGAACGCTGCAACGAGCTTCTCGCGATGATGGACCTGGCGCACGAGGAGAAAAAGCTCACGCTTGAATTCTCGCATGGCATGAAGAAGAAACTCGCCCTGGCCGCCGCGCTGATTCCCAATCCGGACCTCCTGTTCCTCGATGAACCGTTTGAGGGTGTGGATGCGGTGGCGTCGCGCGTGTTACGCGACACGCTCAAGCAGTGCGTCGGGCGCGGCGCGACGGTTTTCCTCACCTCGCACGTGTTGGAAATTGTCGAGAAGCTTTGCTCGGACGTCGGCATCATCGCGCAAGGGCGGCTGGTTCATCAGGGTACGATGGCGGAATTACACCGGGACGGTTCATTGGAGGATAAATTCCTCGCGGTGGTGGGCGGCGATGACCACGAGCTTCAGAAGTTAAGCTGGCTGGAGGGCTGAATGAACTGGGAGCAACTCAAGACCATCCTCTGGCTGCGCTGGCGGCTGACGCATAACCAGTGGGCGCGAAGCGGCGGCCTGGGTGCGGTCATCGCCGCCCTGGTTGCCGTCAGCTCATTCGTCCTGGGCGGCATATGCTTCGTCGCCGCCCTGCTCGGCGGGGCTTTCGGCCTGTCCGAGGCATCGCCGATGGTCATCATGGGAATCTGGTCCGGCGTCACCATCGGGTTCCTTTTTTTCTGGATGGTCGGCCTGCTCACTGAGCTGCAACGCTCCGAAACCATCGATTTGCAGCGGCTCATGCACCTGCCGGTCGCACTGGGCCAGATGTTCGTCGTCAATTATCTCGTGTCGCACCTCGCGTTCAGCATCATCGTGGCCGTGCCGGCAATGCTGGGGCTGGCCTTCGGCCTGGTGATGGCGCGCGGGTTGACGATGGTGCTGCTGGTTCCGTTGGCATTGAGTATGGTCTTCATGATCACGGCCTGGACGTACTGTCTGCGCGGCTGGCTGGCGACGTTGATGAGCAACCCGCGCCGTCGCCGCACAGTCATCATGGGCATCACCTTCGCATTTATTCTTTTAGCCCAGGGACCCAACCTGTATTTCAATGTTTTCCATTTGCAGGACCATCATTCCCGCCGCTCCCCCGGCGCGAACGGGGAAACGTACCGGACAGTCGAATTGGATCTGTCCCATCAACTGATTGCCGCGCTGAAGTTCGTTCCGCCGTTCTGGCTGCCGCTCGGCGCGCAGGGACTGGCCGAAGGCCGTGTGTTACCGGCGTTGCTCGGCACGCTCGGTTGCTTTGGCCTCGGCGCGCTCGGCTTGCGGCGGGCGTATCGCGGCACCGTGCGCTTTTATTACGGTCAAACCGGTGGCAATGCCCCGACCCGGATCAAACCAGCCGGCATTCCCGCCCGCGTCGCCGCTCCAGCCAATAGTGCCACCGCGTTCCTGGAGCTGCGCCCACCCGCCGTGCCGGAACAGGCCGCCGCGCTGGCGCTGGCAACGTTTCGTTCCCTGCTCCGCGCCCCGGAAGTAAAAATGGCATTGGGAAGCTCATTCGTCTCGGTGCTCATCGTCGGAGGATTGGTCTTTTTTCGTTCGCCGCCCGACGTGCCCGACACGGCGAAGCCGTTCATCGCTACCGGCGTAGTGATGTTCTCAGTCTTTTTGCTGGCCCATTTTCTGGCCAACCAGTTTGGCCTGGATCGTGACGGATTCCGTTCACTGATCCTTTCCCCGGCGGACCGGCGCCTCATCCTCCTGGGCAAAAATCTTGCGAGCCTGTCCGTCGGCGCAGTCCTGGGATCAATCCTCCTGACCTTAAGTTTCGTGTGGCTGCACCTGCCTCTGCTTGTTTTCGCGGCCTCATGGTTCCAGCTCGCCGCGTTGTTGCCGCTGGCCGGCGTGGCTGGCAATGTGCTGTCCATTCTCGTGCCTTTCCGCATCCAGCCCGGCTCACTCAAGCCGACCAAACTGCCCGGCCTGGCGATGCTGGTGGTGCTCCTGAGCCAGATGCTTTTACCCATCGCCCTGGCCCCGACGTTCGCACCGCCGCTGGCCGAACTGCTATGGCGACGGGCGGGCGGGCCGGATGAAGTGCCGATCAATCTGATTTTTTCGGTCCTGCTCGCGGTACTGGCCGCGCTGGTTTATTGGCAGACCCTGAAGCCGCTGGGCCGCCTGTTGCAACGACGCGAAACAAAAATCCTGGCGGTGGTGACAGTGGAAGTGGAATAGCCGGGCATCGCCGGTTGAAAAAATCCTCTTTCATATTTGTCAAGGGCGCCGCCAAAAATTTTCCCGAAAATTATCCTTGAGAAAATATCGGTTCCGGGCGATGAAAGAGACAAGCAAGCGTGAGCCAAGAGCGCCCGCAATGATCTTTGGAAAGTTAAAACCTGATTTACCCTGCTCTGTTCGTGATCAGCAGCAATTCCTTGAACCGTAATTAAACGATCAAAGGAGCCAATCCGCGGCGGCGGCCGACATGCCTTCACTGGAAGTCGAAAGCAGCCCGGCGGCTCCACATGTTGTAAAACATGTTCAAAGGATCATGCCGCGCACGGCAATGGCGGGGTTTTTTATTTCCCCGGGGAATCGCCCTCCGCCCGCCCGGCGGTTTTTTTGTTTTGGGCAAATTTTTGGCCCGGTGTTAATCTCCCTTCATGGCGCGCGATGACCTGTTTGCAACCCCGGCAGAATCCGGGCCGGGGTCTCCCGCCGCGCCGGAACCGACCCGGCATCAGCCGCTCGCCGCGCGGATGCGTCCGCGCAATCTGGACGAACTGGCCGGGCAGACCCACATCCTCGGCCCCGACCAGTTGCTCCGCCGCGCCATTGAGGCCGACCGCATCCAATCGCTGATTTTCTTCGGGCCGCCCGGCACGGGCAAGACCTCGCTGGCGCAGATCATCGCGCGCCAGACCAAAAGCAAGTTCGAGCGCCTCAGCGGCGTGGAATCCAACGTGGCCGACATGCGTCGCGTGCTGGCCGCCGCCGCCAACCGCCTGGAGAACACGGGCCAGCCGACCATCCTGTTTATTGACGAAATCCATCGGTTCAACAAGGCGCAGCAGGACATATTGCTGCCGGACGTTGAAAGCGGCGTCGTGCGGCTCATCGGCGCGACGACGCACAACCCGTTCTTCTTCGTCAACTCGCCGCTGGTTTCCCGATCGCAGATTTTTGAATTGCGGCCGCTGACCGAGGACGAGCTGCTGGCGTTGCTGCAGCGAGCCCTGACCGACCCGGAACGAGGCCTGGGTTACCTGAAAATCTCGGCGGACGAAAAGGCGTTGCGCCACCTGGCCAAAATTGCCGATGGCGATGCGCGCAAGGCCTTGAACGCGATCGAAATCGCCGCGCTCACGACCGCGCCGGACAAAAAGGGCGTCGTTCAGGTTGACCTGGCCGCCGCCGAACAAAGCATCCAAAAAAAGGCCGTTGTTTATGACGACGAGGACGCGCATTACGACACGATTTCCGCGTTCATCAAATCCATGCGCGGGAGCGACCCGGACGCCGCGCTGTACTGGCTGGCCAAGATGATTCATGCCGGCGAAGACCCGCGGTTCATCGCGCGGCGGATTGTGATTTGCGCGGCGGAAGACGTGGGCCTGGCGGACCCGATGGCCCTGGTTCTGGCCAATGCGGCGCTGTCGGCGTCGGAATTTGTCGGCTGGCCTGAGGCGCGGATACCGCTGGCGGAAGCGACGGTCTATATTGCCACCGCGAACAAGAGCAACAGCGCGTACAAGGCGATCGACGCCGCGCTGGAGGACGTCCGCTCCGGCCGAACGCTGCCGGTGCCGGAACATTTGCGCGATGCCAATTACGCGGGGGCCAAACGGCTCGGCCATGGCCAGGGTTACGAATATGCGCACGACCATCCCGGACATTTTGTCGCCCAGGATTATCTCGGCGTGGACAAGCGCTATTACGAGCCCACCGACCAGGGCGTGGAAAAGAAAATCAAGGAGCGGGTGGATAAATGGCGCGCGGCGCAGGCCGAAGCCCGCAAATTAAAAAAACCAAAGACTTAACCGCGGATGAACACAGGCAGGAAAAAAAATAAGAAACCGCGCAACTGCATTATTTCCTCCCTCTCCTCCCCAAAAGGAGGAGAGGGTTGGGGTGAGGAGGCCGTTTTGATCAGCCACCCCTCACCCCGACCCTCTCCCCGCTCGTTCCTCACGGGGCGAGGGAGAGCTTTTTGCTTTCATCCGTGTTCATTGGTGTTCATCCGCGGGCTTTCCCGATCTATAGTCTCCTGACAATGCAACCTGACCTTCAAGCGGCCAAGACCGCCCTGCGAAAACAGATCCGTGCGAGGTTGGACAATATTTCGCCGGCGGTACGACTGGCGGAATCGCTGGACTTGTGCCGGCGGCTGGAACCGCAGTTACAGTGCGCGCACACGATTCTGTTTTACGCGCCGTTGCCGGATGAACTGGATGTCTGGCTGCTGCTGGAAAAATTGCTGCCGGCAAAAAAAACCTGCGCCCTGCCCGCTTTTGACAGCGGGACACAATCTTATTCCGCCCGGCGCGTAACGAACCTGGAAACCGACATTTTCACCGGCAAATTCGGGGTCAGCGAGCCGCTGTCCAGTTGCGTGGAAATTCCTCTGAACCGGTTTGATCTCGTGCTCGTCCCGGGAACGGCCTTTGATTGGAACGGCCACCGTCTGGGCCGGGGCAAGGGTTATTACGACCGGATTTTGCCGGCAACCAGCGGGATCAAATGCGGCGTGGCCTATGACTTTCAGTTACTGGAAAAAATCCCCACGGAAGCCCACGACGCACGGATGGATTTTATTGTGACCCCGGCGCGGGAAGTGAAAACGGTGAAATAAGTCAGGCCGTTATTGGTGCTGCTGGTTGATCATCGGCATGCCGCCCTGCCAGCCTTGCGGCGTGTTCCACGGACGGACGGAATCATTTTCCGGCTCGCTGCTGGCGCAGCCGCTGACACCCAAAAGCACAGCACCCAGCAAAAGAAGCAGAGACCACTGGACGGCGCGGCGTTTCACGTCAGGAAGCCGGGTAGGCGGGAGTGACCTCATCGCCTTCAATCACCTCGCCCAATTTCCAACCGGGCATGATATTGGCAATGCTGCGGTTCTTGTCGATGGTCCGCACGATGATTTTGGCAACGAGTTTGCCGTCACGGCTGACCAAAAGCTCACCATTGTCAATCACGCCCTGATCCTGGCCGATGTTCAGGACGACAAAATCCCATTTCGGATCAACCACGAGAACTTTTCCGCGAAGATCGGCCCGCAGAATGACGACCTGATTCGTACCTTCGTACATGTCCAACCGGGACCGCAGCCGGGCCACCGCGCGTTGCAAAACCAGTTTCTCTTCGTTGGCAATGGCCACCGCTTCGTTGGCGGCCTTCAACGAACGGTTGAGCCGGCCAACTTCCTCGGGCTTCACACCCGTGGCCTTGTAAGCGGCCAGTTCCGTTTGCACACCGTCGAGATCATGTGTCGTCTTGATCAGCTTGTCCGACAAATCATCCGCCTTCTTTTGCTGCTGCGCCGCGAGAGCCAACGCTTTCTCGCGCTCCGCTTTTGCGTCCGCCAGGTCCAACTGGCTTTGGGCCAGGTTTTTCTCCGCCACGACCAGGTCCGCCTTCGCCTTGTTCCGTTCGCCTTCCGCCCGCGTCCGGCCATCACGCTGGGTGTTGCGATCGGTAACGAGCGTATTGATTTTGTCCTTTACCACGACAATGTTCAACACACCAACAGCGAGCGCCGCGATGATGGCAACAATGAGACTGATTCGAATCAACATGGCTTGATTTGCTATTTTCCCGAAATCTATGCTTTCGCGCCCGATGTGTCAACGCCCGTTTTAACCTGCTCTTCGGCCCTGGCCAAACCCCGATTCAATCCGCTCGTTTTGCCGTCGGAATGCGAATTGAAGCGGCATGGCGCCTGGTGCCGGCCGGATGGTTATGGGCCAAAACACACGGGGCCACAGAGGATTCGTCCGCCCCATCCCGGCAGGATCTCCCCGAAAACTGTTGATCCGAAGCAACTTGCCGTCGCCCCAAATTTGCGGTGGCGACGGCAGGCTGGCCAGCCGGCAAATTATCTGGTTTGCTTTGCGCGATGAATCAAACCGTCTCTCGTCCATTGCGCGCGTTACTCGCACTGAGCCGCGTGTCGCATCTGCCAACGGTCTGGTCGAATTGTCTGGCCGGGTGGTGGCTGGGCGGCCACGGGAATTCGGCGAAACTGCCGTTGCTGTTTTTAGGCGTGAGCGCCCTCTACACGGGCGGAATGTTTCTGAATGATGCGTTTGACGCGGACTTCGACCGTCAGCGGCACACCGAACGGCCCATCCCTACCGGTGCGATCTCGTTGCCGGCGGTCTGGCGTTGGGGACTGGGATGGCTCGGTCTGGGCGCGCTGTGCTTGACCGCGATCAGCAAAGTGACCGGAGTACTTACAGTTGTGCTGCTCCTGTGTATCATTATTTACGACGCCACCCACAAAGTCGTCACTGCCTCACCATGGCTGATGGGCGTGTGCCGGTTCTGGGTTTACGTCATCGCCGGGTCAATCGGTGCGACGGGTGTCAACGGCGAACCAGTTTGGTGCGGCGCAGCCCTGGCATTGTATGTGGCCGGACTGGGTTATCTGGCCCAGTACGAAGGCTCTCGCGGGCGGGTGCCCTATTGGCCGCTGGCCTTGCTGCTCGCGCCGGTCGTTCTCACCCTGTCTATGAATTTGGGGGATTCCCGGGCTCCGGCGATCAAACTATCTTTCGTGCTTGTTTTGTGGACGGCACGTTGCGTGCGGACAATTTTTCAGTCAGTCACGGTCAGTGTCGCGCACATCGTGTCAGGTTTGCTGGCGGGGATTGTTTTTGTAGACTGGCTGGCGGTGGGACCCGTATGCCCGCAATGGCTGAGCATTACGCTTTTGATTTTATTCTGTGCGACGCTGTTGCTGCAACGGGTGGTACCGGCGACCTGAAATTACTGTCCGGGAAAACCACCGTTGCCGCCACCACCGCCCCCGCCGCGTCCGTTGCCGCCACCACCCCCAAAACCCCGGCCACCGCCGCCACGTCCGCCGCCGCCGCCACCAAAGAGCTGGCGCGGATCCACTGCCGTACCGTTTTGAAGGGCGCTGATGGTTGCGGTGATTATCTGGGACATGGTTTCGTCGTTGGCGTAGGCCGGTTGGGTGAGCAGTTGGTTCAAAATGCCAATCCGGCTGCTGATGACCTGCGGGTCGGTCGGGCTTGGGGAACCGAACGGGCCGAAGCCGCCGCCGGCCAGTTGCGCGACGGTAAAAGCCTTCAACCGGGAATTCAGGTCCGGATTGTTTAACGTTTCCGCGAACAGCGCATTGGCCTGAGGATTCTGGCCGACATAGTTCAGCACCTCCCGGCCCACCGACATTTTGTCGAACTGGTTCGTCAGGTTCGGATTTTCATAAGCCGAATAGAGCGCGGAAGTGGACTGGTCCTTCATCACTTCAATCAGGTAATTCATCGCGTCCGCGTCCAGCCGGCCGTCCTTGCCCACCAGCATCTGTTGCGCATTTATCGCGAAGGACGTGTCGTGGAAAAATTCGAGTACGTCAAAAAGATAGGCACGGGACAGGTCATCGAACCGGTCGGGGTTGTCGATGACCGGCGGGTTCAAAAGCAATTCCCGGGCGGCGGCAATGGCGGCATCGCGATATTTGCCGGGGGCGATTTCCTCCAGCACGCGCGCCAAATAGGCAATCTCAACGCCGCGCGCCGTGGTGCTCAACATTTCCGCCAGCGCCAGCTCCCCTTCCGGAGGACCGATTTCCTTCAGCGTGCCAACCAAGCCCAGGCGCAATGACGGCGGCACCACCCAATCGGTCGGCAGATTTTGGATCCGGCGAAAACGGCCGCCGCGGCCACCCCGCCCACCGCCGCCACCGCCACCACCAAATAATCCTCCGAACCCGCCGAATCCCCCGTTGTTGAGCTGATTGGTTTGGTTGGTCGAACCACCGGCATCCGCCTGGTTGTTCGGGTTGCCTTGATTATTCTGGTTGCCCTGGTTGTTTTGGTTGTTGTTGCCGGTGCTTTGCTCGGCGTATTCCACATCCACGTTGCGCCCAATGAACGCCCGGATGGCCGGCACCGATGACTTGCCGCGGCGCGTCAGGCTCTCCAGCTTGAATACCACCATCCGCAAGGCCGTATTGCGTTCGCTGCTTGAGGAGCCGAGCTTGATGCCGAGCAGGTCATTGAGAATGTCCTGGGGCGTTTCTTCCGCCGGGGCGGACGGCGCGGCGGCCACGACCACCGTCTGGGCCGGCGCGGCGGGATGGCTTTTGGCGGCTTCCACCGCGGCTTCGAGCTGCGCCTTTTCGGTGTCCCACTGAACCTGGGCCGCCTTCAATTGTGCGCCCTTCTGATTCGAGACCACCAGATAGGTGGAAGCCAGGCAAACTCCCGCCACCAACAGGATGACAATCAACGTTTTCATGATCAAACCGGCTTGAATTCAACGAAATTCAAAACACCACACTTGCGACAAGTAACAGACGCTCCGCGCCAACGGCCAGTTACAAGAACTTGTGCCATCCAGAAGCTATACTTGAATAAGGCCTCAGTTCCAGTTATTGTGTCGGTTCGGTTATGAATACTACTGAAGCGCCTGTCAAATTGACACATAACGAGGACATCAAGGCCGCCATCCCGACGCTGGCCGGCACGATTGCTGCGACCTTGAACGACCCGGGCGCCGATCATTTTTCCGACGACGACAATCAGTTTCTCAAGTTTCACGGCTCCTACCAGCAGGATGACCGCGACCTGCGCAAGACCGGCAAGAAATACATCATGATGGTGCGCGGCCGCATCCCCGGCGGCGTGATGACCGCCAATCAATGGCGGGTGTTCGACCTGCTCGCCACGACCTACGGCAACAACACGCTCCGCATCACCACACGCCAGAGCATCCAGTTTCATGGCATCCTGAAGTCCGGCCTGCGCGCCGTGATTAAAGGCATCAACGAATCGCTGCTGTCCACGCTGTCCGCGTGCGGCGACGTGAACCGCAACGTCCTCGCCCCGCCCACGCCGGCCTACACCCGGGCCCGTGACCAGGTTTACCAGGACTGCATCCGCGTGGCCGATGCCCTGCGCCCGCAAACCCGGGCTTATCATTCCATCTGGATCGACGGCAACCAGCTCAAGCTCGACGACCCGGCGAACAAGGATTTCGTGGACCCGCTATACGGCAAAACGTATCTGCCGCGAAAGTTCAAGGTCGCGTTCGTCATTCCGCCGGTCAACGACCTCGACGTGTTCACCAATTGCCTCGGCTTCATCGCCATCGTCGAGAACGACAAGCTCATCGGCTATAACCTCGCCGTCGGCGGCGGCATGGGCCGGAGCCATGGCAATGAGCAGACCTATCCGCGCGTTGCGGATGTCGTCGGCTTTTTCACCCCGGACAAGGTCGTGGACGTGGCCAAGGCGGTGTTGACGATTCACCGCGATTTTGGCGACCGCACCGACCGCAAGCACGCGCGCCTCAAGTATGTCGTGGCCGAACGCGGTGTGGACTGGACCCGGGCGGAGATTGAAAAACGCGCGGGCATCAAGCTCGGGCCGGCCAAGCCTTACCGGTTCACCACCACCAGCGACCTTTACGGCTGGCACAAACAGACCGACGGAAAGTGGTTTCTGACGCTCTTCGTCGAGACCGGCCGGGTCAAGGACGTCGAGGGTCACACGTTGAAAACCGCCTTGCGCGAAGTGGCGGAAAAATATCCCGCCCTCGGGTTTCATCTGACCACGAACCAGAACATCATTCTGACCAACGTCGCTGAAGCCGACAAAGCCGGCATTAATGCGCTGCTGGCCACGCACGGCGTGAAGACGGAAAACCAGGCCAGCGTGCTGCAGGCCGCCGCCCTGGCCTGCCCCGCCCTGCCCACCTGCGGCCTGGCACTGGCCGAATCCGAACGCATGCTGCCCGGCTTGATCGCCCGGCTTGAAAAACTGTGCGCGGAAACCGGGCTCGCCGGTGAGGAAATCATCATTCGTTCGACCGGCTGCCCGAACGGCTGCGCGCGGCCCTACATGGCCGAAATTGCATTCGTGGGCAAGGCGCCGGGTCGTTATCAGGTCTGGCTTGGCGGCGACGCCGCCGGCATGCGCCTCAACCGCATCTGGAAAGACGTGGTCAAGGACGAGGACATTGAAAAAGAACTGCGCCCCGTCTTCACCCGCTTCGCGAAGGAACGCAACGCCGGCGAACGCTTTGGCGACTGGTGCGACCGCGTGTTTTTAACGGAACGGACGAATTAAAACAGCCAAGACACGAGGCCGCAAAGAACTTTGCGTCTTGCAACTCTGCGGTTCAAAATAAAATGACCCCTGACCATATTTCCAAGGCCAATACGGAGTTGCAAGGCAAGTCACCGCTTGAAATCGTTCGCTGGGCCATCACCCAGGCCAACGGACGCGCCATCGTCTCCACAAATTTCCGTCCTTACGAGGCGGTGATTCTGCATCTCTGCGTCGAGGCGCAACCGGACATCCCGGTGCTGTGGGTGGACCACGGTTACAACCGTCCGGCGACGTATAAACACGCCGAGGCGCTGCAAAAGCTGCTGAAGTTGAATCTCAAGCCGTTCGTCCCCAAAATGACCGCGGCGCATTACGAAGCCACCCGCGGCGGCGCGCCCGAACCGACGCCCGAAAACGAGGCGCGCATCAAGGCGTTCAGCACCGTGATGAAACTTGAACCATTCCAGCGCGGCATGAAGGAACTGGCGCCGGCCGTCTGGCTCACCGCCTTGCGCAGGGTGCAAAACCCCAACCGCGCCGGGCTTGACGTTGTTTCCGAGGATAAAAATTTCGGCGCCCTCAAAGTCAGCCCGGTTTTTCCCTTGACCGATGCGGACATGGAATCTTATCTCAAACAGCATCAGCTTCCGAATGAATGGGATTACTTCGATCCAGCAAAAGCGGATGACAAGCGCGAATGCGGCCTGCATGCGACGTGGGGCGGCAGCGCCGTGGTTTCGGC
>CAYPSF010000138.1:0-12147 GCA_964413165.1 uncultured Bifidobacteriaceae bacterium
GTGAACGCCGTCCTGCCCGGCCCGACGCATTCCGACGGCGTGGATGAATTCGTCAAGCAACTGAGCGGCGGCAAGCCGTTTGCGGACTTCGAGAGGGAATTTTTTAACAGCGTGCGGCCCAGCTCGCTCATCAAACGCTTCGCCACCACGGAAGAAGTGGCCAACCTGGTCGTTTACGTCTGCAGCCCGCGGTCCTCGGCCACCAACGGCGCCGCCCTGCGCGTGGATGGCGGCGTAGTCCGGGCCTGCTTCTAGTCCATGCGCCGAGCATTTGTATCCGTCCGGCCAATAATATCCTTGTCACGCAATTTCCGCCTCCCCAAGCCGCGAGGCCGGTCTCCCGCCCTGGAAATTTGCGGAACCGGTGAAAGGCTCAACACCGCGATCCGGCGGTGGAATTCAGTTTGAATGGTTCGCCCCGCCCGACGGAAGAATGTTTCGCAGCACGGCGGTTGTACTGAAAACCGTGTCACCGCGTTTCAAAGTAAATTCGACCTTGGTTTTGGCTGGCTGCATAAAAGCCGGCACTTGAGGCGGCGGGTTCGTATCCGTGCGCCATTTCGTTACATCGTGGCCGTTGATTTTCAACAACACATCGCCGTCGCGAATCCCCGCTTCGTGCGCCGGGCTGCCAGCTGCAACATGAGCGACCAGGTCATCGTTCTTTGAATCATTGTTCGGTGCGAAGTCAGCACCAAGCCGATTGTGTTGGTAAGGCGAAGCTGGCGTCCTTTTGAGATGCAAGTAAGCAATGCCGTTTTTGCCGTCAATGATATTGTCCAACCGATTCAACGCCGCAAGTCCGAGCGTTGCTTCATATTGCGATTGTGCTGATGAGCCCACGATAACATCGGTTGCATCAGCCTCCATAACGGGAACATCGGTCAAAACCAACGGGCCCAGTGCAATTTCACGCGCTCAGGCCTCTTCGGCGATCACGGCTCCCAAACTCGGCGTATAATAAGCTTCGATGGTAGTTGGCTGGTTGGTATGAGCCCGTTTCCATTCCTGCCATTTTTGCGGACTCAATTTGATCCCAAAAGCTATGCCGGTATCGACCAGGATGTTCGCCCGGTTGCCATTTTGATCGACCACCTCGAAACCAAGAATATTCAGATTGGTCTGTACGCAGAGTCTTGTCCACGCAATGGCTTTTTTCGGGACGGCGGCGAAGCCTCTGATTTTATCTCTGGTCGCATCCAGAAACAAAATATCGGATCTCAACGCCGGCCATCCCAAGATTCCATCTTCAGGCGACTTCAGATATTCTGGCATCTGACCAACACTGAGAGAAGTTCGAACATTGGTGTTTCCCAGGTTTAAATCACACATCTCGGTCGTTCCAAAAGCGAATCGTCCCGGATCAGGTTGATAATCCGGCGGTGTGACTTTCAAGCCCAACCGCTGGGCGACGGTTGAATAAAGCACTACGGGAACGCTCGTACCCGTATCAAAACACAAGCGGACAGGCTGGCCATTGATTTTTGCTTTCGGCCACCAAATGCGCTCGTCCGCAGCGTCAGCGGTGTTGAAACAGAAATACATCAGAACGATTGTAAAAAATGCCTTCATTCGGTGTATATCCCCTGACCGGTTTATATTCTTTGGCTAAACAGGCTGCTGCTAAAAGGGAAGTTATCAATTGTACCGCATTGGCACCAAATAATTTATGACGCGGTTTATCTGCACTTGCTTTTTCGTCGACTCTGGCGCAATTTGCGGTCAAAGAAGTTTAACGAAACGAAAGGATTAAAAATTATGGCACACGAACTACCTCCCCTGCCCTATCCCAAGGAAGCCTTGGAACCCCATATCGATGCGTTGACGATGGAAATCCATCACGACCGCCATCACAAGGCGTACGTGGATAATCTCAACAAGGCCATCGCCGGCAACGCCGCGCTCGAGGCCAAGCCGCTCGACGCCCTGATCAAGGACCTGGCGACCGTGCCGGACAACATCCGCGGCCCGGTGCGCAACAACGGCGGCGGCCATTGGAATCATTCATTTTTCTGGAAGCTGCTCGCGCCCAAGGCCGGCGGCGCCCCCACCGGCAAACTCGCCGACACCATCAATGCCTCGTTCGGGTCCTTCGCCGATTTCCAGGCAAAGTTTGAAGCGGCCGGCATCGGCCGGTTCGGCAGCGGCTGGGCCTGGCTCGTTTCCCACGGCGGCAAACTGGAAATTGTCTCCACCGCCAACCAGGACAATCCGCTCATGGGCAAGTCCCTCTCCGGCTGTGAAGGCAAGCCGCTGCTCGGTGTGGATGTCTGGGAACATGCCTACTACCTGAAATACCAGAACAAGCGCGCGGATTATTTGAAGGCCGTCTGGAATGTGATCAACTGGAACGAAGTGGCCAAGGGTTTGTAAACCACGAAGTCTATTTTCGTGAGCCAGCACGCCGGTGAAAACCGGCGTGTTGTTTTTTGGTAGGGCGCGTCACTCCGTGCGCGCCGTTCTGGTGGTTGCGTGCGAGCGGCGGGCAAAGGACTGCCCGCCCTAGCCTTTTGGAATCAGATTCCCCGTTCGCTCACGATCTTGTTTCCCTTGCCGAGGACGATGACGCGGGGCTTCCATTTCGCGGCCTGTTTTTTGTCCACGACGGCGAAATTCATGATGGTGAGCAGGTCGCCCTTTTTGCCGAGGTGCGCCACCGCGCCGTTCATGATGATCTGGCCGGAGCCGCGTTTGCCGCGGATGGCGTAGGTCTCAAACCGGTTGCCGTTGGCCATGTTGCCGCACAGGATGCGCTCGTACTCCTGCAACCCCGCCTTGGCCATCAGGTCAGCGGCAATGGTCAGGCTGCCCTCATATTTCACGTTGCCGCCGGTGACGGTGGCGCGGTGAATCTTCGATTTCAGCAAATGAACCTGCATGAGCTTTTGAGTATAGCGTACTTTGCGGTTACTTCAACTTGAGAAAATTTTTCATGATCTGCCGGCCGCTCTCCGTCAGGATGCTCTCCGGATGGAATTGCACGCCCCAGATCGGCAGTTCCTTGTGCCGCACCCCCATGATCTCGCCTTCGTCGGTCTCGGCGGTGACTTCCAGGCAGGCCGGCAGCGTGTCGCGCTTGATGACCAGCGAATGATACCGCGTGGCCAGGAACGGGTTTGGCATGCCCTCGAACAGGTCCTTGCCGTTATGTTTGATCGGCGAGGTCTTGCCGTGCATCATGCGGTAATTCACCACCACCTCCGCGCCGAACGTGTGCCCGATGCATTGGTGTCCCAGGCAGACGCCGAACACGGGAATGCGCTGGCTGCCGAAATTGCGGATGACCTCGTTGGACAGGCCGGATTCCCGCGGCGAGCACGGCCCGGGCGATACCAGGATCCGCTCCGGCTTCAGCTCGCGGATGGCGTCGAGCGTAATGTCGTCGTTCCGCCGCACCTGCAGGTCCACCTTCAACTCGCCCAGGTATTGGACGAGGTTGTAGGTGAATGAATCGTAATTGTCGATGACCAGAACCATGAGCGGACAAGCTACCTCAAGCCCTCCACTTTGCAAATCAGGAATCGTCCCGGTGATGATGAGCATCGCGCATCCGAATTTTTTGGTGATCCTGATCCTGGTCCTGTCCCTGCCCCGGCTGTTCTTTCTGTTCCGGCGCAAATCAGAGGCGGAACTCCGCTGCTTTGAGGTGGCACCCGGGCAACCCTGGACCATGGCCGCGATGTACTTCAGCCTCATTGCCCTGTTGTTGTGGGGAATGGAAACCACCTATACCTCGCCCGATAGCTTGCAGTAACACCCCCGCCGGAAACCACCCGACCCGGCCCATCCGGCACCCGCTGTCACCGGCCAATCCACCCGGATTTCCACTAGATAAAAATAATAGTTGACCGGTTGGATAACATACCCTATTTTGGCATCGCTGACGCAATTAATGGCCAGCACAGTTAAAGCGGTTTGAGAAAAGGATTTATGGGAAGAGTCAGTGACGCGAAGGAGAAGCTGCTGCAGGTGGCTTTTGACCTCATTTACGATAGCAGTTACGGCACGGTGAGCGTGGACCAGATCTGCAAGCGCGCCCGGGTCAATAAAGGCAGCTTTTACTATTTTTTCCGGACCAAGACCGACCTGGTGATCGCCGCCTACGAGGAGCATTGGCGGCTGAAACAGCCGGACTATGACCGTATCTTTTCCACCCAGGTGCCGCCCCTGAAACGGCTGGCGCTCTGGTGCGATTATATCTGTGAAGTCCAGCGAAAACGATTTGAAAAGTACGAGCACGTCTGTGGCTGTCCCTATACCAGTGTCGGCAGCGAGTTGGCCACCCACGATGAAAAAGTCCGGCGCAAGGCGATGGATCTGATTGGTCGCACGGTCAAATACGTCGAAGGCGCCATTGCCGATGCCAAACGGGCGGGGCTGGTGCAGGTGGAAGATCCCGCGGTCGCCGCGCTACAGATTCATGCCTGCATTTTGGGGTTGGTACAACGGGCCAAGATTCTCAATGACCTCAAGGTCCTGCAGCACATCAAGCCGACCGTTAAAAAATTGATCGGGGCCAGGGCCGTGATGGCCTAGGGGGAATTTGTTGGAGAACAAACAGTTTCACCGGGAAGGATCACCCCCGTTTTGTTGACCAGTTGGATAATTATGAATAAAAACAGCGCCAAGGAGGGTTTCGTTTCGTAACGCGGCGAAACGACCGAATTTCTATGTGGATTGTCAAACTCGCCCTGCGCCGGCCTTACACGTTTGTGGTGGCCGCCCTGCTCCTCGTCCTGATCACGCCGTTCATCTTGCTGCGTACACCCACGGACATCTTCCCGGCCATCAACATCCCGGTCGTCAGCATCATCTGGCAATATTCCGGCCTGGATGCCCCGCAGCTCGAACAACGCATCACCTATACGCACGAGCGCATCCTTACAGTCACCGTAAACAACATCCAGCACATCGAGTCCACCTCCTACAACGGTATCAGCGTCGTCAAGGTCTTCCTTCAGCCCGGCGCCAGCGTGGATGCCGCCGTGGCCCAGATCACCGCCTCGGCCCAGACGGTCCTGCGGTTGATGCCGCCCGGGATGCAGCCGCCGCTGGTCATCCAGTACAACGCCTCGTCTGTCCCGATTCTGCAGTACAGCTTCAGCAGTGACAAAATGTCCGAGCAGGAATTGTTCGACGTGACTGCAAACCAGGTGCGGGTCGGCATGTCCAATGTCCGCGGCGCAATGATCCCCTGGCCTTACGGCGGCAAAAACCGCGTGGTGTCGGTGGACCTGAGCCTGCCCGCGCTCAAAGCCAAAAACCTCCTGGCCCAGGATGTCGTCAGCGCCATCAACGCCCAGAACATCATCCTGCCCAGCGGCACCACCAAGATCGGCGCGACCGAATACGACGTGGCGGTGGATTCCAATCCCCGCCTGATCGATGACTTGAATCATCTGCCCATCAAGGTCGTCAACGGGGCGACCATTTATCTGAGCGACGTGGCGCAGGTGCACGACGGCTACACGCCCCAGCAAAATGCCGTCCGGCAGGACGGTGTGCGCGGGGCCCTGCTCACCATCATGAAAGCCGGCTCGGCTTCGACGCTCGACGTGGTGCGCAACGTCAAAGCCGTCCTGCCCCGCGTGATGGCCACCGTGTCGCCGGATTTGCACGTCAGCGAATTTGCCGACCAGTCGCTGTTCGTGCGCGCGGCCATCAACGGGGTCTTGCGCGAAGGTGTCATCGCCGCCGCCCTGACGGCCCTGATGATCCTGCTGTTCCTCGGTTCGTGGCGCAGCACACTCATCATCGCCCTGTCCATCCCGCTTTCCGTGCTTTGTTCCATCGCCACCCTGAGTGCGCTGGGCGAAACCATCAATTTGATGACCCTCGGCGGCCTGGCCCTGGCGGTGGGCATCCTGGTGGATGATGCCACCGTGGCCATTGAAAACATCCATCGCCACCTCGCGGAAGGGAAGCCGCTGGAGGACTCCATTCTCATTGGCTCACAGGAAATCGCGCTGCCGGCATTCGTTTCCACCCTGTGCATCTGCATCGTGTTCGTCCCGATGTTTTTCCTGACCGGGGTGGCCAAATTTCTATTTATTCCCCTGGCCGAAGCCGTGGTGTTCGCCATGCTCGCCAGTTACATCCTTTCCCGGACGCTGGTGCCGACGCTGGTGATGTGGTTCTACCGGAACGTTCAATTGCCTGGCGAGCATCACGGTGAATCCCGGGCCCCGCGATGGCTGAAGCCACTCATCGGATTTCAACGCGCCTTTGAATCCGGCTTCGAACGTTTCCGCGCCGGTTATCGGGCCTTGCTCGCCAGCTGTTTTGAGCATCGCAAACCGTTTGCCATCTGCTTCCTCGCCTTTTGCACCGCCTCCTGGCTGCTCACTCAGGTGTTGGGCCGGGACTTTTTCCCGGCGGTGGACGCCGGCCAGTTCCTGCTGCACCTCCGCGCGCGCACCGGCACCCGCATCGAAGAAACCGAGCGGCTCACCGACCAGGTCAATCAGGTCATTCATAACGAGATCCCGGCGCCGGAACTCGGCGGCATCCTCGATAATATCGGCATCCCGAATTCCTACATCAATTTGAGTTACAACACGAGCGGGGTCATTGGACCCGGCGACGCGGATATTCTTGTGTCGCTCAAGCCCGGCCATGCGCCCACGGCAGGTTATGTGCAACGCTTGCGCGAGCGCTTGAACCGCGAGTTTCCCGGAACGATGTTCTACTTTTTGCCGGCGGACATCGTCAGCCAGACCTTGAATTTCGGACTGCCAGCGCCGTTTGACGTGCAAATCGTCGGGCGCAACCTGGCCGGGAATCGCGCCTTGGCCGCGCGCCTGGCCGACCAGATCCGGAACATTCCCGGCGCCGCCGACGTGCGGGTGCAACAGCCTGATAACTGGCCGCAGTTCCTCATTTCCGTTGACCGTTCCAAGGCCGCCGAACTCGGGCTGACCGAACAAAACGTGGCCAATTCCGTCCTGCTCGCCCTGAGCGGCAGCAGCCAGGTGCAGCCGGCCTACTGGCTTGACCCCAAAGTCGGCATTCAATATCTCATCAACGTCCGCGCCCCGGAATACGCCATGGATTCGCTGGCACAATTGAAGGCCATGCCCATCAGTTCCAGCCAGCCGGGTGCGAATAATGCCGAGATCCTGGCCAACCTCGCCAGCGTCTCACGGGTGAATATTTCACCGGTTATTTCACATTACAACGTGATACCGGTCATCGATGTTTACGGCAACGTGGATGGCCGCGACCTCGGCGGCGTATTGAATGACCTCCAGCCGCTGGTCGAGAAGGCCGGCAAAGACCTGCCGCGCGGCAGCAGCATCGTCATCCGTGGCCAGGCGGAAACCATGCGCTCCAGCTACTTCGGCCTGGGCGTCGGCCTGGTCGGCGCCATCGTCCTCATCTATTTCCTGCTCGTCGTCAATTTCCAGAACTGGCTCGACCCGTTCATCATCATCACCGCCCTGCCCGGCGCGCTCGCCGGCGTGGTCTGGGGCATGTTCCTGTCCCAAACCACCCTGAGCGTCCCGGCCTTGATGGGCGCCATCATGAGCCTGGGCGTGGCCACAGCCAATTCCGTGCTCGTGGTGACCTTCGCCCGGGATAACCTGCTGCGCGGGCTCGACCCCGTCACCGCCGCGCTCGAGGCGGGCGTCGGACGCATCCGCCCGGTCCTGATGACCGCGCTGGCCATGATTATCGGCATGCTGCCGATGAGCCTGGGCCTCGGTGAAGGCGGCGAGCAAAATGCGCCGTTGGGCCGCGCCGTGATCGGCGGACTGGTGTTCGCCACCATCGCCACGTTGTTTTTTGTGCCTGTTGTTTTCAGTTTCATGCACCGGCACCGCCAGCCGGGCAATCCATCTCCCCGACCATGAACTCAAATGCTCCCACTCCCACACCGCCCGCACCGGTCAGTTTGACCCGGATCGGACAGATCGTCATCGCGCTGGTTCTCGCCGGCCTGCTCATTGGTTTCGTGCCGCGCTGGTTTTCCCGCCACCGGTTGCTGGCAACCACCCACGCCGATTCAGTCATCACCGTCGATGTCGTGTCTCCGACGGTGTCGAAACCCGATCTGGGCACGCCGTTGCCGGCGGAAGTGGTGGCCTTCGTCGAGGCTTCCGTCCATGCCCGCGCCAGCGGCTATTTGAAGTATTGGTTCGTGGATATCGGCGAGTCGGTCACCAACGGCCAGCTCCTCGCTGAAATCGACACGCCCGAACTCGACCAGCAGCTGGCCCAAGCCCGGGCGGAACTGGCCCAGGCCGACGCTGCCCTGGACCTCGCCCGGATTACCGCCGATCGCTGGACGGAACTGCTCAAGACCGCCAGCGTGAGCGAACAGGAAACGGCGGAGAAAACGGCGGATTACACCCTGAAACAGGCCAACGTCGCGGCCGCGAGCGCCAATGTGCAGCGATTGGTGGACCTGAAGGGTTTTGACCGCGTCACCGCACCGTTCGACGGCACCATCACGGTCCGCAACACGGACATCGGCCAGCTGATCGCGTCGGGCAGCGGGCCAGAATTGTTCCGCGAAGCGCAAATGGACCCGCTCCGCGTCTATGTCCGCGTGCCCCAGCCGCTCGTCCATGCCATCGCCCCCGGCCAGAAAGCCGAGCTGATTTTCCAGGAATCCCAGGGCCGGACTTTCACCGCCACAGTGACCCGCACGGCGGGTGCGGTGGACCCGGTTTCCCGCACCTTGCAGGTGGAATTGCAGGTGGCCAACCCGCACGGCGAGATCCTGGCCGGCAGCTATGCCCAGGCGCGTTTCAACGAGGCCGACGATGGGAACGTGCTGACGCTCACCGACAATGCGCTGATTTTTCGGGCCCAAGGCATGCAGGTCGCCGCGGTGGGCAGCGATAACAAGGTGCAATTGCGCTCCATCCGCCTCGGCCGCGACTTCGGCAATACCGTTGAAGTCCTGAGCGGGCTTCAAGCCGGCGAACGTGTCATTGTCAATCCGCCGGATTCCATCGCCGACGGCATGACGGTACGGGTGACAGCGCCCGTGAAGGCCAGTTTACCCAAATGAAAACGGCTGTTTTTATCGGCAGCGTTATTCTGGCGACGGGTCTGGCCGGTTGTGCCGTGGGGCCCGATTACCATCGACCGGCGGCGTTGCCAACGCAACCGCTGCCCGGAACGTTCACCACCAACGGCCCGGCCGGCACCAATTCCCTGGTCTGGAAAATTGCCGAGCCCTCCGACCGCATGTCCCGGGGCGACTGGTGGCGGCTGTTTGCCGATGCGGAATTGAACCGGCTGGAAACGTTGGCCGTCACCAACAACCAAACGTTGGCCGGGGCTGCCGACCAGTTTGAGCAGGCCCGTCAACTGGCCGCGGAAGCGCGCGCGAATTTCTTCCCGCAAATCTCCGCCGGCGGCAGCCCGAACGGCGAGCTGATCCGCCAGCGCACCAGCTTCAACGCGCCATCCTTTGGCCACGCGGCCAATGAATCATCCATTTACAACACCTTCACCGCGCCGGTTTATCTCGGTTGGGAAGTGGATCTTTGGGGGCGCGTGCGACACCAATCCGAAGCCGCCCGGGCACGCTACGTGGCCGCCGCCGATGACCTGGAATCGGCCCGGCTGGCCGTCACCGCCGAGGTGGCCGACGATTATTTCACCCTGCGCGCTCTCGACGACCAGCACACCCTGGTCGTCAATACGATCGAAACCTATCACCGCTCGCTGGACCTCACTCAAAACCGGCGCCGGGGCGGCATCGTTTCCGACCTCGACGTGGCCCAGGCCGCCACGCAGCTTCACAACGCCGAGGCCCAACTGCCCGTCATCGAATTGAATCGCGCTCAGCTGCTCCATGCGCTCGCCACGCTGTGCGGCCAGTCCCCGGTGGATTTTACCATCGCAACTACTAACAGTGCGCTCGCCACCGTTCCCGAGGTCCCGGCCAGTCTCCCCGGTGAATTGCTCGAACACCGGCCGGACATTGCCGCCGCCGAACGTCGCATGGCCGCCGCCAACGCCGATGTGGGTGTCGCTAAAACCGCCTTCTTTCCGGCCGTCCGCATCAACGGCGTTGCCGGTTACCAATCCGTGGATTTCAGCAGTTGGTTCGATTGGCCGAGCCGTTTGTGGGCCGTCGGACCATCCATCCAATTGCCCTTGTTCACCGGCGGGTTCAATCGCGCCCAGCTGGCCGCCGCCCGGGCTGCTTACAATGGAACCGTGGCCGGCTATCGCCAGACCGTGTTGAATGCCTTTACCGAGGTCGAAGATGCTCTGGCCGCGCAACGATTGCTCGCCGAGGAATGGGACGCCGAGAAGGAAGCGCTGACCGCCGCCCGCCGGACCCTGGAAATTGCCAACAACCGTTACCAGGCCGGGTTGGTGACCTACCTGGACGTCGCCACCGCCCAGACCACCGCGCTGAACAATGAAAGTGCCGTCGTCCAATTGGAAGGCAGCCGGCTGGTCACCACCGTCAACCTCGTCAAGGCACTCGGCGGCGGCTGGCAGGCAACCAATGGAATCCCGGGCGAAAAACCATCACGGTAGGGCGCGTCACTCCGTGCGCGCCACTGCAGACTGATTTTTCGACGTTCACTTCCCAAACCAAATCTAACTTCGAACGCCGGATTGCTGCGCGAACTGGTTTGGTGTCCACGCTTCAGCGTGCCCAGGCTTGCCAGGACTTCTCGCTTCGAACCGCTGTAGCGTCGAGCCTCCCGGCTCGATTCCATTCGGTACTTCAACGTTCAGTCCCGCACTGCGGGATTGGAAGTTCGATGTTCTCCTTCCGCCGGTAGGGCGTGTCACTCCGTGCGCGCCGCTTTTGATGTTCGAACGGGCGGCGCGCAGGGGACTGACGCGCCCTGCCTGCACTGCCGGATCAGATCGCCTGCCGGACCAATTCTTCGCTCACGCGCTGCCCCCAGATCACCCGGCCGATTTTTTTGGCCAGGACAAACTTGATTTCACCGCCGCTGACCTTTTTGTCCAGCTTCATCGCCCCAAAAAGTTTCCTCCGTTGCGCGGCGCTTAATTGGATCGCCACCGGCAAGCCAACCCCCTTGAACAAACTCGCGATCCGTTCCACGTCGCGTTCCGGAAACCCGAGCACCGCGGCGGAAAGCGTGGCCGCGGCTACCTGGCCGATGGCAATCGCCTCGCCGTGCAGATACTTGCCGTAGCCGGAACTGTTCTCGATGGCATGGCCGATGGTGTGGCCAAAATTCAGGATCGCCCGCAGACCGCTCTCCGTCTCGTCCTGGCCCACGACCTCCGCTTTGATTTCGCAGCAACGCGCGACCACATCGGCGAGCGTCCCCGGTTCACGCCGCAACAGCCTGGACAGGTCGCGCTCGAGTCGTGCAAACAGTTTGGCGTCGTAAATGATGCCGTATTTGATGACCTCGGCCAGGCCGGAGCGATATTCGCGTTCCGGCAGCGTGGCGAGTGTGTCCAGATCGCACAGCACCAGCCGCGGCTGATAAAATGCGCCGACCAGGTTCTTCCCCGCCTTCAAATTGACCCCCACCTTGCCGCCGACCGAGCTGTCCACCTGTGCCAGCAATGTCGTCGGCACCTGCACGAACGCGATGCCGCGCAGATAGGTCGCCGCGACAAACCCGGCGAGGTCGCCGACCACGCCGCCGCCGAGCGCGACGATGAAAGATTTGCGTTCGAGCCGGTGGGCCGCGAGCAGGTCGTAGCCGGTCTGGACCGTTTTCAAGCTTTTGGTCGTTTCCCCGGCCGGGACCACGATGAGCGAAGGCGAAAAACCCGCGTCGGCCAGGGAATTGAACGCAGCCTTGGCAAACCGTTTGCCGACGTTGGTGTCGGTAATGATGGCGCAACGCGCGCCGAGTTTCAGGCGGGCGCATTCGCCACCCAGGCGCGGGAGCAGGCCGGCGCCAATCTTAATGGCGTAACTGCGAGGGCCAAGCTGGACGGGAACCGTGCGCACCGGCCCAGCATAAAGGCTGAAAACGCGGTGTCAAAGTTTTGCGACTATTTGGCAGTGCCCTGATCCTCGTAGGGTGCGTCCCTTCCGCCGTCGCCTGGCTATGGCGGGACAAGCCGTGCGCGCCACTGTAGACTGATTTTTCGACGTTCATTCCCCAAACCACCGGACGTTGAACATTCAACGTGCTTTGTAGAAATCTTTTTCTGGTTGATTCGTCTTTGGAAGCA
>CAYPSF010000139.1:0-12139 GCA_964413165.1 uncultured Bifidobacteriaceae bacterium
GTGTTGCCGCAGAGTTTGATCCAGAGCTCGTTGACCCCGATGATTTTTCCAAAGCGTTCGGCCCAGAAAAGGTTGGTGCCGCCTTCGTAAAGTGAAACAACGTCCTTGTCGTTGATCTGCGGCAGGATCCATTCTTTCTTGCCCCACACGCCGGAGCCGTAGGGCCACTCGTTGCTCATGTAGCGCTCTTCGAACAGCTTCTTCCAGCTGGCAGCACTGCGGCGTTTCAATGCGTTGAGATCATGCTGCACTTCCAGCAGCGACTGGCAGCGCTGGCATTGGTACACGATGGAGTTGAGCGGGTAGGTCTGCCCGCACTCGGGGTTGATGCATTGAAACCAGGCTCGATATGACATCGTTGTCTTTCCTGTGGGCGGCCCGGGTGTTTGATCCGGGTCACGCGGCACAATTCATAAAAAAAGGTTTGGTGTCCACGCTTCAGCGTATTTACCAGCTGGCACCCTGAAGGGTGGACACCAAATGTGATCTTTCGGACACGACCTAGAATGGACGCGGTCGGGGTGATTTTCAAGGAAACAGCGGAAGGCGGCTGAAAAATTAGCGCCTTTACTGGCCTGGGTAAGGGGCTCGCCGTCCGCCGGACCTGATTGCAAAATCACCCGGATCTCCTGCAAAGCCCGGGCGGTCTCGGCCCTGGATGCGCGGTGCGGGTCGGACCGGGACAGATCATGATAATCCAAGTCCAAATATCGCGTTCGCGACTTTTCAAAAACCGTGATGCTGTTCCCGTTGAACAGCGCCGTGTCCTGCCAGCTGGCCATCAGGGTCCAGTCCCGGGTTTCCGGCCGTTGGATTATCGTCGCCCCAGCCGTTCCAACAACTTTCCGTGGATCCCGCCGAACCCGCCGTTGCTGAAAACGACGACGATGTCGCCGCCTTGCGCAGTCTTTGCCACGTGCCCGACGATGGCGTCCACGTCGGGCAGATAGGCCGCATTCTTGCCGGCCGTTTTCAAGTCCTGCATCAGCTTTTCCGGGTTGAGCCGTTCCGCGGCGGAGATTTGCTCCAGCCGCGCCACTTCAGAGACCACGACCGCATCGGCGTCGGCAAAGGACGCCGCCAGTTCGGATTGGAACACATTCCGCCGGGTCGTGTTGCTGCGCGGCTCGAAGATGGCCCAGATTTTTTCCCGCGGGTACTTGATCCGCAGCGCCCGCAACGTTTCGCGGATGGCCGTGGGATGATGGCCGAAATCGTCGATCAACGTCACGCCGCCGGCAATGCCGCGCACTTCCATCCGGCGTTTGATGCCCTTGAACGTATCGAACGCGGACTGGATCTGCTGGTTTTTCAGCCCGCAATGCTTGGCGCAGGCGATGACCGCCAGGGCGTTGCGCACATTCAACTCGCCAACGAGGTTCAGGTGGAATTTGAAGCTCGGAATTTCGAATTCCGTCGCCGTCGGGCCGAACCGGAGGTTGAATCCGCGGACGGCGTTGCTCTCGTCCAGGCCGAACCGTTTGACCGGGCAATGCGTCACTTCCAGCAGCGGTGCGAGGTTGGCGTCATCGCCGTTGCCGAGCAACAGCCCGTTGCGCGGAATGAGCCGGATGAAATGGGAAAACGATTTCTTGATGGCGTCCAGGTTTTCAAAGATGTCCGCGTGATCGAATTCGAGGTTGTTGACGACGGCGATTTCCGGCTGGTAATGGATGAACTTGCTGCGCTTGTCGAAGAACGCGGTGTCGTATTCGTCACCCTCGATGATAAACCACTCGCTGTCCGTGAACCGCGCGCCCTGGCTGAGATTGTTCGGGATGCCGCCGATGAGATAGCTCGGATTCAGTCCATTGTGCTCAAACACCCACGTCAGCAGCGAGGTGGTCGTGGTTTTGCCATGCGTGCCGGCGACGACGACGGAGCGTTTGCCGCGGATGAAGAATTCCTTGAGCAGTTCCGGCAGCGAGCAATAACGCAGTTTGTGGTCGAGCACAAACTCGGCTTCCGGGTTGCCGCGGGAAATCGCGTTGCCGATGACAACCAGGTCGGGCTGGTGGGCGAGGTTCCGTTCCGCGTAACCGTTCATCACCGCGATTTTTTTGTCGGCGAGGAACGTGGACATGGGCGGGTAGACGTTCTGGTCCGAGCCGCTGACGGCGAAGCCCTTGTCCTGCATGGCGGCGGCGGCGGACGCCATGGCGGTGCCGCCGATGCCGGTGAAATGGACGGACTTGATTTCCGATGGAAACATTCCCGGGAAATTAACCATCCGGACGCCGGGGCACAAAGTTTTTTAAATTTAACCCGGGATTGCTTTCGCCCGTCCAGAGTGGAATATCCATGGCCGCACAGCCACCTTTATGAAGATTATCGCAATCCTGCTCCGGCCATTGCGGCGGATTGTCCGGCCGAACCTGCCGGGAGTTCCGTTCATCCTGCTGAGCTTGTCTTTGGCCGGGTGCCGGTCAACCGTCGCCCCCGCTGCGATTTCCCCGATTCCCCCGGTGGTGGAGGCCAACCAGACTGCGGCGGCGACGAATTCGGCGGCGGCAGAAATACGGCGGACCTTGCCGGTATTGTTCATCGTCGGCGATTCCACCGTGCATAATGACGGGCCCGGCCTGTTGGGCTGGGGCGACGTCCTCGGCCGGTATTTCGACCCGCAGAAAATCATCGTCGAGAACCATGCCAAACCCGGGCGCAGCAGCCGGACGTTTCAGACCCAGGGCTGGTGGGCACAGGTTCTGGCCGCCGCCCGGCCCGGCGATTTTGTCCTGATCCAGATGGGCCACAACGATGGCCAGCCGCTGGACGACACCAACCGTGCCCGGGGCACCCTTGCCGGCCTGGGTGACGAGAGCCGCGAAATTTACAATGCCGTCCGGCATCAGCCGGAACGCGTTCATACCTACGGCTGGTATATGCGGCAATACATCGCCGACGCCCGGGCCCGAGGCATCACGCCTGTCATTTGTTCACCTGTGCCGCGGATGCCACGACAACCGCCCCAGGCCAGCGACGTGGACCGTTATGTGGCCTGGTCTGCCCAGGTCGCCGCCGACCAGAAGGTTTCTTTTATCAATTTGAATCAGATCATCCTGGGCCATTACACCCGGCGGACCAGCGACCAGATCAAAACAAATTATTTCACGCCGCAGGACAACACCCATTCCAGCCCGGCTGGCGCGCAGTTGAACGCCGCCTGTGTGGTGGCGGGCTTGCGAACGCTGACCAACTGTCCGCTGGACGATTATTTGCTGGAAAAGCCCGGACTGCCGGTGCCGGATTGAACCAAAGCTGCGGCGGCCTTGAACTCGGCTGCAGGCGTTGTAATCGTCATTTCTCTCAATTTTCGTCGGGCCGAAATGGCCATCCTGGAAGGAAAATCTCAAATTTCTTGAAAGAAACACGTCGCTTTTTACGAGCGGTCGTTGTATGACCTGTTTCATGACGTCGCTGGTGGAAGATCCCATTCCCACACGTTACACCCTCCTGAGCCGGCTGGAAGACCGGGGTGATCAGGACAGCTGGAAGGATTTCTTCGACACCTATTGGCGGTTGATCTACTCGGTGGCCATCAAGTCCGGGTTGACGGCGGCCGAGGCCCAGGATGTGGTTCAGGAGACCATCATTTCCGTGGCCCGCGACATCCACAAATTCGAGCGCGATCGCACGCTGGGTTCGTTCAAAGGCTGGTTGCGCAACATCATTCGCTGGCGGATTGCCGACCAGTTGCGCAAGCGCACCCGCGCCAGCTGGGGGGACGCTTCCCAAACCGGAGCGGACCAGCCGCGGCCGGACGTGGCGGAAATTCCCGACCCGACGGGCGGAGGCTCGGAGTCTGTCTGGGAGGAAGAATGGCAGGCCAACCTGTTGAAAGCAGCGCTGGAAGCGATCAAAACCCGCGTCCGGGAGGAGCACTATCAAATCTTTGATTTGTATGTGATCAAGCAATGGCCGGTGAGAGACGTGGCCCAGGCGTTGGGAGTCAACGTGGGACTAGTTTATCTCGTCAAATACCGCATTTCGGCATTGCTCAAGAAAGAGATCCGCCGGCTGGAGGGGAAATGGAATCAAGCCTGAGGGAACCAAAGCCAACGTCATGACCGAACCTGTCCATTCGGCCCGGGACACACCGGACGCGGCAGCTGCGCCGGCCGTGCCGCCCGCTGTGCCCGACCACGAACTGATCCGGGTGATTGGCGGCGGCAGCAGCGGCGAGGTGTGGCTGGCGCGGAATATTCTGGGGACCTATCGCGCGGTCAAGATTGTGCACGCGCAGGTGTTTGAACAGCGCCGGGCATTTGACCGCGAGTTCGACGGGGTGCTGAAATTTGAGCCGGTTTCGCGGTTGCACGACGGGTTGATGGACATTTTGCAGGTGGGACGCAACGACGCGGCCGGATATTTTTACTACGTGATGGAACTCTGCGACGATGTCGACACCGGCCAGGTCGTCATTCCGGAACAATACTCGCCCCGGACGCTGGCCTACGACCATCGCCAACGCCGGCGCCTGCCTATCGGCGAATGCATCCGGCTGGGGGCGGCTATTGGCTCGGCCCTGGGTTACCTGCACCGGCAAGGGTTGATCCATCGCGACGTCAAACCTTCCAACATCATCTTTGTGAACGGATTTCCCAAACTGGCGGATGTGGGATTGGTATCGGAACTGACCGTACCCGGCTCGCAGGTGGGGACGGAGGGTTTCATTGCCCCGGAAGGCGCCGGGACGGCGCAGGCCGACATCTACTCGCTCGGCAAGGTCCTTTACGAAATCAGCACCGGCAAGGACCGCAATGAATATCCGGTGCTGCCGGCGCCACTGGAGGACACCGCCGAGCGACGGGACCTGGTCCAGTTCAATAAAATCGTTCTCGATGCCTGCCGGGCCGACCCGCACCAGCGTTATAAATCTGCCGATGAGATGATGACCGTTTTGCTGGCGTTCCAATTCAGCCATTACGATCCTCGCATCGAGAATGCCCGCCAAAGGTTGTTCCAAGCCATCAGCACCGCGGGTCCCTATGTCGCCTTTTGTGTCATCGTCGGCATGCTCTGGCGGCTCATCTGGCTGCTGAAACACGCCCACCATTGACCGCTTGATCTGCTTGCTTAAATTAAGTCATTGAAGGAAAGGGTGATACGCTATAAAACAGGAATATTTTTGAAAGAATCGGTCTTGTAGTGGACAGTTATTAGTGGGATAAAAGTTATGTTGCGCTGCTGGATTGAATCAGATGTCATTCTAAACAAAATGGTTATTTGTAATATATTGACCCATTAACCTCAGGTATAAAGGGCACCGCACCTTATGGAGATTACTCGGAATTCCATGGGCCGTCCGAAAAATCCGGTTCAAACACATTTGAATCGTGAAGGGACGAGTCGCGCCTTCACGTTGATCGAATTGGTGGTGGTGATGGGGATGTTGGCCCTCCTGGGCGCCATGCTGTTGCCGGCGCTCGCGGCGAACAACCGCAATCCCAAACTGGTTCAATGTCTCTCGAACCTGCGCCAGATCGGCATGGGTTGTTCGGTCTATGCCGCTGACTTCAACGGGTGGTATCCGATCTGGGGCGGCTACGACGCCGCACACCCGGTTAACAAGATAAATGCCATTCATTACACCCGATACCTTTATATGGATGCTGGTCCGAGTTCCGGCGATGTCATGCCACAAGGTTATGCAACCGGGCAGGGACCCCTGAGGGGTTTTGATCAGAATCTGGGTTATCTGTATGGCGGAGGGATGGTCGCGGACGGGCATGCCTTCTTTTGCCCGGCCTATTCTGATGTGGGGCCATCGTCTCCGATTTATACGCTGTCTGCCGACTATTATTCTGCACCCCAGTTCATGAGCACGCACATCAATGCATCCATCCGCTCCAGTTACATGTTCAATCCGCGCATAAACCCTCCCGTCAATGGTTCCCAACGGGCTTATCAAAAAGTCACCGACGTCAAGCAGTTGGATGTGTTCTGCATGGATTATCTGTCCAGTGGTAATCTCGCGGATCCCAATGGAGGAACCACCTCGGTGCCGGGAACACCGTTTGATCCCCAACATTGGTCTCATTGGCCATACAAAGGATTGCCGGCTGGGTTTACCGACGGTTCGGCCAGGTTTTGTACCATGGCTCCCGTCGCTTTCGCCAACATAGTGCAGTTCTTAAATAGCGATCAGAATAACAACTCTTTTGGAGGTTGGGCGGCTCAATATAATTACCTGCTGAATGCTCTTCGGGATGCTCCCTGAACGATGAATAGAAACTTTCAAATCTACCTGCCATGAAAACAAGAACTTTTGACAATGGTGAATCCTCCAATCAAAACCCGCGAATGAAATCGGCGGTTCCGAAGACTTTCCACGGCAGTTTCAGCGTGGTGGTCGGGCTTCTGGTCCTGGCAATGTTTGTTCCCCTGGCCAGGGCGGTGCCGGCGCAATTGATTTCAGCGCGCAGTTCCGCCGTGCCCCTGCCGGCGGGCGGGAACGACAATTCCGTTGCCCCGAGCCTCAGTCCCGACGGCCGTTTTGTGGTGTTCAGCAGCACGGCCAACGACCTCGTGCCCGGCGGCAAAAATTTTTACAGCGAGAATGTGCTTTTGCGCGACCGCGCCAGCAATAGCACCGTGCTGGTCAGCCGCAGCTTGAACAATACCGGCGGCGGCAATGGTCCTTCGCTGCTCGGCCAGGCCTCCACCAACGGGCAGTTCGTGGTCTTCCAAAGCGACGCCAGCGACCTCGTTCCGAACGATACCAATGGATTCACAGACATCTTTGTGCGCGACGTGGTGGCCGGCACCACCACGCTGGTGAGTGTGTCCGCCAATGGTGGCCCGGCCAACGGACCCTCGACTTACCCGGTCATCACGCCGGACGGACGGTATGTGGCTTTTATCAGCGGCGCATCGAACCTGGTGGCCGGCGACACCAATGGCATTTTGGACGTTTTTGTGCGGGACCTGGTTGGCGGGACGAGCGTTCTGGTGAGCGTGGGCGCGACCGCTTCCGGCAGCGTCAACCCGGTCATGGCTACGCCGGTCATCACGCCGGATGGCCAGTATGCCGCGTTTTTCAGCAGTGCAGCGGCTTTGGTGTCTTCCGTGCCGGCTGGTTCCCCGGGTGAAGTGTACCTCTGGAACCGGACGGCGTTGAAACCGGCGCCCAAAGTGATCTGGGCCAGCACCAACGCCGGTGCCATGGTGTCCGCCGCGCTCGGTTTGAGCGGTGTTCCAGCCTATCATCCCCAGTTGAGTGACGACGGGCGCTACGTCGCTTTCAAAGCCGGGTCGTTGAGTCCAACCGGTGCGGTGATGATTTTGCGTTATGACGCGGTCGCGGCCACAACGACGGCAGTCAGCACCAACGACCTCGGATGGTACATTGGACCCGATGACAACGGCGGTCCCGAAATGACGCCGGATGGGCGCTTCATCGCTTTTGCCCGGCACGAAGGCGCCCTGAGTTTAGGTGCTTCCAGCATTCATGTCTGGGATTCCCAAGGGGCGGTGGATACATCCGTCAGTGACAACGGCAGCGGTGTTGTAACCAATGTATTTTCACAGTCGCCGGCGATCAGTCCGGATGGCCAATTCGTGGCGTTCGTGAGTAACGCCACCAATCTGACCGGCAATGCCATATCCAATGGTTTTCATGTTTATCTGCGCAACCTGACTTCCAGCACCACGCAACTGGCGGACGCGGACACCAATGGAGTGGGCTCGACCGATGATACCTTGGCCTCCTTGAGCCTGAGTGCGGACGGTCGGTTCGTGGCCTTCGACAGTCCGGATGGCAGGCTGGTCGGCGGCGACAACAACCGTGCCGAGGATGTATTCGTTCGGGACCTGGTCGGCGGGACCACGGAACTGATTTCACCAAGGGATGCGACGGTGATTCCGCAGGCGGCGAATAAATTCAGCCTGATGTCTCCTTTATCGGTCAGTGCGGACGGTCGTTGGGCGGCCTTCGCCAGCGCGGCGGATGACCTGGTTCCCAACGACACCAACAAGCTGGCGGACATTTTTGTGCGCGACCTGGTGAATGGCACCGATGTTCTGGCCAGTGTCGGATTTGACGGCAGTTCAGCCTTGGGCGGCAATTCCGGCAGCGCGGTCATCAGCGCAGACGGCCGTTACGTGGTGTTCGTCAGCTCGGCCAGCAATCTCGTCGCGGGCGTGACCCTCATCACCAACAACGTGTTCCGCCGCGATCTTCAGGCCGGGACCACCGCCCTGGTCAGCCTGGGGTCCAATGGGATCAGCCCCGGAAACAGCGATTCGTCCGACCCGGTGATCAGCACCAACGGTCGGTATGTGGCTTTCCTGAGCCTGGCCAACAATCTGGCGCCCGGAGCCACCATCGGCATGAACACGTACTGGCGGGACATGAATCTGACGCAGGTGGTGGGACTGACGAATGGTAATCCTTCGGCCGTGTCAGTCTTCCGTCCCTCCATGAGCCGCGACGGCCGTTATGTCGCCTTTGGGTATTATTCTAATTCTATCTCCGCCTTGGGGATAAAGATCCAGGACACCCAACTCGGCCTCAATATCTACACCAATACCGCCAATACCACGGCGATCTCGCTGGTGGCCATCGATCCATCCGGAGCAAAAATATTTTACCAAAAAACCACTTTTCCCGGTCTCACGGGTGCCTATGACTTGCATGTGGACAACATTGCCACCCGGTCAAATCTGTTCTCAATTACCAGTCAGGCTTCGCCGTGGGGCGCCGCGAGTTGGAGCGATGATGGCCGCTGGCTGACGTTTGTTTCCACCACCAATCTGAGTGGGGGCGACGACGGTGTCAGCAAAGTTTACTTGAAGGATTTCCAGACCGGCACGCTTTCCCTGATCGGTTTGGCAGGCCCGGGCACCAACGGTGGGGCGGCATCGTCGGACGGGCCGGTCATCAGTGGCGACGGCCGGTTTGTGGCCTATCGCAGCGTCGTGACCAATACGGTGATTGGCGATACCACCGCACCGCCGAACCTGTTCCTCCTAGACCGCCTGACGGCATCCAACATCGTGCTGGCTGCCGGGACCGCCATGCCCGGCCAGTTGTCCTGGATGTCCCGGCCGGTCATCAGCGACGGCGGCGCAACGGTGGTGTTCCTGAACCTGGGTTCCAGCCTGACGACCGGTGATTTGAATCGCGCGGTGGATGTTTTTGGGGCTGCGGTGGACGTCAACGCCGTCCCGGTGGACAGCGATGGGGACGGGATTCCGGACTGGTGGATGATGCAATATTTCGGGCACCCGACCGGGCAGGCCGGTGACCTGTCGCGCGCGTCGGATGACGCCGACGGCGACGGCGTCTCCAATTTGCAGGAATATCTCGCCGGCACGAACCCGATGGATCCAACCTGGAGATTCCAGCTTACGATCGACGGCCCCTCCAACGACAAAGTGCGACTGACCTGGCTGCCCGTCGCGGGTAGAAACTACCAGGTGCAATACAAGACCAATTTGAATGATCCTCAGTGGTTGGTCCCCACGGGCAGCATCGGGGTGTTGGGCAATCTGTACTACTATACTGCTCCGGCGGATCAAACTCAGATTTTTTACCGCGTGCGCGAATCCAATTGAGCGTGTTATGAACCAATCGATTTATCCCAAGCTCTTGCTGCCGACAAAACGAAGTCGCGGCTTCACCCTGATCGAATTGCTGGTGGTGGTGGCCGTCCTCGCCCTCCTGGCTGCCACGCTGTTGCCGGCGCTGGCGGCGAACAAGCGCAACCCCAAAATGGTTCAATGCCTGTCGAACCTGCGCCAGATTGGCATGGGTTGTTCGGTCTATGCCGCTGACTTCAACGGTTGGTATCCGTTGGTTACGATTGGAGGCTTCAACAGTGGGACCTATAATCACTTAGGCAGTATCGCTTACACCCGGTACATCTATGCTGATGCCGGTCCGGCTTCCGGCGATGTCATGCCGCGCGGTTATGCGTTGGGGGGAACTTCAGCTCCCTTTCAGGGCGTGGACCAGAACCTGGGTTACCTGTATGGCGGTGGGATGATTCCGGATGGACACGCCTTCTTTTGTCCAGGCTTTGCGGACGCGGAGCCGTCATCGCCCATTTATTCGCTATCCGCCGACTATTATTCCACGCCACAATTCATGAGCACACATCTCAATTCAGTCATCCGCTCCAGTTACCTGTTCAATCTGCGCATGAACCCTCCCGTCAATGGTTCCCGACGCGCGTATCAAAAAGTCGCCGACGTCAAGCAGTTGGATGTGTTCTGTATGGATTATCTGTCCAGTCAGGACACAACGCCGGGGGTGCCATTCACTCCGGATAATTGGGCCCATTGGCCATACAAAGGGTTGCCGGCTGGTTTCACCGATGGTTCAGCCAGGTTCTGTATTTTCGCTCCCAACGACTTTAACACCATAATACGCGCCTTAAATAGTGACCCCGCTAACACCGCATTTGGAGGTTGGGCGGCTCAATATAATACCGTGCTCAATTGGCTTCGAGACGCGCCCTGATTCCGGCCGGGTGGTCCCGCAAGATTTCTTCGTGGGTATCCAGCCTGAGGTGTTTTAGGCTTAACCTTGGATCGCTTTCGGGCGTCCAAGAGAGGAGAAATGTACCCACCCACAACCTTGAACCGACTTCAGCTCAAACGACTTTGCTCCCTTCTGTTGCCCGGTGTCTGCGGGCTGGCCCTTTGCGCGCGGGCCGACACAGCAACCAACCTGCCGACCGAGTGGACCGACCCGGACACCGGCCATCGCGTGGTCCAGCTTTCCCGTGAGCCCGGAAGCGAAAGCCTGTACTTCAACCTCAACCCGTTTACTCCGGACGGGAAAAAAATGGTATTCACTTCGCCGGGGGGCATTTCGCTGGTGAATCTGCAGACGCACGCGGTTGAAAAAATCGTCGAAGGCCAGCGCTTGCATGTCATCATGGTCGGGCACCAGACCGGGCAGATTTATTATGGCACGACGAACCGGACTATTTTCGCGGTTGACCCGAATACCAGAGTCGTGCGTGAAATCGCCCGGTTTCCACGCGGCCAGCAGGTCGCCACCGTGAACGCCGACGAGACGCTCCTGGCCGGCACCCTGGTTGAACGCACTGACTGGGGGACCAACGCGGATTTCTTCGACGGCGGTCCCAACCGGCGGACGGACATGCAGACCGCCGATGCCTATCGCGGCCGGAAAGGCCAGATGATGGAGGAACGCCTCGCCAAACATTACCCGATGGAACTCTTTTTTTACAATATTCAGACCGGGGAAACCAAAAAATTCAACCGCGGCACCGATTGGCTGAACCACCTCCAGTTTTCGCCGACCGATCCCAACCTGCTCATGTTCTGCCACGAAGGACCGTGGCACAAGGTGGATCGCATCTGGACCATTCGCACGGATGGCACGGATTTGAAGCTGGTTCACCGGCGGACGATGGCGATGGAAATCGCCGGGCACGAATTCTGGAATGCCGACGGCAAGACGATCTGGTATGACCTCCAAACGCCCCGCGGCGAGGATTTCTGGGTCGCCGGCTGCAACGTCTCGACGGGTGAGCAGACTTGGTATCATCTCCCGCGCGACGAATGGGGCGTGCATTTCAACGTTTCGCCGGACGGCAAACTGTTTTCCAGCGATGGCGGTGACGAACACATGGTGGCTCATGCCGACAACGGGGAATGGATTTATCTGCTTCGGCCCGAACTGCTGGCCGACCGGTCCGACGACGACATTGACACCAGCAAACTGATCCGGACTGGCGTGTTCCAGCCCGAGAAACTGGTTAACATGAGCAAGCACGATTACGCGCTGGAACCCAACGCCATGTTTTCGCCGGACATGAAATGGCTCATCTTCCGCAGCAACATGAGCGGCGCGAGCCAGGTCTATGCCGTGGAATTGAACAAGGCGGATGCCAAGACCGGTCCTCCCGCCAAGGCCAACACCGGGTTTTACTAAAGCTTCCGGGGCAAAATCAGCCCCGAAGTTTGCGTTCCAGGATTTCGCCGGCGAGCGCCGGGTTCGCCTTGCCTTTGCTCAGCTTCATTACCTGGCCTTTGAGGAAATTCAGTGCGGCGGCCTTGCCGGCCTTGAAATCGGCCGCCGGGCCCGGATTCGCCGCAATCGCCTCGTCGCAGAATTTTTCAATCGCGCCGGTGTCGCTGACCTGCGCCAGGCCTTTTTCCT
>CAYPSF010000140.1:0-12127 GCA_964413165.1 uncultured Bifidobacteriaceae bacterium
CCAGACCCAATGTCCATTTATTAAACTTCATCTGGTTCCTCCGATGTTGTTTGTTTGATTGTTTACTCTCTTTTGTGCCTGCGCACACTCGGAGCAAAAAAACCGTTTGCCCCGGCACCAAATGGTGCAATTGCAATGAAAATAGGAAAATTCCAATAATTTGACAACAATTTTTTTTGGGAATCACATTGTCATAACCTAATTTAAATCAACAACTTGCGTCCATTGTAGGCGTTTACAATTCAGTTTTGTACGGTGTTTGGATGAAGTTCAGGCACTCGTAACCTGGCCGGCGTTTGCCGGTTATGGGTGCTGCAGCGCGCGATTCAGGGTCACCAGACTGGAACAAATCGTGCTTTGTCTGACGGCAGAACTCCGGTTGCCGTGTGGCGATTGGGGGTGGGTAGTTGGGTGAGCGGTTTTATTAAGAAAACAAACGTATGCCATCATTTGCTTACACAGCCCGGGAAACGGCCACCGGCCGGGAAATCAACAGTTCGGTCGAAGCCGTGACGGAACAGGCTGCCATCGCGGCATTGCTTAACCGCAATCTTTTGGTGGTGTCCATCCAGGAAAAAGTGTCCAAAAAGGGCAAGACGAAGGGTGGCTCGGTGGCCCTGGGGGACCTGGTCGTTTTCACCCGCCAACTGGCGACGATGATCGAAGCTGGTATTGCCATCGTACAGTCCCTCCAGGCACTGGCGGAACAGACGCCCAACAAGGTGATGCGCGACGTGATCCGGGACGTCTGTACCCGTGTGGAAAGCGGCGAAAGTTTTTCCGAGGCGCTGCAAAAGCATCCCAAAACCTTCAACAAACTGTATTATTCCATGGTATCAGCGGGTGAAAAGGGCGGCTTGCTGGCGGAAATCCTCGCGCGATTGGCCACTTACCTGGAAAATGCCGAACGCCTTCGGAAAAAGGTCAAGACCGCGTTGATGTATCCGACCGCCGTGACCGTCGTGGCGATTGGCATCACCATCTTCCTGCTGGTCAAGGTGGTGCCCACTTTCAAGGAGGTTTATTCCGGCTTTGGCGCGGCCTTGCCCGGACCGACCCAGTTCATGATCGATCTCAGCGAGATGGTCCAAAAATACTTCATCCTGTTTATTCTTGCTAGCGGCGGGGCCATCTGGGGCTGGTTCTATTTCATCAAAACCAAGGGCGGCCGAGCTTTTTGGGATGCCCACCGCATCAAGCTGCCGATTTTTGGCCCCATTGCCCATAAAATCTGCCTGGTTCGCTTCACGCGCACGCTCGCCTCGCTCGTCCGTAGCGGTGTGCCCATCCTGGAAGTGTTGCAAATCGTTTCTCAAACTGTCGGCAATGTCATCATGGAAAAGGCCATCAAAACGGCCGCCGCGGACATTGAACGCGGCGAAGGCATTTCCGTCGCCCTGGGCAAAAACCCGATCTTTCCCAGCATGATTGTCCGGATGCTGAGCGCCGGAGAACAGACCGGCAATATCGACAACATGCTCGAGCGCGTCTCGAAGTTTCTCGACGAAGAAATTGAGTCCACGCTCTCCGGCCTCATGTCGCTCCTCGAACCCATGCTGATCGTCTTCCTCGGCGTGGTTGTCGGCGGCATGGTCATTTGCATGTTCCTGCCGATTTTCAACCTCGCCAACATCGTCAACGGCGGGCATTAAGCCGGACCAAACGAATTGACCGCCGGATGGATTCATTCCGTCCGGCGGTTTGCTTTCAGACCGAAACCGTTTTGGCCGGTTGTGGCTGGATGATTTTGACCTTGGGATAACAGGTGCGGATTTGTTCCTCAAACCAGGCGCGCGAGGCCTCGCTGCCATGGCCCAGCAAAATGGCCCGGGGAGAAACCTGCCCCACGAAATCCAACAAATCCCCGCGGTTGGCATGCGCGGTCAAATCGAAATCCAGGACTTCGCAGTTGCGGGTGATGCGACCAGCACCAGGGCTGAAGACAAACGTTTCACCCGGTTTCGCCGCTTTCAACCGTCCGCCCGGCGTGTCCGGGTCGGCATAGCCGACGAAGAAAATGGATTGCCGCTCGTCCCCCGCCATGCGGGCCGCCAGGTCATGCGCGGCGGTGTGCTCGCTCATCATGCCGGCGGTGATCACAAAGATGCGCCCGCCGCTGAGTTTCATTCTTTCCGCCTGGCCTTTTTCGAGCACGATCAGCTGCAAAGCTTCATGCAACTGCAAGCTCGTGTGCTGCCGGTGCGTCCGGTGCGCCTCCAGATCGTAAATTTCCGTGAACACACGCCCTAATCCGCCGATGTAAACCGGCTGCGGCTTCAAGGTTCCCGCGCGCATGAGCAGCGCCAGCAACGCCAGGATTTCCTGGGTGCGCCCCAGCGCGAACGACGGGATCAGCACGCAGCCCTTGCGTTTGAGCGCCCGCTGGATCGCCGCGGTCAGCCGTTCAATTTCACCTTCCCGGGAAAAATCCGGCGGCAGCGCCCGGTTGCCCCGCGTCGTCTCCATGATCATCACGTCGGCCTTCACGTCCTCGAAACGGGCGGCGCGCAAAATCGTCTGGTCCTGAAAGCACACGTCGCCGGTGTAAAACAGCGTCTCCTTTTTGCCGCGGACCAGGAGCCCCGCCGAACCCAGCGTGTGGCCGGCGTCGAAAAATTCCAGCGTCGGCGACGGCAGCCCCGCGCGCGTTTTCTGGAACGCCGCCCAATCGATCTCGCGGTTGTATTTGAAGCCCTGGAACAGCGGGGCGATGTCGTCCACCTCGTCGTGGGAGTAGAGCGGATATTCCCGGATGCCCAGTTCGTCGCGCTGGCGCGTCATCACGTTCACCGAATTGTGCAACACGCGCTCGACGATAAAGTAGCTCAACTCGCTCATCAGCACGTGCGCTTTTGGAAAATGCCGGCACGCCACCGGCAGTCCGCCGACATGGTCGTGATGGCAATGCGAAATGGCGATGGCATCCACCTCGGTGGTTCCTGCCTTGCCGAACAGCGGCAGTGCGTCGCGGCCTTCGCGCTTCGGGTGCATCCCGGCATCGAGCAAAATGCGGTGGTCGTCCACCTCCACCAGCCACGCGCTCGCGCCGATGTCCGTGTCGGGGTTCAGGTTGGTGATTTTCATGGCGGCCCTGTTCCCGGATTTCACCACAAGGCCGTGGAGAAACGAAGTTAAAAACGAATTTCAATCGGGATTCAAGGCGTGCGGTCGTCCTTTTGCCTCAGGCGACCCACAATGACCAGGCCGAGGTCCGAAACAAAAATCAGGACCACCAGGCAGTCCATCACCGTCACCAGCGGACCGGGCGGAAGAAACTGTTCGCTGCCCCAGAGCAAAAAACCCAATCCCAGCAACACGCCCTTGAATTGTTCACGCCACTTTCGCCAGGTGCCGAGTTGCAGGCTGATGTAGGAGACCCCGATCAACATAAATGACAGCGCGCCCGCCCGTTGATGCACGGGCGTCAGGCGCAGGTGGTTCAGCACATCAAAAACCAAAAGCGTCATCGTTCCGGCCAAAGCCGAAACCAAAAGCAAGGCACTCAGGCTGCGCAACGGTTTTTTCATTCCTCATCCTTAATCCCAGATCAGCAGCCGCACCGGAGTCGGGTTGTAGGCGTTGCAGGGATTGTTCAGTTGCGGACAATTGGAAATAAGACCGGTCAGATCCATTTCGGCCCGCAATTCAACGTAGCGGCCGCCGGCGCTCATGCCGTCTTCGAACGACAGGCCGCCCTGCGGGGTGACCGGGACGTTCATGAAAAAGTTGATGTTGTGGGTGAGGTCGCATTTCGTCACACCCCGCCCCCAGCGCGCCAGCGTGAGCAAAAACGTGTCGCGGCAGCTGTGCATCCAGCGTTTCTCGATCGCGTAACGCACCTGGTTGCTTTCCGCCGCACACGCGCCACCAATCGTATCGTGCCGGCCGCACGTGTCCGCCACGATGGTCGCCAGCACATGGCCTTCGCTCGACATCAGTTTGGTGCCGGTGGTGAGATAAATCGAACCTTGCTCGCGGATGGTGTCCTGCGCCGAGTAACGGTCGGACAGATCGTGCGCGTTATAAAACAGCGTGTCCACCGCCTGGTTGCCGTCCAGGTCCACGATGCGGAAGGTCTGGCCGCGCTTGATTTCGTGCATCCAGCCATCGCCGGCCGGCAGGGTGAGGTCATACCCGGCTTTCGCCGGATCCAGTTTGCTTTCGGTGAGAATGAAGGTGCTCATGTTCAGGCTCCCATAAACAGGCGTTCGGTGAGGGTGAAACAGCGTTGATTTTCCTTGCGGAAATTGCGGCAGAAATCGTCCGGCCCCGGCGGCGGTGTTTGCCACACGGCCAGTTTGACCGGCTGCGGCAGGTACTTCGGGTTGGGGTCGAGCGGATGCTGGCAGGTATTCAATACCACCAGCACATTCATTTCTGCGCGGAGGTCTACGGAACCGCCGGCCGGGGAATTGCCCGGGTGAAAACTCATTTTGCCATCAGAGCCAACGTCCAGCCGGCTGAAGAAATTCATGTTCGCCACGAGGTCGCGCTTGCCCAGGCCATGCTTGCCCAGCTCAATGAGAAAATTGTCGTGGGCGTTGCGATACCAGTCGTTGCGCTTCTCCTGGTAGGTGGCGGTGCCATATTTGCGACTGGCGTGGCCGGCGTTGCCGTGGCCGCCTAACGGATCATGCCAGCCGACGCTGTCGGCGGTAAGGGACAACAACGCGTGGCCCATGTCGCTCATGAGCACATGGCCGCGGGTGAGCCGGGCGGTATACTGCGCCTTGAGTGTGTCCGGGAGGTTGAGCCGGTCGAGGGGCTGGTCGGCGTTGTAGGCCATAAGGCCGACGTTGACTCCGCCTTCAAGGTCCGTGAGACGCAGCGTTGTGTGTCGCTGCAACCGCCACGACCAGAGCCCGCCGCCCGGCAGCATTTCTTCAAACAGGATGGTTTCTGTACTCATCGTAATTCCTTTTATTTTCCGGCCGCCCGGCGATAGGCGAGCCAGCCGCCAAATTCGGTGATGTCGCGCGCGCCTTCCAGCCCGATCGGCTCGCACAGGAAGCCCTTCACACTGGTACCGTCCTCGAGTTCCAGCGTGCCGATGCCCAGCGGCGGCGGGATTTCGGCGACGAACGAACCGAACCCGGCCTCATCCAAAGCCCAGATTTCAATCTCGATCCCTTGCGGTAATTTTTCGGCCACGCGCCGCAATCCGGGTTTGGGCGGCTGCGTGTTGGCCAGGGCATGAAGCCGGTAGCATGGCGCCGTGCGCGCCTGGCGCACAAACCGGGCGCGCCGCGAAGTGAGCTGATGATTGAGCGGCTGTCCGCGCAAATGCGCCCCCACGACGGCCAGCAGGATGCCCTCGCTTTTTTCCCGGGGCAATGGTTGCCGGGTGATTCTGGCCTGGGTCACACCGATGTTCCCGCCCAGGGCGCGATGATAACGCGCCCCAAGGGCTAGCAACGCATCGTCGGAAAATGCCGGACCGACCAGGGTGATGCCGCAGGGCAGACCATTCGTCGGCCGGAAGCCGGCGGGCAACGCCAGCGCGGCCAGGTCGAGCAGGTTCACGAAATTCGTGTAATACCCGAGGTTGCTGTTGAGCTGGACGGGGTCACGCAGCACGGCCTCAATGCGATAGGTCGTGCCGGTAGTCGGCAACAACAACACGTCCAGTTTGTGCCAGACCTGGCGCACCACCTGGGACACCGTCTGCAGCTCGTATTGGCCGGCAAATGCCGCCGCGGCATCGTATTTCGCCGCGCCGTCGATGATCTCACGCACCACCGGGTGCAGGCCATCGCGGTGCCGGTTGAAAAAGTCGCCCAGAGCAGCGCGCCGTTCCGCCACCCAGGGCCCGGCGTAGAGCAGCCCCGCCGCCTGGGTGAACGGCAGGTAATCGAATTCCACCGGTTCACCGCCACAGTCGCGCAATCGGGCAATGGCCGATTCGTAAAGTTCCGCCGCCTCGGTGTCGCCGAAAAATTCCCGTTGCGCCGACGGCAGGATCCCAAAGCGAAACGCTTCGGGGATGGTCACCCCGGTTTGAGGGCGTGGACGCGAATAGGGGTCGGCCGGATCCGGTTTCGCCGCCACCTCCAGCACGACCTGCGCATCATGACAACTGCCGGCGAAGATGGAGACGCAATCCAGCGATCGGCACGCCGGCACGACGCCGTGGTTGCTCACCAGGCCGCGCGTCGGTTTATGGCCGACGATGTGGTTGAACGCCGCCGGCACCCGGCCGGATCCGGCCGTGTCGGTGCCCAGCGCAAAGGTCACCATGCCGGTCGCCACCGCGACGGCCGAACCGGAACTGGAACCGCCGGAGATGTAACGCGCATCAAAAACCGACTGGCAACTGCCGTATGGTGAACGCATGCCCACCAGGCCGGTGGCGAATTGATCCAGGTTGGTTTTGCCCATGGGCAACGCGCCCGCCGCGATGAGCCGTTTGACGACAGTGGCCGAGTCCTGCGGTAAATAGACAAAATCCGGACAGCCCGCGGTGGTAGTGACACCGCCGAGGTCAATGTTATCCTTGATGGCAAAAGGCACGCCATAGAGCGGCAGCTGGTCGTTGGGTTGCGATGGCAGGGCCCGCGCCAGTTCCATCAACCGTTGACGGCTGGTTTTCGTGATCCAGACATTGGGATAACGCTTGTCGTCCGCCCGGCGCAAGGCTTCCTCAACCACCTGCTCCGGTTTTACCCGGCCATCGGCATAAGCCTGGCGAAGCGAAAACAGATCGAAGGTTTCGGGCACATTCATGCGGAGACCTCCGATTCAATGATCGCCAGCGCCTGGCCGGCGGTGACCAGTTTGCCCGGGGCGACGGCGATTTTTTTGAGGATGCCGGCCATCGGCGCCTCGACACCCACCTCCATTTTCATGGCCTCCACCACCACCACCTTCTGGCCGGCGGCAACGCGGTCGCCTTCCTTCGCCAACACGGCCCAGACGTTTCCGGAGATGGGCGATGCGACCAGTTGGCCGTTCGGCGGCGCGACCATTTCGTCCGGTGCGGTGTCCGAGACCGGTTCGTTGACGGTGATGCTGGCGGAACCGTCGGCAGCCCACCGTTCGCGTTCCTCGGCAAAGGCCTTTTGCTGTTTCCGGCGGAAGGCGGCAATGTCGGTCTCATGGTCGCCGAGAAATTTCCGGTAGTGGGCAAAGCTGAAAGTCCCCTCCTGGATGTCGAGCTGCGCCCGTCCGCTCAAAAATGCCCGCCGGAAATCGAGCAGTTCCTTTTCCGATACCGGGAAGAAACGAACCTGGTCGAAGAACCGCAGCAGCCACGGTTTGCCGGGCTGAAATTCACGGGTGCTCCGGTAGGTGTTCCACACCTGCGCCGTGCGGCCCACCAGCTGGTAGCCGCCGGGGCCTTCCATGCCATAGATGCACATGTAAACACCGCCGATGCCGACCACATTTTCCACCGTGAAGGTGCGGGCGGGATTGTATTTCGTCGTCACGAACCGGTGCCGCGGGTCCACCGGCACCGCGCAGGGCGCGCCGAGATAGACGTCGCCAAGGCCCAGCACGAGATAATTGGCCGCATAAACCGTTTCTCGCACCTCCTCAACGCTGTCCAGCCCGTTCATGCGGCGAATAAACTCGATGTTGCTGGGCAACCACGGCGCGGTCGGGCGGACGGATTGCTGGTATTTTTGGATCGTCAACCGGATGCCGCTTTCGTCATAGGCGAGCGGCAGGCGCACAATGCGCGTGGGCACTTCGAGCGATTCGACCGACGGCAGTTCCTCCTCCGCCTGCACGAGAATTTCGAGCAGTTTTTTGAGCGGCAGGATCCGCCCGTCGAAATTGATCTGCAAGGAACGCACGCCGGGTGAAAGCTCGATGATGCCCTCGACCGGGTGCGCCTGGAACCATTCCATGAGCGTATGAACGCGGAAACGCAGCGCGAAATCCAGGACCAGTGGGCCGTATTCCACCAGCAGATACTTGTCGCCGGCCTGCCGGTAAACGACTCCCGGGCAATTCGCCGACACTGACAGGCTGTGCAGTATCGCCCCGCCCGGTGCCGGGCGGGAAGTTTTCACGAGGATTTCAGTGGCTCCGGCCGCCGGCTTTTTGTCCAAAGTGGCGATGGCAAGATCCTGCCGTTTTTCCATTGCCAGGGCTTCGTCGAAGGTGGTGCGCGCGAATCGGATGGTGTCGCCCGGCCGGAGCTGACCAACCTTCCAGAACTCGGCCTTGACGATGGTCACGGGACAAACGAAACCACCCAGGCTCGGGCCATCCTTGGCCAGGATCACCGGCATGTCGCCGGTAAAATTGATCGTGCCGATGGCGTATTCCGTGTCGTGGATGTTGGACGGATGCAGGCCGGCATCGCCGCCGTCGGTGCGGGCAAACCCCGGTTTGGGGCCCATCAGCCGGATGCCGCTCCGGCTGGAGTTGTAATGGACCTTCCAATCCGTCGCGAAGAACGTGGCCAGGAATTCTTCCGTGAAGAAATCCGGGGCGGCGTGCGGGCCGTAGAGAACGGCAATCTCCCAATGCGCGTCATAACGAGGAATGATCGCGGGCGGCGTCTGGCGTGCCGGGGCAAAGGGCCGGGCGACGCGATGGACGTGAAGCACGTCGCCGTGGCGCAATGTGCGGCCGGCGTGACCCCCGAACTTGCCGAGGCTGAACGTGGACTTGCTGCCCAGATAATCCGGCACGTCGAAACCGCCCTGCACCGCCAGATATGCGCGGCAACCGGCCCCCTGGATGCCTCGCAACCGCAACCGGCTGCCCGCACGCACATGCAGGCTTTGCCAGAAGGCCACCGGATTGCCATCGAGATCCGCCTCCATCACGGCCCCGGTCAGCGCAATGGTCGCGTCGAGGTTGAATTTCAACGTCGGCCCGCTGAGCGTCAACTCGAGACCGGCGGCGGAGGGCGGATTGCCCGCCAGTTCGTTGGCCACGCGAAACGCATAATCGTCCATCGGTCCCGACGGCGGCACGCCGATGGCCCAATACCGGATGCGGCCTGGATAATCCTGGATGCTGCTCTGCGTCCCCGGCTCGACAACGTCAATGGTGGCGGGCCGGTAAGGAAAGGTGGCCAGCCACTTCGTGTGAATGTCGCCCGCGGCGAATTCCTCGCTGGCCACCACCTGCCGGAGATATTCCAGGTTGCATTCGATGCCGGCCAGCCGGGTTTCCACCAGGGCCAACTGGAGCGCCGTCACGGCGGCGGCGCGGGTCTCCGCCTTCACAATGATCTTGGCAATCATCGGGTCGTAGAACGGTGGAATTTCCGTGCCCGATTCCACCCAGGTTTCAATCCGGGCGCCGGCCGGAAAAACCGCCTGGGTCAGCACGCCGGAACTGGGCTGGAAATTCTTGTTCGGGTCCTCGGCGTAAAGGCGCACCTGGATGGCGGCGCCGGCCGGGGACGGCGTAAAACCCGCCAGATCCAATTCACCCGCCGCCTGTCGGATCATCCATTCTACCAGGTCAACCCCGGTGGCTTCCTCGGTCACACCGTGCTCGACCTGCAACCGCGTGTTCACCTCCAGGAAGTAAAACTCGAGGTTTTTGACGTCGAAAACGAACTCGACGGTCCCGGCCGATTGATAACCGGCGGTACGCGTCAGCTGTACGGCGGAATGGAGCAGCGACTGCCGGATTTCGGCCGACAACCCTGGCGCGGGCGTTTCCTCGATGACCTTCTGGTTGCGCCGTTGCGCCGAACAGTCCCGTTCGCCCAGCGCCACGACATTTCCTTTCCCATCCCCGAAAATCTGCACCTCGATGTGCCGGGCCACCCCGACGAATTTTTCCAGGTAAACCCCGCTCTGTTTGAAGGCGCCGGCCGCGAGCCGCTTCACCGATTCGTAGGCGTCCACGAGTGCGGCCTCGTCCGCGCACATGCGCATCCCGATGCCGCCGCCGCCGGCGGTGCTCTTGAGCATGACCGGGTAGCCGATCCGGGACGCCTCGGCCTGCGCGTGTTCCAGACTGTCGAGCAGTTCGCTGCCGGGCAACATGGGCACCCGGTTGGCCTGGGCGATGGCGCGGGCGGTGTGCTTCAGCCCGAAATCGCGCATCTGTTGGGGCGTCGGGCCGACAAAGACCAACCCCTCCCGCGCGCACGCTTCGGCAAAGTCGGCATTTTCGCTCAGAAAGCCGTATCCGGGATGGATGGCTTCGGCGCCGGTCTGGCGGGCGGCGGCAAAGATTTTCTCGAAATTGAGATAGCTCTCCGCGGCCGTCGAACCGCCAATGCCCACCGCCTCGTCGGCCTGCAACACGTGCAGCGAATTCGCGTCGGCGTCGGAATAAACGGCCACCGACCCTACCCCGAGCTCTTTCAGGGTGCGGGCAATCCGGCAAGCAATGGCGCCACGGTTGGCGATGAGCACTTTTTTGAACATAATTTTATGCGGACATTCCCTTCAACGGACTGGTGAAACCGCCTCCGGTTGCAAAGCGGACCTGATCGGCGGCGCTATCGTTTCGGCAAACCGCCGCCGTTGACGCTCCGCCATCCAGAGGTTGATCTGCGCCAGATCGGCCACCGGGACGCCGGTGAACGGCTGGCATTGCAGGTAGCCGTCCGGACCAAATTCCGGTGTCAATGTGGTGACGGACATTCCGCGCGCTGACTGGCGGTGCCAGATTTGGGTCCACCAGCGTTCGTGGGCTTCCAGCGCCGCCTGATAGGCCGGCGCGGCGGGATGCGGCACCTGGGGTCCCTGATCGTAGCCAACGCGGGCATGGACATGATGGGCGCGTTCGGCGCACAGTGCGAGCACCTCCGGTTCGGTGTCAACCAGCCGCTCGCACACCACGCACCAGTGCGAAAAATCACAGGTGAGCTTGAGCGCCGGAAGCTGCCGCAGAATGTCGCGGGTCGTCCAGGGATTAAAGAAAGAACGGCTGCGATGGGTTTCAAAGCTCACGGTCACCCCCAGTTCCTCCCCGATGGCCAGTGCCGCGCCGAAAAAATTCACGCTTTCACCGACGCTCCACGCGTCGCAGCCGGCAATGACTGTGAGGAACAACGGTTGACACTCCAGTGCCGTCGCGGCCCGCTGGCGGAACGATTCAAGATGTTCGGCGGGCGACGCCTGCCGGTCGGGAACGTAACTGCCGGCCGTGCAAATCTCCGCGACGAATTCCAGTCCGGCCTCGTCGAGTTTCGTCCGAAATTGCCTGCGTTCCGCCGGCTGGGCCGGCGCCGGGCCTTCCAGGCCGGAAAAACCATGGTCGTGGCAGACGGTGATGGCCTCTTCCAGGCTGCCCGTGCGGCCCCAGAGCGTTTTAAAAATATGAAGTTCCATTTTCATCCCTCGTTGAGCGGTTTCAAATCGCTGGTGGCTACGCGGAAACCGATGTTGTCCGCGCGCTGCTCCGCCGGGCGCCAGTCCCGCCACGCACTGCGCAACAGGCGCGGCAGATAGTCCCACGCCCCGCCCCGCACCACCCGGCGGTCGACGCCGGTTTCGACCCAGGCCCGGCCATCCCCGGGCGCATCGAGGTAATTGGGATGCCAGGTGTCGGCCGCCCACTCACTGACATTGCCGTGAAAATCGTAAAAACCAAATGCGTTAGGCGCGTAAGTCCCCACTCGCACGCGGCGGCCGGCACCAATGCACCGGCCGTTTTCATCGTAAAGAAAATTCGCCTGCGCCGGCGTCATTTCATCGCCGTTGGCAAACGGCGTGCGTGAGCCGGCGCGGCAGGCATATTCCCATTCCGCTTCGTTGGGCAGCCGGTAGGCCCGGCCGGTCTGAGCCGACAACCAGGCACAATACGCGGACGCGTCCGGCCAGTTCACCCGCACGACCGGCAGGTCGGCTGCTTCCTCCGGAGCATGGCCCGGCCGGAAACGCCGGAATTCGCCAACGGTCACCGGGAAACAACCCAGCGCCCGGCCGGGCGGAATGCGCACCCGGTGAGCCGGGCGTTCCGTATCGTTGGCAAATTTGTCCCCGGCGTTTTCACCCATGACAAATTCTCCGGCCGGCAATTCCAGCATCAGCGGCAGGCCATCGGCATCGCGCCAGGCGTTTGGAGCCCCGAGCACCGCCTCGGCCCGTGGTCGCCCCAGCGCGCCTTCGAGCCAGGACGGTGCCCGGCATTCCGGGTTATGGAGCATCTCACACATCATCCACCCACCTGCCCTTCTGAACGTTGGCTGGAGGCCGGACGT
>CAYPSF010000141.1:0-12086 GCA_964413165.1 uncultured Bifidobacteriaceae bacterium
TTGCTGACGAGCTGGGTTTCGAGCGCATGAGTCACGCCGTTCTGGTTCAGCTGCATCAATTCATTTTCCAGATGGACGGTATTGCCATCGCGGCCGTTCGCCACGGCATTCGGATCGGAGGCCAGAGTGGGCTTCAAAGCGGCGATTTGCTGGGAATCACCGGTGGCACAGGCGCGTTCAAGTTCCGATTGAAACGCGGGCGCAAGATCGAGACGCTTGTAACCCGGGGTTTCCAGATTCGCGATATTGTTGGCGATGGCTTCCTGGCGAAGCGCGACTGCATCCAGCGATTTCTTCGCTGCCAGGTAACCGGGCTGGTTGAACAATGCTTCGATCATGTAAAGCTTTCCACGCGTGTTTAGCAGCGGCAATGCCAGCGGAAAATTTGGCCTAAAATCAGGGTTCCGGGCCGGGCCGGGGCATCAAGTGGGAAAATGTTACCGGCGGAGACGGCCCAGCTAGGCAAGTGTTGTCAGCCAAAGAAAGGAAACGGCGGTAAATGCCGGGCGGCGAGGCGCCTCAGCCCATGTGCTCCGGAGGTCGGCGATCAAATCAACGGCATGTACGGAGCGACACGCCCAGCCGACGGCCAAGGTTGACGGTTAAGTCTGTTCCGCCTCAGCCGGCTTGTCCTCGTCGGTTTTGGGCAGGGTACCGTTGTATTCGTGAAGTTTGTTGCGCAAGGTGCGGATGCTGACATCGAGCAGCTTGGCCGCATGCGTGCGGTTGCCCTTGCAATAATCCAGCGCGGCGAAGATATGGTGTTTTTCAAGCTCGGCCAGGGTGGACATCCCATTGCGCGGACCGGGAACTGCCGGGGTTGCGGCCGCAGCGGCTGCCGATCCGGAAGACACCAGACCGAGATGTTCGGGTTCGAGCATGCCGTTGTCACCGCAAAGAATGACGGCGCGTTCAACGACGTTCTGAAGCTCGCGCACATTCCCCGGCCAGGAATGAGTTTTCAGCAATTGGGCGGCGGCGTCGGTAAATCCCTTGATATGGACACCGTGTTTGCGGCCAAAACGGCGCATGAATTCCTCAGCCAGGGACGGTACGTCTTCCAGATGATCGCGCAACGGCGGAACGCGGATCGGCACGACATTGAGGCGGAAGAAAAGGTCCTGGCGGAATTCCTTTTTTTCAACACTGAGTTCGAGATTGCGGTTGGTGGTGGCGATGACACGCACATCCACCTTGATGGTACGGTTGCCGCCCACGCGCTCCAATTCGCGTTCCTGGAGCACCCGCAGGAGTTTGGCCTGCACGCTGGGCGAAATTTCACTGATCTCGTCGAGGAGAATCGTGCCGCCGTGGGCCAGTTCAAACCGGCCTTCGCGCTTGTTCAAGGCGCCGGTAAACGCACCCCGCTCATGGCCGAAAAATTCACTTTCAATCAGGTTTTCCGGGATGGCGGCGCAGTTGACCCGGATGAACGGCGCGTTGGCCCGGGAGCTTTCGCGATACAGCGCGCGGGCCACCAGCTCCTTGCCCGTGCCGCTTTCGCCCTGGATCAAAACCGTGGCCTGCGTGCGGGCGACCTTGCGGATGAGCTGCCGGAGGCTTTCCATGGCCGGATTGCGGCCCAGCAATTCCTGCTCGCCATCATCAGTTTCCTGGCTGAGGAAACGGCTGACATTCAGGAGCTGGGTGAATTCCTCGGCTTTGCGCAGGGTGACTTCAATTTGTTCATTGGAAAATGGCTTGATGAGGTAATCAAACGCACCGTTTTTCATGCACTCCACTGCCGATTCCACCGAACCAAAACCGGTCATCATAATCACCAGCGGTTTTTGCGGGCGGGACTGGATCTGCTTCAACAAATCGGTGCCATCTCCGTCCGGCAGGCGCACGTCCACGAAAACGATGTCGAAATTGTCCTTGCCCAGATATTCCTGTGCGTCAGCGATGGTGCCAGTGGCAGCAACGTCGTAGTGGCGCCGACGCAGGTAGGTCTCAAGGTTTTTCCGGACGATGGAATCGTCCTCCAAAACAATTATTTTCTCGATGGACATGCGTTTGGTCGGATTACGGTTGGTTTAAAAACCGGATATCCATTTCATCAAATACGGAAATATAAGGCTCATCTTCCAAAAATCTGCCATTCATCGCTGTTTCCGGTTCAAACCGGTTCAGCACCTCGAACCGGGGAATGCTGCTGGTACAAACCGGCGACATAATGTGGCCGCTGCGCCGCCACGGGCGGCAAATGCTTCGCCGGCACCAAACCACGCCGGAGCAGCGCCTGCTGGTTTTCACGGTCAAGGTGCAAAATTTTCATCAACAGGCTTTGGATGGTTTGGAACAATTTTGCAATTTCTTCCGACTGAGTAGCTTGCCGTCGGCTCTGCCGCTGTGTTCTTAGATTCATTAACGCCGAATCCAGCTCTGGAATCAAGTGTATTCTCGTCTGGTTGAATTCGCCGGGCTGGTAGTCGTTTTGATTGGATAAAGCCTGACTTTCGCGTGTTACCAGGCCCAGGATCTCTTCACCGAGAGCACGAAACGCCTGCAAATCGAGGGCCAGGCCGTTGGTAAAGTCTGTGGCAATGGGTGGATTCATGGCATGGAGGCAGTTGACGGGGTGTTGGTGACGGAATCTGCAGGTGGAATGGGTGTATAAGCGAGGGAACGATTGGCGGTTTCCGCCTGGCTTTGCCATCCCAGAAAACCGGCGCGCCAGCGGGCCATGTCGAACACGGCTTTTTGACCCGGGCTGGCGTTCGTGCCCAATTCCGGTTCAAACTTGAGAATGTCCTGGTAGGCTTCAACGGCCTTTTGCGGCTGCAAGAGCCGTTCGTAAGTGAGACCAATCTGGTATTTCACCGGCAGTAGCCAGGCAGGCGCGGAATCGAGCTGGGTCAAGTTGATATAGATTTCCAACGCCCGGACGTAATCGCCTTCCCGATAAAGCTGATTGGCGACCTCGTTGCCGGCGCGTTGCTGCCAGTAGGCCCAGCGTTCAGGATTGTCCTGGGTTTTCGCCTGTTCCTCCTGCAGCAACAACAAAACCTGCTGGAGCGCTTCGCTGTTTTTACCGAGCTGCTTGAGCGTTTGAGCGAGGTAGAAACGCACTTCGGGCTGCTCGGGTGCGTCCGGATAACGGGAGAGGAAATCCTGGGCCTGGCCGGCCGCTTCATCGTTATGGGCAATGGACATCAACGAACGAATCAAACGGAACTGGGCCTGGGGGCGGTTCAGCGCCGGATCATTTTGCTTGAGCAAGCGCGAATAAAAATCAGCCGCGTCATTGAACCGGCCCATCTGGTAATGGGTCTCGGCAATTTCCGTCTGGGCTTCCAGCACCAGGCCGGGGTAATAATTCGGCCGGTCACTTTTCAAGGAAAGCGCCGAGGTCATCACGGAGTAAAACTTTGTCAGCGCCAGGCTGTTCAAGCCCATCTGACGATAAATCTGGCCTTGACGCAGAAGCACTTCCGGCACCCGCGGATCTTCCGGCCAACGGTCGAGAAACTGGGCGCAGATGGATACGGCGCGGGGCAGATCGTTTTCCATCCGGACCACTGCCACCAATTCGAACAGGGCGGACTGCTTGATTGAGTCCGGCACTTTCTCGGCCAGCAAACTGATAAAGATCGGCTCGGACTTGTCCGGTTGGCCGCTTTTTGCCAGGAAACGCGCCGCGGCCAGGCGCGTATTGAAATTTTCAACCAATATTCCGCCGGTCGGAACCGCTGAATTCGGTTCGGGGGACGCCTGCAGGGGTGCCGGCGTGAAATTGGTTGGTGAACTCACCTCCACTGGCGCATTGGAGGACCATCCCGCGGCCGCTACGGTGTCCGCCCACGGTTGAAGCCCAAAGGCCAGGCAAAGCGCCAAAAACCAGCGTTTACAATCCAGACCGACGGTATTGGTAATACGGCGTGGCAATGACATAAAGCGGTCGGGATTATTCGGTTTTGTAACTGGCCTGGCTTGCCGGTACGGGCGTTGATGATGGCGGGGTAAATCCAATCTCGGCGGGCATGAATACCGCCGCGCCAGCCGGGTTTCTCCCACCCGGTTTTTTACCGGCGGGGGTCGGTTTGAAAAAACCGGCCAATAATTGCGGGATAATCGGATTGGAGGACTCGTCCGTTTGAACCGGCAACATTACCGTCCCCGGGGACGTTTCTGAATTCTTGTTTTCGCCGGGCTTGGCCGCCGACACGGAAGCAGAGGCGAGGGCGTTCGTGACGGGAGCTGAGCTTACCTTGATAACGACATCATTGGTGTCGGGGTTCAGGGCAGTCACCTCCGGAACCGGCACGTTGGAACTTTCCACCGCCGGCAGCAGCGGACACAAAGACTTCCAGGCCAACGATTCATCGGAGTTCGTTGTAACTTCAAATCGCATCGGCGCGGGACCGATACTGGGCAGGTAGGCAATCCCCCCTTGCACCGGGTGCGCAGCGAGCATTCCGGCCATGACGGTCAACATCACGACGGTGATTTTCCGCATGTTGCCGCGGCGACCCAGGTTGCAAAGTTGCTTGTTCAAGTTTTCAAAAGTTTATGCCGATTTGCCATTTCCCGGTTATCGGGACCGGCAACGATGACCCTGCAGCAGGGTTATCGGCAAAACTTGCCGGGACTTGAGAATAATTTGGCTGGGGGTTCAAGTTTCTTCATCAGTCGCCGATAATATGGAGAAAATTCAGATCCCGAACTGATATTGTGGATGTTTTGACTCCATCTAACGTCGCTCGGCTTGATGTCGAACACATCAAACGACAGCTTGCGCGATGCCCTGCCCTGCCCTCTTTGGGCAGCATCAACAAGGCATTGCAGGGATTGCTGTTTACGGAACAACGTTATACGGCACAGATCGCGGAAATCATTCGGCGGGATCCGAGCCTGACTTCGCGCCTGCTGCGGCTGGTCAACTCGGTCTACTACGGCCTCACCACCCCGGTTAACAGCATTGAAGAAGCCGTGTTCTATCTGGGCGTCCGCCAAATCCGCCAGCTGGCCATGGTCACACCGGTCATCGAAGATTTTCAACGGCTGACGCGGCAATGCGCCTTTCCCTGGCGCGACTTCTGGCAACACTGCATTGGCACGGCCATTCTCACCCGCGAAGTCACCACCGCCGTGCAATCGTCCTCGGATGAATCGGATTACGTGGCCGGGCTGGTGCATGACGTGGGCAAAATCGTGATGGCCTGGACGTTTCCCGATCATTTCACCGAAATTCATCGTCAGGCCGCCCTGGCCGCCCGCGACCTGCTTGAAATTGAAATGGAGATTTTGGGCATGGACCATTCCGAACTGGGCGCGCTGTATCTGGAACGGCACCGGTTGCCAGACTTGATGGTGAAGGCTGCCCGGTTTCATCATCATCCGGAAAAGGCGGACGAATACGCCCCCACCATTGCGGCAGTGCAAATCGCCGACCTGCTGCTCCGCAGCGAAAAAATCGGGTTCAGCGGCAATTGTGTGGCGGTGACGCGGGGACAATGCTTTACCGCCTCCGGCTGCAAGGTGCTGTTTCCGAACGACAAGGAAGGTGAGAACGCCATCGCCCAGGCCTCGTTGTCCCGCACCCTGGAGCAGATCCCGAGCATGCTTGAAGGCATGGTTTAAACCCAAAGGACGTTGCAATGATCCTATGGGATAAGCAGATGGAGACCGGTTCCCGCACGATTGATGAGCAGCACCGGATGTTGATTAATAACCTCAATCATCTTGAGTGCATGTTGAACGCGACCAATCCGACCCGGGAGGAATGCGAATTTCTGATCCAGCTGGTCAATTTTCTCGAATCCTACGCTGAAAAGCACTTCCGGTTTGAGGAACAGTGCACCGAACGCTACCGCTGCCCGATGCATGCCAAAAACAAGGATGCCCATGGAATGTTCCTGACGCTTTTCCAGCGATTCAAGGAACGCTGCAAGACCGAGGGGCTACGACCGGACATGATCCGGGCTCTGCATCAAACACTCAGTTTGTGGATACAGGAGCACATCGTGAAGATAGACACCCAATTGAAGCCGTGCCTGAAAGAAGGCGATCCGGAAAGCCCGTTGGCCGGGGCAAATCCAATCCACACGCAGAATTCAGAAAACCGGATTACTCCCTGATCGGCCGAACTTCCCGGTTGCAGCGGTTCGGACCTCGCACAGATCGTCGCAATGAATACCGTCCAGACCGCGCGTTTGTCCCATGGGACCGGGCGCGACAATCCGCTTCAAATTCAAGTTGGTCCATTGCCATGGGCGCGTGGTTGCCATCGGGACCAGGGCATGAGAACATGGGGAAGATTGACTTTAAACGAAGTATGTACTTGAGCGCATGCTGTTTATGAAAAAGCGCGTCCTGTTTGTAGATGACGATCCATTGCAGTTGAACTTGTATGCTTTGATGTTGGAGGATGAATCCGACACCTGGGAGGTCGCCCTGGCACCCGGCGGTCGGGAAGCATTGGAAATCCTGGATCAAGGGAGATTTGATGTGGTGGTTTCGGACATGCGGATGTCGGGCACGGACGGTTTGGAACTGATGACCGAAATCTGCCGGCGGCATCCCCATGTGTCGCGCATCATCATTTCCGGCATCGACGATCAGGAGGAAATCGCCCGCTGCCTGGAAACCACGCACCAGTTCCTGGTCAAACCTGTCGGGGCGTCGGACCTGCTCGCGACCCTGGCCTGCATCCGGCAATTGGACGCCTATTTGCGGGACGAAAAACTCAAGGCACTGGTCGGCAAACTGGATGCGTTGCCGAGCTTTCCGACGGTCTACCTGAAAATCATGAAGGAAATCAATTCCGACGAACCATCCGTGGAAATCATCGCCGATATCGTGGTCAAGGACCCCGCACTGACCGCCAAAATGCTCCAGGTGGCCAACTCCGCCGCCTTTGGCCTCGCCCAGAAAGTGAGCAGCCCGTTTGCCGCAGTGCAATTCCTTGGCATGACTGCCGTCCGCTCCATCGCACTGTCGTCCCACGTTTTCTCCAACTTCGAACGCGTTCCCATCAAAGGCTTTTCGCCGCGCCAGTTGTGGGATGGCGCCCTGCGTTGCGCCCGGATCACCCGCACCATCATGCAAATGGAAGGGGCTGACGAGAACCCGACCGAGGATGCCTGCGCCGCCGCCATGCTGCGCGACACCGGCAAACTCATGCTCGCCCGGAATCTGCACCAGCCCTACCAGCAGGCGATCAAGCTCGCCACCCGCCAGCAGATTCCACTTTCGGATGCAGAAAAGGAAATTTTCGGCGCCACCTCCACCGGGGTGGCCGCTTATCTGTTCGGATTGTGGGGTCTCTCCGCCCCCATGGTTGAAGCGGTCGCCTTTCACCTGCAACCGGGCAAAAGCGGGACCAAGGCCTTTGGTCCCCTGGCCGCCATCCATGTGGCCAACGTCTTTGTCGGCCAATTCTCTCCGGACCGGCCCCCCGGTAAACCGGTGGAACTCGATCTCAACTACCTCTCCGCCATCGGCGTCCAAAACCGCCTGACGGCCTGGCGCGCCGAAATTGAAAACTCCATCGCTCCCGACGTGTAAACCGGTGTCAAATGGGATAGCTGCTGTGAACTGCCTTCCCCAGAGCACGAAACCACAATCGTCGTTCGGCAGATACCAAGTTGAAAATAAAAACGGATGCGGGGGAGAAACCAGAACCCGCACCCGTTGGGGACTTAGGGAACCAACTGGGCCGAATGCGTCATCGCCGACGCTCCAGCCATTTTCTTATCGGCAGGATCGGCCAAAACTTTAATCAGGGATCCGAACTCTTTGCGTTGCTTGCCAGCCAGGAAGCTTACGCTTGCTGCAACTGGCGTTTGGCCTCGAACCAATGCTGCTGGTCCTTGCCCATCTCCTGTCCACGGGCAAGCCAGATATCATAGGCCTTGGCGGCAATGTCGGCATTGGACGGAGGGGTTGCCTCATGCCGGGTTGGTTTGGGTGAAGCCACCCCGGCCATGACAGGTTCGGTTGACTGGACCACGAGTTGGTCGAGGGATTTGATGGGCTGTTTTTGTGGTTTGTTCGGATTCATACCTTTTCCTTTCTCTTTCGTTTCCTTGGTTGGTTGTGTGCCGCCAGCGTGGTTGCGGTCTGGCGAACTGTGAATCAAAAGGCATGGGTTGATGACATTCATCGGGTACCGGCGGTGTTCCGTGAGCGTTTCGCCGGCGAGCGAAGTGGGTAAATAGATGATTACCGGAGAAACCGGCGGCGCGTTTTCAAAATGGATGGCGAGTTTTCTCATTGGTCGAGGACGGTACGCAGCGTTTGGGCCAGTTGGTGCGGGGCATACGGTTTTTGGAGAAAGTTGAGCCCTTCGCGTAATTTGAAATCTTTTCCTGCGACGTCAGGGCTGTAACCGCTGGTGAAGATGACCCGGAGCGAGGAAATTTCGGAACGCAACGTTTTCGCCAGGTCCAGGCCCGAGACCCCGCCGGGCATGACGATGTCGGTCAAAACCAGGTTGATCTCGTCCCGGTGCTGGCGCCAGAGTTCCAATGCCGCCGCCGCCGATTCGGCTTCGATCACCTTGTAGCCCAAACGATTCAGCGCAAGTTGGGTCAACGAGCGAATGGCGGCCTCGTCTTCGACCAGCAAAACAGTTTCCGTTCCGCCCCACATTGCTTTTTCCGTGACCGGTGTGATCGGCTCTCCGGTGCCGGTCGGCAAGGCGGGAAGATAGATACGGAAAGTCGTTCCTTTCACAATTTCGCTATGGACGGTCATCCAGCCATGGTGCTGCTGAATGATGCCGTAAACCGTGGCCAGGCCGAGACCCGTCCCTTTGCCAATTTCCTTGGTGGTAAAAAACGGTTCGAAGATGCGGACCAGATGCTCCTTGGGAATGCCGCAACCGTTATCGACGACGGTCAGGCAGACAAAGTGGCCGGCCAAGACCTGGGGATTCAACTTCGCCTGTTCCAGGCTGACGAATTCGTTCGAGGTGCTGAGGGTCAGTTCGCCACCCGACGGCATGGCGTCCCGGGCGTTGATGGCCAGGTTCATCAACACCTGTTCCATCATACCGACATCGGCGTGGACCGGGGCGAGCGCGGGACCGACCCGGACATTCAGAGAAATGGTGGGGCCCAGGACCCGCTGGAGCATTTTGGCAATGTTGCCCACCACCTCGTTGAGGCTGATCCGGCGGAGTTGCAGGGCCTGCTTGCGGCTAAAGGTGAGTAATTGCCGGACCAAAACACCGGCGCGCTCCGAGGCAAAGAGCACCTGCTTGAGGTGTTCGCGCTCCACCTCGTTGAGTCCCTTGCCGTCCATCAACACCAGTTCGGTGCCGCCCCGGATGACGGCCAGCAGGTTGTTGAAATCGTGCGCCACGCCGCCGGCCAGTTGTCCGATGGACTCCATCTTTTGCGCCTGGCGCAATTTCTCCTCCAGATCCCGGCGTTCCGTCCGCGTCCGCACTTCCCGAAAGGCGCGTTGCACGACGGGGCCCAGACGCTGGAGCCGGTCTTTGAGCACATAATCCGTTGCGCCGGCCTTGAGGCATTCCACCGCCCGCTCCTCGCCGATCGTCCCGGACACGATGATGAAGGGAATCTCCAATCTCCGCTGGAGGAGCAATTCGAGCGCCCGCGTCGTAGAAAACCGCGGCAGGGTGAAATCAGAGAAAATGATGTCCGGCTGCGCGTCCAGGCAGGTGCAATATTCCGACTCGGTTTCGACTCGTATCCAGGTCGGGTCGAACCCCGCGGATTTCAACTCATTCACGAGCAGAAGAGCATCATCGGCCGAATCTTCAACGGTCAGGACATTGAGCGGAGTTTTCATATGATCGATGGAAATCAGGGTTTGGGAGGCTGGTTGAGCAACATCACGCGCTGGTCCACGGCTCGAAGCACATCCGCGATCTCCTGGGGGAAGACGTCATGGTCGATTTTATCCGCGAGACCATCGGGGGCGCCCAGGCGGAACAATTCCAAATACCGGGGGTTGGCCAGCAAATAACGACCTTCCAGATCCTTGACACAAACGGCCGCCGGCAAATTATCGCTGATAACTTGCAGCAATTGCCGGCTGCGGAATGAGAGGAGTTCCGCCTGCCAACGCTTGGCCATGGCGGTTTCCGATTCCTCGTGGGCGATCGCCAGCTGCTCCGTCCGTTCCCGGGCCCGCTCTTCCAGTTTGTCAATTTCCTGCTCCAACTCCACGACGGTCACCCGCAAGCTCGTCGCGTCGGGCAGCCAAAGCGCCTGCGGAATGAGTTTCATCAGCAGAATGGCTGCCGTAATCGCCGCCAGGGCGGTGACGGCCTTGACGATGCTGGACAACCAGTCGTTCGCAGGCGGGGTGCTCCAGATTCCCAGCAGCTGGGTCGTGCCGCCAGCCAGGGTGAATACGGCAAAACACACCAATAGCCAGCGAACATTCAGGTTCTTTCGTTTGAGAAGAAAATAAGCCAGCGTGCCGAAGATCAAGAAATACGCCAATACAATGAGCGCATCCGAAACCAGGTGGAGGGCAATGAGACTTTTCGTCCCGAGTGAAAAATCGGGCATTGCGAACGTCCCGGCATTGGATAAACCCTCACGGATTTCCATAAACGGCTGTTCCGCTCTGATGATCAATGGTCTGCGATCGTCGTCCGCCGCGGCGGCAGACGGTTTTTCTCACTGTTGCCCGGACGATGGAACCGCCGGTGATTTCAACAATGCCCAAGGCATTTTGAGCCGGGCGGTTGCTTCGCTTGGATTCTGAAAGCTCGCGAGGGAAACATTACGCACGCCGCGCTGGATGTCGGGGATAGACGTCCGATGCGGGCCGGCGCGTTCACCAAGCTCTTGCCGGGAGTTGCCCAACTCGCTCCTCCAGGGCTTTACCGAAGTCCCGAATGGTTTCTTGATGTTCCCTTTATCACCCATATCAGAGCCAAAGCCTATATCACAATCATAAATGCTACAACAGATTATAAGTGACATTCAAACATTCTAATTATTGCGAACAACGAGCCGGAACCAGTCAACGATGCGGTGATCTGGCGGCCATTCCCGCCGAAAAGCAGCCAGCGGCAAGAACCGGGTTCACCGAGCCCGCAGGGAAGACCAAACCATCCCGCTGACGGTGGTGTTTTTCAACGGTGCCGGCAACGATCCTTCATTCGCGGGATGAAAAGCGGTCAGGCATTGATTGCCGGCGCCGGTGCCAACAGCGCCCATTGCAGGCTGAGTTGAGGCACCACGGCGCTCAAATTTCGAAAATCCACCGGCTTCACAATGTAGGCCTCAGCCCCCATCTGTTTGCTGGCGGCGATGTCCTGGTTGCGTGAGGATCCGGTCAGCACCACCACCGGAATCTTGCGCGTCCGCGGATCGGCTTTGATTCGTCGCAGCACCTCCAGCCCGTCAATTTTGGGCAGGCTCAGATCCAGCAAAATCATCTGCGGGCGCTCGTTAGCCCGCCGGTACGCGTACTCGCCGGTTGCGAAAAGAAAATTCAATGCCGCCGCGCCGTCGCGAACGACGTGGATGTGATTGGTGATATGGGCGCTCTTCAATGCGTGCATCGTCAGTTCCATGTCCTCCGCCTGGTCCTCGACAAACAGGATATCCACCAGTTCATTTCCCGGCCCAGGGGCCGACGCCGATTTCCGGGCATACGAAAGGAGGGAAGGAACGGAAACTTTCAGGGCTTGGGCCAGCCTTTCAATGCTTTCCAAAGTAAGGTTCCGCGCCCCACGCTCCACGTCGGAGATATAGGTCCGATGCAGTTCGGCACGCTCCGCCAATTCTTCTTGGGAGATGCCCAGCCGGCCTCTCCAGACCCTGACTGAAGCCCCAAACAGTCTTTTTACGTCAGTTTTAACGTATGCTTTACCCACGAGTTTCACCAGACTTTACTTTTACAAGTTGTACTTTCACAACAGACTATGAGTGACAACCTATCTTAATTTATTCCCAACTTGAAATTGGTCAACTGGAAATAATTTTCCAGGTGAGAGCGGCAAATGCAGATGATGGGAATGCTACCGGATAAAGTCTTGATTTCAGGCTCAATGGAGCCCGGCCGGCCGGCCGCCGGCTAGTCGTCATTCCACGGATTGGCGGTGACGTCCACGAAGAGCTGGATTTTTTCGGCGCGGAAGGACATGCGTTCCA
>CAYPSF010000142.1:0-12080 GCA_964413165.1 uncultured Bifidobacteriaceae bacterium
GTCATCACTTCGGCAATGGGCGGGCAGCCCGGCACCTTGATGATCGGCACGCCGGTGATGAGTTCGTGGATGGGCGTCGCCTTGGTGGGATTGGGCTTGGCCGCCTGTACGCAGCCGTTGCAGGCGCAACTGCCCCAGCAAATCATCGCTTTCGCGCCCGACGCCGCTTCCTGCAGGATGTCCAGGGCGGTGCGCCCGCCGATGCAGCAATAAACTCCTCCGTCCGCGGTCGGTACCGAGCCTTCGACGAGCATGAGATATTCGCCCTTGTTCTTCGTCATTACGTCGCGCAGCGCATCCTCAGCCTGCTTGCCGGACCCGGCCATCAGGGTCTCGGTGTAATCGAGCGAAATCCTGTCGAGGATGATATCGGCGACGCCCGGATGTGAGGAGCGGATGAACGATTCAGAACAGCAGGTACATTCCTGGAAATGGAACCACAGCACGGGCAGCCGGGGTTTGGTTTCAAGCGCCTTGGTGACCTGGGCAACGGCGTCGATGGGCAGGCCGAGCATGGCCGAAATCCAGGCACAGGCCGTGAGAAAGTCACGGCGCGAAACGCCCTTGGACTGGGCATGCTCCCAAATGGTTGGTCGGGAGTTGGTTGGCATAATTTGCTAAACTGGTTAAATGAATTAATTTTTCAGATCACCGCAACCTTCGACCTCTCTCCGCCATTTAACTAAACCAATTTGGCTTTTCTTTTGACAATTTTTGCCGTGCCGGAAAACCTCGCCCCGGCTTCAATCCGTCGAGTGGACTGGGAACGTCACGGGGAGTGATCCGGCAGTCTCATTCCGGGCGCGGCCCAAACGGGCAAAGCCGGCGATGTTTGACCGCGCCATCTATTGGCTTGCTTCCCCGGGCCGGAACCCGAACATCCTCGCGCATCCGGAATGAAATCATTACGCATCGAGACGCCCCAGATTCAGAACTGGAGTTGCCATGGCTGCACGGACTGCTGCCGCGGCCAGTTGCTCATCAAGCTTTCGCCCGGGGACAAACAACGCATTGAAAAGCAGGGCTGGACCCGGGCTGATGGAGTTGATCCGGAGACGATCATTGTAAGCGAGGGCAATGATTTCCGGCTGGGACACCAGGACGACGGGGCTTGCGTGTTTCTCGACGCCGCCGGCCGATGCCGCATCCATGCAAAATTCGGCGAGGAGGCGAAGCCGCTGGCCTGCCGGCTTTATCCCCTGGTCATCCATCCGGCCGGGGAAAAACTGGTCGTCGGTTTGCGTTTCAGTTGTCCCTCGGCGGTGGCGAACCGGGGCCAGCCGCTGGCCGGGCAGGGAGCCGGGATCCAAAAACTGGCGGGCCTCGTGGTGCCGGATGGATATCAGGAAATTCCACCGCCACCGGTGCACGACACGCCTGGAGGGGAGTGGCCCGACTTCCTGCGCTTTGTCAATTGGCTCGACACTTCTCTGGCCGATCCGGACGTCCCGCTGACGCTCAAATTTCTGCGGACGCTGCACTGGCTCAAAGCGGTGGAGAAGGGGAGCCTGGACCAGATCAGCGGCCCCAGCGCGGATGAAATCCTGGAGGCGCTGATTCAAGGCGCCGCTATGAAGCTGCCGAGCCAACCGGAAAGTCCGTCCCGGCCAAGCCGGTTCGGGCGGCTTATTTTCCGTCTGTTGTTGCTGGAGTATGCCCGCACGGTCACGATCCAGGACCGGCTGGCAGCCGGCCGGCACCGCTGGAAAATGTTATCGGCCTCGTGGCAGTTTGCCCGGGCCAGCGGCCGCACGCCCGCCTTGCGAAATGGACTGGACTCGGTCGATTTTGCCGCCATGGAAAAGCGGTTTGCACCGCTTTCGCCCGAGGCGGAAGCGGTCCTGACCCGGTTTTTCCGGGTAAAAATCCAGAGCCTCCATTTCTGCGGCCGGGCTTTTTATGACATCCCGTTGATCGAGGGATTCCGCAACCTGGCGCTGCTTTATCCGGTCATTCTGTGGTTGAGCCGCTGGCTGGCGGTCAGCCGGCAACGGACAACCCTGTCAACCGAAGACGTGGCACTGGCCATTTCGATGGTGGATTACCATCATGGCTTCTCGCCTTACCTGGGCGGGCGGGTCCGGCTGCTCGATCAACGGGATGATATTGCCCGTTTGTGCGGCTGGTACGGGAGCTGACCCTCTGCCGCACCGGGGGCGGTTTCAATCCTCACCCAGCGCGCTGCGAACGGCGGCCAGCAGTTGTTCCGATGGAAACGGCTTCGTCAGGACGGAATGCGCACCCAGGTCATCCGCCATGCGACGGCAAAAATCGGCAGGCATCCAGCCCAGCCGAATCAGGGCAATAAAAGCGGCACGAAACGGCTCCCGCTTCAATTCGGCGATCATCTGAAAGCCGTCCTTGCCCTCCAAATTCAACTCGGTGATGACCAGGTCAAACGGGCGGCGGCGGAACAGGGCAATCGCCTGCTCGGAGTTGCCGGCCTGGCCGATGTCGTAACCTTCACCACTCAACATCAGGCCGAGCATGGTCCGCAGGACCACGTCATCGTCCACAATGAGAATGCGCGAAAGGGAGTTGGGCCGGGCGGGCATCATCGTCCAGCGCGTTCGTCACCGCCGCCCAATGGCGGGAAATAAGTGCCGGCCATTTCCCGCGTCAGCATGACGCGCAACGCCATGAGGTTTTCCTTGCTGATGAGGGCGACTGCGCCGGCTTCGCGGGAGAGCTCGCGGTAATGTCCCTCGCTGAAGCTGGTGACGATGATGACCCGCGCCGTCGGGTGTTCGGCGCGGATTGCCTTGGTAGATTGAAAGCCGTTGAGGCCAGGCATGTTCACATCCATCGTCACCCAGTGGGGCTTGAACTCGTGCACTTGTTGCAAGGCTTCCTCGCCCGAGGCGCACTCGCAAAAGGACACGCCCGGCAAGGCCAGGAACTGGCGGATCATTTCCCGCGCCGGAGCGTGGTCATCAACAATCATTAATCTCATATTTTAAAATTCATTTCTCGACGCCCGGCCCGGAACGAGATGGCGGCCGTGGCCGAGTGGAAACAGGTTAACAAAGCCGTCAACTGTAAACGGTTCAGGGGATTCTCCCGATTTCGCGGCGCCAACGGCGTCGGGCATGGGTGCAGTTGACGGTGGCGCGGAAGGTTCCCGTCGTTTTGATCCCGGCCCGCGAGGGAAGACGGGACGCGGCAACCACAATGGTTGGGATGAATGGGTGAGGTTGGCCGTCGGTTTCGCCGAAGGTGGCACGCACGGCGGACAGGAATTGGAGCGGCGAAAACGGTTTCATCAGCAAGCCCTGCGTCCCGAGCTGTTCCACCACGCGTGAGCAAACCTCGGCAGGCAGCGCGCCCGTCCGGGTGGCGGCAATGAATCGGGTACAAACCAGCTCCCGGCGCATCTCCGCGATGATTTCAATACCGTCCTTTCCGCCCAGCTTCAATTCGGTGATGACCAGATCGAGCGGGCGGCGGCCAAAAAGGGAAATGGCCTGCTCCCCGTTGTCGGCCTGGCAGACGTCGTAGCCTTCACCGGCCAGCAGCAAAGCCAGCACGGCCCGCAATTCGGTGTCTTCGTCCACGAGCAGGATCCGTCGGGTGCAAGGAATGTTGAACCTGGTCATATTTCAATAACGGTTGTCATCAGGCTCCCAATTTGGATGAAGAAGCGGCCGGGCGAAATTGGGGTCACCCGGTATATTGAAGTAAGCAGATCCACGCAATTTACTAGGTGGAAATACGTAGGGTAGAAAATGTTGTTACTCCCCTCTCTCCGGCTCTCGTCCCGCTCGTTCCTGACGGGCCGAGAGTGAGTGCTCAGAGGGACGAACGGTTTTCGAGGGCGAATTGCAACAGGCTGTGGCTGCCGCGCAATTCGAGTTTGGCGCAGATGTTGGCGCGGTGCGCCTCGACCGTGCGCGGGCTGATGAACAGCTCGGCTCCGATCTGGCGGCTGGTTTTTTTCTCGGCGATGAGTTTGAGGATACGGCGCTCGGCCTTGGTGAGGTCATCGAGGCCGGGTTTCCGGGCGGCCAGCGATTCGGCCCGACCGCGGCGCCGCACCAGATAACCGGAAATCGAAGAACTCAAGTAATGCTCATTCGCGGCAACCGCGGCGATGGCCTTGACGATTTCATCCACTGCATTTTCCTTGAGCACAAAGCCTTTCGCACCGGAATCCAGCGCGCGGTTGAAGATTTCCTCCTCCTTGTGCATGGTGAGCATGACCAGGCGCACGGGCGAGCGCTTGCCCTGGAGCCGGCGCGCAATTTCCAGCCCGCTCAGACCGGGCAGGTTCACGTCCAACACCGCCACATCCGGCTTTTTTTCCTGGATCAGCCGCAACGCCGCCTCGCCATCACCGGTCTCGCCGATAAGTTCAAAACGCGGGTCGGACTCCACCACCTGGCGCAGGCCGCTGCGGAAAAGCGGATGGTCGTCCACAATCAAAACTTTGATTTCCCCGGACATGGTTCCCGTCGGCAATATGCCCCCGGCATGGAGGTGAGGCGAGCGGGAAATCCGGGGTTTTATTCACCGGGGGTTCGTTGTCCCGCCTTCAGGCGGTAAATGCCCGCAGGCGCTGACCGGGCCGCCCGAAGGCGGGACAACCAACAGCCTCGCGCGCCCTATTCATCGCTCGCCATTGGAATGATCACTTCGAGGCGCGTGCCTTTCCCCGGCGACGAATCAATTTTCAGTTTGCCGCCCAGGATGCGGACGCGCTCGGCGATGTTTTTCAGGCCCAGGCCCTTCCCGCCGTTGGCCGGTCCGCCGGCAGGGTAGCCGCAGCCGTCGTCGGTAATGTTCAATTGCACTTCGTGCACATCGCGCTCCAGGCGGATGCCCGCCTGCCGGGCGCGGGAATGTTTGAGGATATTGTTCAGGCTTTCCTGGACGACACGATAGAGGTTCATCGCCGCGTCCTTCGAGAACAGGCCGTCCACGTTGTCCAGTTTACGCTCGAAAACGATCGCGCTGGACGCGGCGGCGCTATCCAGCATGGCTTCGAGCGCGCTGGTCAGGCCGAGATGATCGAGCTGATGTGGATGGAGGTCGTGGGAAATCTGGCGGGCTTCATCGATCGATCGGGAGGCGAGCTGGCTGATGTTTTCGAATTGTCCCCTCCAATCGGCCGGCAGTTTTTTTCCGGCCAGCGCCAGTTGCGCGCGGTTTTTGATGAGCAACAGGTTCTGGCCGAGGCTGTCGTGCAACTCGGCGGCGATGCGGGTACGTTCGGCCTCCTGGGAGGCGATCAGCTGGAGGGTGTATTCGGCGCGCGCCTGCTGTTCGCGCAGGACGGCGTCCGCCCGTGCCAGTTCGGCCCGTTTGCGTTCGGACATGTCCACGTCCATGCAGACAAAGCGCGGTTCAGCGTCGGGGGCTGGGATCCGGAAAATGGTGGACAAAACAACGCCGCCCGAACCGCTGCGGTGTCGGAACGGGAATTCCATCGGGCCGATGGGTTTGCCGTCCAGCGCGATTTGTTTCAAAGCCTTCTCAAACACCGCCTGCTCAGCCGGGGCCAGGATCAACTGGCCCAGGGTCTTGCCCATCGCCTCGGCGGCGGTCCAGCCATAAATGGTTTCGGATGCCAGGTTCCAAAAAGTGATGCCTCCCCGGGCATCAAACCATTGCACCGCCACGTAGGGGGTATATTCAATGGTGGCCCGCAGACTTTCCTCGCTCGCCCGCAACGCCGCCTCAGCCTGCTTCCGTTCGGTGATGTCGCGCACCACCGTCACCAGGCAGGGCTCACCCCGGATTTCGATTTTCTCCGCGGAAAACAGCCCTACGCCCGGTTTGCCTTCCCGGGTCCGGAAGGGCAGTTCCCAGTCACGGACAAAACCGGCTTGTTGCAGTTCCCGGAGCGCGCGGTCGCGGTCCCCCGGATTGCCCCAGACCCGGAGTTCGAGCGTGGTGCGGCCCACCGCCTCCGCCGGCGCGTGGCCAAAAATCCGGCGGAACCCTTCGTTGGCCTCGATAATCTGCCCGTCGGCCATGCGGGTGATGGTGACGGCGTCCGGCGAATTGCGGAAAGCCTTGGCATACTTTTCCTCGGACTCCCGCAGCGCCTGTTCGGCCTGCTTCCGTTCCGTAATGTCACGCAACGCGGTCATGCGCAAGGTGCGCTTGCCGACCCGGACCATTTTGGCCTGGGCCTCGGCATAAAATAGACTGCCGTCCTTGCGCAACAACCGGTGTTCATAGACCACTTCCCGGCCGGTGCGGACGGCTTCCTCCACCAGCGCCTGCGATTCGGGCGCCACCAGGTCGACAATGGCTTTCCCGACCATCTCGTCCCTTCCGTAGCCGAACATTTTGAGGCCCTGGTCGTTCATGTCCAGGATCCGGCCCTGCTCGCTGATGGTGATTCCTTCGAAGGCTGCTTGCGTGAGATGGCGGAACCGTTCTTCGCTTTCACCCAACCGGGTGAGCGACCGGTCACGTTCCCCGAGAACGACGGCTGGAATCAGAGCCACCAGTGTTCCCATCGCCAGGGCCATCTGCATGACAAAGACATATTCGCCGGACTGAATCTGTCCCGGCGTAAGGCCCCGAAAAAAATGTGCGGGAAAAAAAGTCAGCGACAGCGAGAGCAACAGGCTGGCGGCGGTCGCCCCGCGCACGCCGAACCGCAGTCCGGCCCACAACAAAAAAAGGATGGCCCAGATCCGGTTCACGGACATGACGCCCTGATCCCAAACCAGCAGGTACCAGACGTAGACGCCCAAACCGGGAAACAGCAAGGCCGCCTCCACAATCTTTTTTGGCGAACGGAAATCGCGCCGGGTCCGTCCCGCCCGGGAAAACCACGCCAGAATAAACGGCGTCAGCAGCAGGATCGCCATGGCATTGCTGCCCCACCAGACCTTCCAGGATTCCATGAACGGGCGTCCGAGGCGGGCGGCGACCAGCACGGCGGAACCGATGGCGGCGACCAACATGGCGCTCAACACCGCGGAAAAACCCAGCAGCCCGATGAATTCACTGAGCGTGGCGAGGGGGGAGCGACGGGTGACGAACCGTTGCACCAGCCACGCGCCCAGCACGGCCTGCAGGGAATTGATGCCGAAGAAAACGAGGATCAAAACAGGCCGGGTGCGGTGCAGCAGGTCAAAAAGCAGGTTGGCGGGAAAGGCCGCCAGCACCAGCCACGGCCAGTTCCGCCGTTCGTTCAGCAGGAGCACGGCCAGATACAATCCGGCGGGCAACCAGAAGGTTTCGAAGGGATTGCTCTGGAGCGACAAGCGATTGCTGAGTTCGGCGCAAACGAAGTAGGCGGCGAAAAACCAGACGGCCTTCTGCCACAACGGAAGCGGCGTCGGCCCGAAAACCCTCCTCAAGCCAAATCGCATTTCCACCGACGACCGGTTGGGATCGTCCAAAACCATGCGTCCTTTATAAAACATCCCGCACCGGAAGACAAAATGAATTGGCTCGCGGATTTGGCCGTGCCACAATCACCGGACATTCGCGCCACCTGATGCAAACCGTCACCCTGGGAAACAGCCCGCTGCGCGCCAGCCGCCTGGCGTATGGCTGCTGGCGCCTGGGCGCCGCGCCCGAACGCCGGGCCGACGACCGGCGCGCTGTCGCCGCCGCCTTCGAAGCGGGTTACACATTGTTCGATCACGCGGATATCTACGGCCGGGGCGAAGCGGAAAAAATCTTCGGTGAAGTCCTGCGCGAGTTCCCCGACATGCGCGGGCAGGTGGTGATTGTGACCAAAGCGGGTGTGCGCCGCGCCGACGACCCGCCCGGCTCGCCGTATCATTACAACCTGTCCGGCGAACACCTCGTCCGGTCGTGCGAAGGTTCACTCCAGCGGCTGGGCGTCGAGGCGGTTGATCTTTTCCTTCTGCATCGCGCGGACTGGCTGGCGGACCCGGCGGAGGTGGCCGAGGCCTTTGCCCGGCTGAAACAATCGGGCAAGGCGCGCTTTTTTGGCGTCAGCAATTGCCGCCCGTCGCTGGTCAGCGCGCTGCAGGCCGCCTGTCCGATGCCACTGGTGGCGCATCAGGTGGAAATCAGCCTGGGCCAGCGGGCTGCGTTCGAGGACGGCACGCTGGATCAATGCCTGGCGGCGAAGCTGACGCCAATGGCGTGGAGTCCGCTGGGGGGTGGCCAATTTGCCGACGGCGCCCGGCGGCTCCTGAAATACCAGGAAGGTTACCGCACCGAAGGCGTGCTGCCATTGCTCGACGAACTGGCGACGAGCCGCGGGGTGACGCGCGCGGCCATGGCGCTGGCCTGGTTGTTGAAACATCCGTCGGGCATCCAGCCCATCGTCGGTTCCACTCATCCACAGAATGTCCGGGACGCAGCCCGCGCGCCGGAAATCGATTTGAGCCGCGAAGAATGGTACCGGCTGTTGACCGCCGCGCAGGGCGGGCCACTGCCCTAGGGCAGGATTTTCCTTTGCCAGCTCCGGCCGGCTTCCCATAATTTGCGGCGATGAAATATCTGATCCTGCTGGTTATGCTTAATTTTATCCGGGCCACTGCCACCGCCGATGAAGTCCGCTTTTACCTGGGCACCTACACGGAAGGGCGGATCAGCCGGGGCGTTTACACCGGCAAACTCGACACCGGTACCGGCCGGCTCGGTCCGTTGGAATTGGCGGCGGAAACCGCCAGCCCGAACTACCTGGCGCTCTCGCCCAACGGAAAATTTCTGTACGCTTCGAGCCGGAACTCGGTGGCGGCATTCCGGGTTGAAGCCGATGGCCGGCTGGCCACACTCAACGATCTGCCCGCCGGGGACGGCACCTGCCACGTCTCGGTGGATGCCACCGGCCGCAATGTGCTGGCGGCGAATTACAACGGCGGCAGCGTCGCGTGCTTTCAAACCCGGCTGGACGGTTCGCTTGCGGCGCGCACGGCGTTCATTCAACTCACCGGTTCAGGACCGAACCCGGAACGCCAGCAACATCCTTATCTCCATTCGATTTACCCGGATGAGCAGAACCGCCTCGTCTACGCCTGTGATCTCGGGACCGACAATATCTGGCTGTTCCACTTGGATGCTGCGAACGGCACGTTGACTCTCGAAGCCGGCAAAGCCGGCAAGGTCCCGGCCGGCAGCGGCCCGCGTCACCTGGCCATGCATCCCAACGGCCGGTTCGCCTACGTCAACGGCGAAATGGGCCTCAATGTGACTGCGTTTGCGCGCGACCCGGCCACGGGCGAGCTGACGGCATTGCAGACCCTGCCGACGCTGCCGACGGGCGCCCCCTCCAATGGCGTCACCACTGCTGAAATTATCTGCCACCCGTCGGGCCGATGGCTTTACCTGTCCAACCGCGCCCACGACAGCATCACCGTTTACGCCATCGCCGCTGATGGCCGGTTGAAATGGATTGAAAACGCCCCGGCCGGGGTGAAGGTGCCGCGGGGATTTGGCATTGACCCGACCGGCCGATGGTTGATTGCCGCCGGCCAGCAGGACAACAAAATCGCGGTGCTCAAGATTGATTCCGCAACCGGCCGGCTGTCGGCCACCGATCAATGCGCCACGGTGGGTTCACCCGTTTGTGTCCTCTTCGCCCCAAAACCGCCGCTGCCGGACTTAAAATAATCAGGCCGCAGGTGTACAAGTCCTGACCACAGGTCCTGACCGGGGCAACGTTTTTCTAGACAGGCCCCGGGATGCGGAGGCGGTTTTCCCGCAACGGATTTCCCGGCCGGGTGTTTTTCTCGCTATCCAACAACGGCTTATAACATCCATACCCTCTGGCATTAGGGCTGCTTAGACTTCGATTGGAGGATTGGGGCCGGGGATCTGGGTGCCCTTGTTTGACTCAAACTGCGCTTGTGACGGCAGAAGCTGTTCCGGCGCTTTTTCTTTTTATTGGTGCGGTCAAACAGTGAAAGGAAGGAGAGCCATGAAACACATTTACCCGGCAGTCCCGGCGCGGCCCCCGGCGAACGTCAACCGACGGTCGCGGCCCGCATTCTTTGGCGCGCTGGCTGGATTGATGTTGTTTGCGTCGCCGTCCGCTTTCAGCCAGCTGGCGTATGCCATGCAGTTCAACCAGGCCAACAATCATTTTGGCACCGTCAACCTGCTTACCGGCGTCTTCACCCAATTGGGCACTGAAGGGGGCACTCTGTTCAATGACATCGCCGCTGCGTCCGACGGCAAGCTCTACGGCATCGTCAACACGACTTCACTGGTAACGGTGAACACCAACAATGGTGCCGTACTGAGCAGTGTCAATTTCAACGTGCCCGGCATCGAGTCCCTGGCCATTGCGCCCGACGGGACGCTTTACGGGGCCACCCAGGGCGCCCTCTACCAGGTCAACACCGTCAGCGGCAGTGCCACCCTGATCGGCAACTTCAACAACAGCATCATCGGCAATTCCGGGCAAAACATCCGCTTTGGTTACGACGGCATGCTTTACGACACGGACGGCGGCGTCAACGCCACCAGCACGCATCTGTTTCAGATCAGCACGATAAACGGGGCGGCCACGCTGGTGGGAACGGTGACGAACTTTCCGGGGTTGTGCCTGGAGAATGCCGGTTCGCAAATGTACGGCGTGGGCATCCAGCTCGGCGCGGCCTCCACCCTCCAGCAGAACTTGCTGGGCATCGACCTCAACACCATCCGACCCGGCGGGACCAATACGGACGGATCGACTTTGAACATCGGCTACGAGTTGTTGACCAGCAATTTCCCAAATAATTACAACTTTTCATCCGCCGACCTGTTCGTCGTTCCCGGCTCCATCCTTCCCGTGCCCGAGCCCGGAGTTACTTTGATCTCGATAACGGGCGGATTGCTGCTGCTCGTCGCCAGCCACAAACGGCTCCGGCACTAGGGCGGCCAATTTTTGGACTGCGGTGACAAAGCGCGGTGACGACACCGCTTTATCACGCGTGAGACTATAAAGCGGCGTGGCGCTGCGCTTCCCGCCGCACTCCATAAATGACGGATTGTGTTTTCGACGGGCCATTGACGAATCCGCGCAATCCGCGATTGGCCATGGGCTTGCGAGCAGACTCTCACTCCGGGTCCGGCCCGGACGCACTAATTTTGGGCGGCACCTGCTTAACCGGAGCCAATAACGTGAATTTTTTCACAAACTTTCTTGCGAAGGAAACGCGGGTCGAACTAACATCCCGCGCATTCGTGATTCTAAACGATGAAAGTGCATCCGATAATTTTCAACCGAAGGGGATTGACCGTTTGACCGGTCGTTCGCGATGTCACCGATTTTTCCGAAGTGGACAAACTGGCTGCCTTTGGCCCTCGGCGCCGCCTTGGCGCTGATAGGAGGGATTGTGTCGGCGGGTGTCACCTATTATTGCACGCCCAAATACACGCGGGTCGGTTATGAACCGGTCCAGCCGGTGCCGTTTTCCCATGCTACCCACGCCGGCCAACTGGGCGTCGATTGCCGTTATTGTCACGGCACGGTGGACAAATCCTGGTTCTCCAGCATCCCGGCGGCGTCCACCTGCATGAATTGCCACAGCGTGGTGCTCAAGGACGACCCCCGCCTGGCCATCGTCCGGGCCAGCGCCACCAACAATACCCTCATCCCCTGGGTGCAGGTGCATATCGTGCCCGACTATGTTTATTTCAACCACGAAGTCCACGTCGCCCGCGGCGTCAGTTGCGTGGAATGCCATGGGCGGGTGGACCTGATGGGCGAGGTCCGTCACGCCAAATCGTTCAGCATGAGTTTCTGCCTCGATTGCCATCGCAATCCGGCGGCGTTCGTCCGGCCGCCGGACAAGGTCACCGACCTGGGCTGGCAATGGAGCACCAATTGCGACACCGCCGCGCTGATGCAGGAAACCAACGGCGCAAAATTCGTTCACGACTGGAAAATTGAATCGATGCAAAGCTGCTCGGCCTGCCACCGATGAAAAAAACACGTTACATCGTTAAACCGTTGAATTGTTGCATCGTTGCAACGTGCCGCCGGTTCAACCATTCAACGATTCAACCATTCAACGTGTTTACAAACCGAATTTTGCCCGGCACCAAAGGATGAACAACCATTCGCCCAATTCAATTCCTGCCACCGGCCGCCGTTACTGGCGCAGCCTGGATGAGCTGTCGGACACGCCGGAGTTCAAGGAATGGCTGCA
>CAYPSF010000143.1:0-12039 GCA_964413165.1 uncultured Bifidobacteriaceae bacterium
CTCAACATTTAACATCGAACATTCAAGGGAAAGCGTCATTCAGCGTTGAATGTTGAATGTCGAATGTTTTTTGTTCCGGGGGAGAAGGTCAGGATGAGGGCGGGTTTTAAAAGCCAACTCTTATCCATCAGCCGGCATTCACCCGGGAAATGTCCGCATTGAAAATCCTGCCGGATGAAATACTCTGTCGTACTGATGCCGACCGAACCCAATCCTGTCTGCCAGTGGTTGCGCGCGGGGAACGAAATTTTTCCCGCGATGCTCGCCGCCATTGACGCGGCCGGCCAGTCGGTCTGCCTGGAGGTTTATACCTTCGAAGACAGCCCGCTGGGCCGGCGTTTTCGCGAGGCGCTGGTTCGCGCGCGCGGACGCGGTGTGCGGGTGCGGGTGCTGGTGGATGCCATTGGCTCGGTCATGCTGTCCAACCATTTTTGGGACCCGTTGCAGCAGTCGGGCGGCGAAGCCCGGGTGTTCAATGCCATCAGCATGCGACGACTGATCATTCGCAGCCACCGCAAGCTGCTTGTGTGCGACGAGCGGGTGGCGGTCATCGGCGGGTTCAACATCTCCCCGGACTACGAAGGCGACGGGATCAAAAGCGGCTGGTGCGACGTGGGATTGCAGATTGAGGATCCGCCGTTGGCAAAGCAACTGGCGGTGTCATTTGAAGACATGTTCGCGCGCGCCGACTTCCGTCACAAACGGTTTTTGCGCTGGCGCAAATCCGGCGCCAAGAAAACCGTGACGCTGCCGGTGGAACGAATTCTGTTCAGCGGCCCGGGACGCGGACGCAGCCCGTTCAAGCAAGCCCTGCGGCAGGACCTGGCGCGGGCCCGGCAGGTGCGGGTCGTGATGGCTTATTTCCTGCCGCCGTGGCGGCTGCGACACTCGCTGTTGCGTGTGGCGAAACGCGGTGGGCGGGTGCAATTGATCCTGGCGGGCAAAACCGACGTGCCGCTGGCCCAGCTGGCGGCGCAGAGTTTGTACCGGAGATTGTTGGCTGCCGGCGTCGAGATATACGAGTATCAGCCTCAAATCCTCCATGCCAAACTCATCATCGTGGACGGCAGCGTTTACACCGGTTCCAGCAACCTGGATGTCCGGAGCCTCCAGATCAATTACGAGTTGATGATCCGCCTGTCGGATCCCGGGATGACGGAAAAGGCGCGTAAAATATTTGACGGCCTTTTGAAAAATTGCCGGCGCGTCACGGCCGAAGACTGGCGTCGGTCGCGCACCTTCTGGAGCCGGCTGAAACAGCGCTGGGCCTATTTCCTGTTGAACCGGGTGGACCCGTACGTCGCCCGCTGGCAGTGGCGGTCATTGCCGAAGTGACCGGGAAATCCCGCGAGCGAGCGCGTCTCGCCGGCGACTAAACTTGAAAGCTGATGCGTTGGTGCCACCCAATCGTCCTCGTCGTCGTCCTCGTTCTCGTAATCGAACCGAAACAATCGAGGACGAGGACGAGCAGGAGGACGAGAACAAACAATCGGCAACATCCGGCATTTCAACCGCGACTTCCGAAATGCGGTTGCCTAAAATTCCACATGCGATTGTGGACGTTGCATCCGAAGTATCTGGACGCGCGGGGACTGGTGGCGCTCTGGCGCGAGGCGTTGCTGGCCCAAAAGGTTTTGCGCGGCGCAACCCGCGGTTACCGGCATCATCCGCAATTGCGGCGCTTTACCGCATCCGCCGATCCGCCTGCTGCGCTGGCCGCTTATCTGGCCGGGGTACAGGAGGAGTCGGTGCGACGTGGTTATCGGTTTGATGCGTCCAAAATCGGCCGGCGCCGGTTTCGCGGCCGGCTGAAGGAAACTCGCGGCCAGTTGCTTTACGAATGGCGGCACTTGAAAAGAAAATGGAAGCTGCGCGACCCCAAGCGGCTGCGCGACCTGGCCACGATGAAAATTCCTGCGCCGCATCCACTGTTCAAAATCGTGCCCGGCCCGGTGCGCGACTGGGAGAAGGTGCGCTAAGGCGAAAAATTATTTCTGGAATCCGGCGAAGATTTTCGCCACACTGTTTCCTTGGTTGAAATTATGGATGTAAAACTTCCCAAGCTCGGCGAGGGGGCGGATTCCGGTGTGGTGGTCAATGTCTTCGTAAAGGAAGGCGAAACCGTTGCCCGGGACCAGGCCATCCTCGAACTGGAAAATGAAAAGGCCGTGGCTTCCATCCCGTCCACAGCCGCCGGCGTCGTCACCAAGATTCATGTGAAGGCCGGCGACAAAATCAGTGTCGGCCAGCGGCTCATCACGATTGGCGATGGTGGCCAGCCGGCGGCATCGGCGACCAGACCCGCTGCGGCCCAGCCAGCGCCCGAACCCGAGGAACCGGCGGAAGAACCGCCGGAACCTGAAGCCGATGTTTCAGGCCCCGTCGCTGCGCCGGTGGCGTCGCCGTCCCTGCGCAAAATGGCGCGCGAACTGGGGATTGATTTGTCCCGGGTGCGGGGCAGCGAACCGGGCGGGCGTATTGTGATGGGCGACATTCGCGCCTACATCGCGCGTTTACAGAAGGCGTCGACCAAATCCGCGTCGGCCGCCCCGGCTGCGCCATCCCGGCCGGTGGCCGAGTCGATTGATTTTTCGAAATGGGGACCGGTGACCAAAAAGCCGCTGACGCCGTTGCGCCAGGTGATAGCGCGCCGGATGTGGGAAAGCTGGAACGCCGTGCCGCATGTGACCCAGTTTGACGATGCGGATTTCACGCGACTGAACGAATTGCGCAAGAAGTACGCGGCCGCCTATGAGCAAAAGGGCGCGAAGCTCACGCTCACGCCGCTGGTTCTCAAGGCCCTGGTGGCGGCATTGAAGCAACATCCGATTTTCAATTCGAGCCTCGATGAGGCGGCGCAGGAGGTGGTCATGAAGGAATATTTCCACATCGGCATCGCCGTGGACACGGAGCAGGGTTTGATTGTGCCGGTCATCCGCGACGTTGACAAAAAGAGCGTGTTTGACCTGGCGAAGGAACTGGAACAGCTCGCGCAAAAAGCGCGCGATCGCAAGGTGACGGGTGATGAGCTCAAGGGTGGCACGTTTACGATTTCCAACCAGGGCGCGATTGGCGGGGCGCACTTCACGCCGATCGTCAACCGGCCTGAGGTAGCCATCCTTGGCCTCGGCCGCGGCGCTTTGAAGCCGGTCATCCGCGACGGCAAGGTCGAGGCGCGCATGTTGACCCCGCTGGGATTGTCCTATGACCATCGCGTGATTGACGGCGGCGCGGCGGCGCGGTTCATCGTGGACCTGGTGAAGGCGATGGAAGAGTTCAAGGAGGAAGCTGTAAAAATTTAAGTATGGATCCGATCAAGACTCAAATTGTGGTTGTCGGCGCCGGGCCGGGCGGTTATGCGGCGGCTTTTTATGCGGCCGACCTGGGCATGAAGGTCATTCTCGTCGAGCGCGAAAAACGGCTCGGGGGTGTCTGTCTGAATTGCGGGTGCATCCCGTCGAAGGCGCTGCTGTATGCGACCCATCAGATCACCTCGGCGCTGGATTCGGCGCATCGCGGCATCACGTTCACGGCGCCGACGGTGGACGTGGCCAAACTCCGCACCTGGAAGGAATCGGTGCTGGAAAAACTCGGCGGCGGCGTGGCTACGCTGGCCAAGATGCGCGGGGTGCAGGTCGTCCGGGGCCGCGGCTATTTTGAAGGCTCGCAGACGTTGCGGGTTGAGACGGAGCAGGGGCAGCAGTTCATCGAGTACGACAAGGCGATTCTGGCCGTCGGCTCGCTGGCGGCCATGCCCAAGGTGTTTGACCTGGGCAACCCGCGCATCATGACTTCCACCGGGGCGCTCGAAGTGGAGGACATCCCGGAAAACTTGCTGGTTGTCGGCGGCGGTTACATCGGCATGGAACTGGGTACGGTGTATGCCGCGCTCGGCAGCAAGACCGTCCTGGTCGAGGCGCTCGATAATATTTTGGCCGGCGCCGACCCCGACCTGGCGCGGCCGGTCGTGGCCAACGCGAAGAAAATGTTCAAGGAAATCCGGCTCAAGGCGAAGGTCACGAAGATGGCCACCGCCGGAAAACAGATCAAGGTGGAGATGGAATACAACGGCCAGAAGGTATCGGAACTTTACGACCGCGTGCTCGTGGCCGTGGGCCGCGTGCCGAACAGCGCCGATCTGGGCCTGGAAAACACCAAGGTTGAGCTGGACGAAAAGGGCTTCGTCAAGGTCAACCATCACCAGCTGACCAACGACCCGGCTATTTACGCCATCGGCGACATCGCGGGCGGGATTTTGCTGGCGCACAAGGCTCACAAAGAGGCGCGCATTGCCGTCGAGAACATCAATGGCGAGGACGTCGTGTTTGAAAACATCGTCATTCCGGCGGTGGTCTTCACCGACCCGGAACTGGCGTGGTGCGGGCTCACCGAGGCCGAGGCGAAGGAACGCGGCGTCAAATATGAGGCGGTGAAATTTCCGTGGTCAGCCTCGGGCCGGGCGATGACGTTTGATCGCACGGATGGGCTGACGAAAATGCTGATCGACCCCGAGAGCGGGCGGGTGCTGGGCGTGGGCATCTGCGGTTCCGGCGCCGGTGAATTGATTGCCGAGGCGGTGCTGGCCATGGAAATGGGTGCAACCGCCGAGGACATCGCATTAAGCGTGCATCCGCATCCGACCCTGTCTGAGACGCTGATGGAATGCGCCGATGCCTTCTACGGCCATGCGACGCACACGATTTCGAAGAAAAAAGCAGCGAATTGATCCGGGAAGTTTTTTACTTTCGCGGTTGATCTACTTTGTCGGCTTGTCGGGGTTGTTTCGGATCGGCCCGAAATTCCCTTCTTCACAGCAGGCGACAAAACCTTCCGTCACCGTCTTCAGCTCCTCCCAGCGGGCGCGGATTTGTTTCGATTCCGCCGGGGTGATCTGGCTGTCGGCGGCGGCGTTGGCAATGACGGCGAGGAGGTCGGCAAATTCCTGGACAATCTGGTTGGTGGCCGGGATCAGGAAATGCGGGTGGGGTGCCCGCTTGGGGTTGACGATGAAATAGCCGCCTGCGCGCTGGCAGATCCATTGGACCAGGCGGTGGTCGCCGGTACTTTTCAGCAGGGCTTCGATGCGATCGAGCGGGTTGCCGGTGCCGCTGCCGGCGGCGTGGTTCGGCGGCTCAGCCCATTTGTAGACCATGGAAAGCGACAGGCAAAGATCGGCGGCCACCTGCTTGGGAGCCTTCTTGTCAAACACCTCACGCAACAATTCGTAGGAATGCATACAGGACGATGGAAAAGCCCGGCCCCATTGGCAAGCGCGAAGAGGCAAGTATAGCCCGGGCTTTCCAGCCTGCGGGTCGGGCGACTTTCCAGCCGCCCGAAGCGGAACCGGAAAATTCCTCCCCCAGCAGACTGGAGTGTTCGCTCTACAACAGGTTTTTTTCGGCCGTTCCATTGGCACTTTGATTTCAGGAATTCCCCCCAAAATTGGAACTTCAGTACCTATTTACAAATCTGCCGGCAAATTATAGATGCATCGGAGGGTAAGGTGGTGTCTGATAAGCGCAGCGTATGAAACCGAACGGTAAAACCCAGGATCTCTTTCCGACTTGCTTTGGCAGCGGGTTGGGTTTCTACTCGCTCCCGCAACAACTCAGCGAGGGCTTATGATGATCTACGCAATCTGCCTGGTAGTGGGTTTGACTTTCACCCTGGTCAGTGTCATGGCCGGGCACTTCTTCGGGCACGGCGACCATGTGGGAGGTAGCGGCGGCCACGCCGAGGCGGGTGCAGACAGCAGCGATGCGCCGGGCATCTCCATCTTCAGCCCCACGATCTTGGCGTCGTTTATTACCGCGTTCGGGGCGTTCGGCCTCATTTTCACGCAGTTTCCAGCCACCAGCAAAGTAATTATCAGTGCGCCACTCTCGCTCTTGGGCGGTTTGGCGGTCGCAGGAGCGCTGCTTGTTTTTTTCCGCTCGGTGTTTCGTCATACGCAAAGTTCCAGCGAATCCCATGTGGCCAGGCTGCCGGGCACGGAAGCCACTGTCATCACTCCCATCCCGGAAAATGGCGTCGGTGAAATCGCCTACGTGGTGGGTGGGACACGTTATTCGGCGCCCGCCCGCACGGAAAACAACGCGGCGGTAGCCAATGGCAGAACGGTCAAAATCACTCGCATCGCCGGGACCCAGTTTTACGTCACTTCGGTTTAGAACCAATAACTTAAACTCATTACATCATCATGCAACTGACCCTCTTACCCATGCTGGCTCAACTTAACGTTATGCGGGACAGCGTCATCACCATCGGCGCGGTCGTCCTCGTCATCGTTCTGTTTCTATTGGTTTACCTGGTGTTCAGCCGTTACACCAAGGTTGGGCCCAACCAGGTCCTGGTCGTGTCTGGCATCAAACACCGCCAGGAGGACGGCACCAAGGTTGGTTTCCGCATTGTCAAGGGCGGCGGCACGTTTGTCATACCCATCTTCGAAAAGGTGGACATCCTGTCGCTCGAACTACTCACGATTGATGTGCAGACGCCCGAGGTTTACACGAGCAAAGGCGTGCCGGTGAAGGTGGATGGCGTGGCGCAAATCAAGGTCAAGGGCGACGACGTGTCCATCCGCACCGCGGCGGAACAATTTCTGAGCAAAGGCGTTGACGACATCAAAAATATCGCCACGCAAACGCTCGAAGGCCATTTGCGCGCGATTCTCGGCACGATGACCGTCGAGGAAATCTACCAGAACCGGGACGCCTTCGCCCAAAAAGTCCAGGAAGTGGCCGCCGGTGATATGGGCAACATGGGTCTGGGCATCGTCAGCTTCACCATCCGTGACATCCGCGACGGCCAGGGTTATCTTGATGCACTCGGCAAACCGCGGATCGCCCAGGTCAAACGCGACGCCATCATCGCCCAGGCCGAGGCAGACCGCGATTCGCAGATCCGTTCCGCGCAGGCGAAGCAGGCCGGGCAGGAAGCGCAATTCGCCGCCGACTCAAAAATCGCCGAGGCGCAACGCGATTATCAGACCAACGTTGCCGGTTACCAAGCCACGGTGAACCAGAAGAAAGCCGAGGCCGACCTCGCCTACGATTTGCAGAAATTCAAGACTGGCCAGCTCGTGAAGGCCGAAGAAGTGCAGGTGCAAATCATCGAGAAGCAAAAGCAAATCGAGTTGCAGCAGCAGGAAATCCAGCGCAAGCAGCGGGAACTCGAAGCCAATGTTCAGAAACCCGCCGACGCCGAACGTTACAAGGTCGAGACCCTGGCCAATGCGCGAAAATTCCAGCTCGAAACCGAGGCGGCGGGTGCCGCGTCCGCGACCAAGGCGACCGGTTTTGCCGGCGCGGACGTGACCAAGGCCACGGGTATTGCCGAGGCCGAAGCGAACAAGGCGCGGGGTCTGGCCGAAGCCTCCGTCATCGAGGCCCAGGGCAAGGCGACGGCATCCGCCATGCAGGCCAAGGCCGAGAGCTTCAAGCAATACAACGAGGCGGCGGTCATTGAAATGATCGTGCGTGTGCTGCCCGAAGTGGCGGGCAAGATCAGCGAGCCGCTCAGCAAGACCGAAAAGATGATCATCATCAACAGCGGCAACGGACCCGGCGGCGGCGCGAGCAAGCTGACCGGCGACGTCACCACCATTATCAGCCAATTGCCGCCCATCCTGGAAAGCCTGACCGGCGTGAAGTTCGAGAAATTGCTGGAGCAGGTGCCCGCGCTCAAAAAGGCGATGGCGAAGGATGATGACAAAGGGAAATAGTCCCAACCCGTAGCAGCCGACGTGAGGAGGCTCTATTGTTCAGGTGGTTGACAGTTGAGGGTTGAGAGTTCCGAGAGAATGAAGCCTCGTTACCTCGGCTGCTACGAAGTCTAAAAAATATGAAAGTCAGCCGTTCACAAAACAATCGGGTGATTGCCGGGGTTTGCGGCGGGCTGGCGGAACATCTCGGCTGGTCCCCGTTCCGCCTGCGCTTGGTCTGGGTGCTGGCGACGATATTCACCGCGTTTGCCGGGGTGATCGTTTACTTCGGGCTCTGGTTCCTGATGCCAAAGGCGCCGCCTCCTATGCCGGCATTTGATCCGCCGCCATTGCAGCCGTGGAAGAAGGCGACGTGAGGAAGGTTATGGCTGACGGCGTACCAAACAAAGTCTGCCCGTTTTGTGCCGAAACGATCAAAGCAGCGGCAAAGGTTTGTCCGTTCTGCCGCTCGAAGCAAGGTCGCTATGCACTGTGGCGACAGGAGTTGTTGATCGGCGGACCAACTGCGGTTCTCATCGTTGTAGCGATTGGAGTAATTGTCATGTTTGCGCCGGATGAAGAAGGCGTGGGTGGCCGCAGTTTTGCCGGACATCGGAATGATCTCGTCGTGCTGAGCACATCCTTGGATCGCGCTGGAGCGAAGGCCGACAACTGGTTGACAGGTGTTGTGACCAATCGAAGCGAATACCCGTGGCGGGTCCAGGAATTGGAGGTTCGTTTTCTGGATGAACGGGGCCATCTGCTGGATGTGCGCCATCCCGAAGTAAAGGATTTGTTTGTCGTCCAGCCTCGCCAGGAACATGGATTCAGGGTGGAACTGAACACGTTGGCCTTTACGAACAATAACATCACCCATCAGGTGCGCGTGCAGATGGCAACTGATGGTACTCGGCCGTCGAAGTCGGAGTAAGTCAAGCGATTCATTGCCATGCCTGCGCGATTATTATGAACGATCCGGAAAAGCGAACATGCCCGTTTTGCGTGGAGATTCTCAAGACGGAGGCGAAGCTTTGTCCGCACTGCCACCAATGGCTGACGCTGAAGTCTTTCCGCCACCCGTGGGTTATGATGTTTATCCACGTTGTGCCTGTGACTGTAATCTACGTTACACTGGCAGTGACGGCGTTCTCGCGTCTGGAACGTATGCAGAATCCCAAGCCCTACTACAGCGAGTTTCCCGGTTCGCTCAGGATTCTTGAGTCGCGCATGAACTGGGCTCAGACCGAGAACGGGTCGCGCATCTACATAACCGGTGTGTTGACCAACTCTAGTCCGGTCGCTTGGAAGGGCATCGAGTTCGATTGCCGGTTTTTTGATGCCAAGGGTGTTATGGTGGATGCGGATACGGGTCATGGTTATGTCACCATCAGCTCATACGACGACGCGGCCTTCAGGACTGCCATCATTCCGATGGCGCCAACGAACGATTATGCGTCGTTCAAAATTTCCATCGGCAATGCAAGGAACACGAAAGGCTGGTTTTAAATTTATCCGGGAGATACTCTGATTTATGCACCTCTTTGAAGCCATTATTGATGCAAACCACCGGGCGGTGGCGGGGGATACGACGGCCGGCCTGCATCCGGCGGATTTTGCGGACTCGTTGCCGGTCATTGCGCTCACGTGCATTGACCCGCGGCTCAATGCTTTTTTTCCGAATGCGCTGGCGTTGCCGGCAGAGCAATTCATCTGGCTGCGCAATGCAGGCAACATCATCACCGGGCCAACCTCCAGCACCATGCGGTCACTATCACTGGCCTGTGCGGTCAAGGGCGGCCGGGAAATTGCCGTCATCGGCCACTCGGATTGCCAGGTTTGCAGGACAACGACGATGCAACTGTTGGAACGGCTCCAGGCCCTCGGGGTTGAACGGCATTTATTGCCGGACAATCTCAATGAATTCTTCGGCCTGTTCAGCAGCGAACGGCAGAATGTAATCAAGGCCGCCGGGATCGTGCGCAATAGTCCGCTCATCGGCCCGAAGATTCCCGTGCACGGGTTGTTGCTGGATATCGAGACCGGTAAGCTGGACTGGGTGGTGAACGGCTACGAAACCTGGCAACAGGCGCCGGCGACGGCCGACGCGGTCAGGGCCTCCGGCCCGATTGCGGGTGCGCTCAGCTCGCTGGGGGCCTTCAACATCGGTGAGATGAAATTTCCCGAAGGCAAGATCGGTGAAATGGCAACGAAGGCCGAGGATTGGGTGGCGCACAAGGTGGAAAAATTTGAACTGGCCGTTCCTGGCGCGCTGGAGGCGAAGGCGGCCGTGGCCCAAAAGGTGGTGGAGTATGCCGAAAAGCACTGGCCGAAGCCGGCCGGAGGGCGGTCCCCTGCGTTGCCGCCAAAAATTCCGTTGCCACCGCCGATCCGCCCCAAAATCGTTCCGACCCGCGGCCGGCGATGAGATTTGGTAGCGCAGAATGGCAATCTGCTGTGTCGCCGAATGGCATTCGGCCGGGCTTGAGCTTCTGTGGGACCAGCGGATTGCCAATCCGCGATACAGCAGGCTATCAGCCTGCGCTACAACGGTCATGAGGGACGCGCGACCTGTCGGCGCCCTCGAAAAGAAAAATCTTCGTGATTGAATCCGGCGGTCAACTGAATAGAATCAGTGTTCCAATGGTTCGGGGCGTAGCGTAGCTTGGCTAGCGCGCTTGCTTGGGGTGCAAGAGGTCGTGAGTTCAAATCTCACCGCCCCGACCATTTTTCCTTGGTTTTCCACATGGTTCCAACCTTATAGGGCACTTTAATGTACAAGCTGCATGACAGTTCCCGCTTTGGTGGAACAGATGAAAACGAACAAATTCCCCATTGTGGTTACGCGGGACGGCGTGACCGCAAAAATCTACAAGGCAAAGCAGGTTCAGAACGGGCAAAGGTATTCGGGCTTCATGGTGGTTTATTCCCTGCTTGGGAAACGAAAACGGGTATGGCGTTCCGATCTGGAACAGGCAGAGACAGCTGCCGATGATGCGTGCGGAAAAATATCCGGTGGTGAACATCTCGTCTTGATGTTGGCGAACACTGACAGGATGGCGTACATGCGGGCAACCGAGGCGTTGTTGCCCATGTGTGTCAAACTGGACGTGGCTGCACACGAATACGCCAGCGCAGTGACGCTCCTGGGTGGGCGGGCGACTCTCACAGAGGCTTGTCGCGAATGGTTAAAGCATCACACCAACCAAATTCCACCCGTGGCCGTATCGAAGGCCGTGGGAGAAATCATTAAGCAGGCGAAAGCGGACGGTAAATCGGCCATGCGGTTGAAGCAGTTGTCCAACGTCCTGAACCGTTTTGTAAAAAGCTTCAACGTCGGGCTTCAAGACGTTACACCGGCTCTGGTTTCTCAATATTTGGCCACGATGCCACTCGCTGAACGAACACGCCGAAACCATCGGGACGTGATTGGTTTTTTCTGCCGATGGTGTGTATTGTGCGGTTATCTGAAAGAGGGGACGAACTGGCTTAAGGGCGTTCAGAAATACAATGCCCGCAAGCTCGGCGAAATTTCCACCTATGCGCCGGACGAAATGAAATTGCTGTTGAGCAAAGCCGATAGGCGGCTTGTGCCGTTCCTTGCCATCGCCGCCTTTGCTGGTCTTCGACACGCCGAGATTGCTCGACTGGATTGGAGTGAAATTGAACTGGCCGATGGGGCAGGGGAGAGCTTCATTGAAATCCGAGCGGACAAAGCCAAGACGCAGACGCGGCGGCTGGTGCCAGTGAAGGATAATCTCAAAGCATGGCTGTTACCGTATAGGAAGAAAGCGGGCAGAGTTTGCCCATTCGAGAACACGACCAAACAGCTTTTGAAGCTGGCAGTGAAGGCGAAAATCAAATGGAAGAAAAACGCCCTACGACATTCGTGTATCAGCTATCGCATTGCAGAGTGTGGCGACGTTCCCCGCGTGTCAGACGAAAGTGGTAACTCGGTTCAAGTCATCCGGACGAACTATCTCCGGCGCGTGAAGCCAGCCGTTGCCGCCGAATGGTTTGGCATCATGCCGCCACGTGCAAATAGTAAAGGCCGGAGGCTCGCACGATGAACGAATCACAAATGACACTCGGCAGCGACTACCAGGGCGGGATGGACCCTACCGGATGGCTCGTTTCTGAAAAATTGAACGGTTGCCGCGCCTACTGGGACGGCTCGCAGTTCTGGACACGCGGCGGCAACGTGATCGCCGTTCCTGACTGGTTTACGGACGGTCTGCCCGCTGCTCAACTGGATGGCGAAATTTGGGCGGGTCGGGGCCGCTTTGAGGAAGCCCGCCTTGCTGTCCAGTTCGGTCACTGGACACCCCGCTGTCGGTTTG
>CAYPSF010000144.1:0-11949 GCA_964413165.1 uncultured Bifidobacteriaceae bacterium
GACCGGCACGGGAAAAACCGCGGCGTTCACCCTGCCCATCCTCACCCGGCTGGCCACGCCATCTGCCGTGAATCAGCGCCGCCGCACCCGGGTGCTGGTGATCGCGCCGACCCGCGAACTCGTCCTGCAGATCGAGGAAAATGTGCGGGCCTACGCGAAATATCTGCCGGTAAGCGTCGCCACGGTCTTCGGCGGCGTGGGCGAACAACCCCAAATCCGCGCCCTGCGGGCCGCCACCGACATCGTCATCGCCTGCCCCGGCCGGTTGCTCGACCTGATGGGCCGGCGCTACGCCGATTTTTCCGGGCTACAATTCCTCGTGCTCGACGAAGCCGACCGGATGCTCGACATGGGTTTCCTGCCCGATATCCGGCGCATCGTACAGCAATTGCCGAAGCAGCGGCAGACGCTGATGTTTTCCGCCACCCTTTCCCGCGAGATTGAAGGCCTCACGCACGAGTTCCAACACGCGCCGAAAATGATCCAGATCGGCCGCCGCTCGAACCCCGCCGAGACGGTCACCCAGCTCATCTACGAAGTGCCCAAGCATTTGAAACCGTCCCTGCTGCTGCACCTGTTGCGCGATCCGCAGATGGACATGGTGTTGGTCTTCTCCCGCATGAAGCACAACGCCGATCGCATCGCCCGCAACCTCGAAAGCAAGGGCATCAAGACGGCAGCACTGCATTCGAACCGTTCACAAAACCAACGGCTCAAGGCCCTGAAGGATTTCAAATCCGGCGCGGTGCGCGTGCTGGTGGCCACGGACATTGCGGCGCGCGGCATCGACGTGGACGGCATTTCCCACGTGGTGAACTATGACTTTCCGATGCATGCGGAGGATTATGTGCATCGTATCGGCCGCACCGGCCGGGCGCACGCCGTGGGCGACGCCATCAGCTTTGTCACGCCGGAAGACCGGGACGAATTGCGCACGGTGGAACGGTTCATCGGCCGCGGCATCGTCCGGAAGCGAGCGGAAGGCTTCAACTATTCGGCCGCGGCGCCGCCGGGACCCCCGGAAGCCGAACGCCGTTTCCCGCAGGGACAGAGCCAGGGCCGCCCACAGCGGCCTGCCCATCCGTCTTCGTCCCATCGTCCCGGGCAGCCGGGACATCAACAGCATCATCGCCACTCAGGCCCGCCCCGCCGCTGGCGGCGGTAGCGCCACGTAGGTGTCAGTGATACCAGGACTTCTGGATTTCCTCGAGCGTCATCAGGTGGGCGGTCTTGATCAGGCGGCAAAACTCTTTTTTGCTGACGTGACAAAAAGTTCCTACGCGGGTGGTGAGGCTTTTGACCACCTTGTATTCCACTTCCAGCCGTTCCAGGTGCAGGATGCGCAGGTATTCGTCACCGCGTTTCCAGACCTGGTTTTGTTGCAATCTGATTTTCTTGGGCATGCGAAGGCTTGAAGAAGGAAGCGGTCTCTCCTGATTTTGAATCAGGAGAGACAGTAGCAGGACCGGTTACTTTTTGTTTGCAGCCTGTTTGGCGGCCTCGGCCTGCTTTTTCTGGTTGGCGGCATTGTCGGCCTTGGACTGTTTCTGCGAGGACTTCTTCTGGTTGGATTTCGGTGATCGGTCGCCCATAATTTTAATTTCTTCCGCGGTTGACTTCCCTGCGGCAGGGTAGTTTCTCCGAAGGGACTACCATCATGCGTCTCATCGCGGTTATTGTAAATGCCGGACGTACTATCATTTGGCGCGGGCATCCATTACGCGGCCCGGCGTGCCCAGCGGAGTTTGGCCGGGGCGGAACGGGGATTGGCATTCCGTTCGTCGGCGCCGGGGCGGATGACTTCCTGGGCGATGTCGGCGTAAAGCCCGTCCCGCAGTCCGCCCGCAAACGCTTTCTTCACCCGGCGATCTTCGCCGGAATGAAATGTCAGGATCGCCACCCGGCCGCCGGGATTCAAACACGCCGGCAAATGGCGCAGAAACGTGTCGAGCGCCGAGAATTCGTCGTTCACCGCGATCCGCAACGCCTGAAAAACACGGCGGAGGGAGAGGTCGCCGGCCTCCTTGTTCAGGCGCGGCAGCGCGGCCCGGACGGCGGCAGCCAGCGCAGTGGTCGTGGCAAAGCTTTTTCCCGCGAGAGCCGGGGCGAGCACGTCCGCGTAAGGTTCATCGGCGTTTTCTTCCAGCAAAGTTGTGAGTGCGGCCGGTTTGATTTTTTCCAGCCATGCCGATGCGGGCTGTCCGCGTTGCGGATTCATGCGCATGTCCAGCGGGCCGCTCAGCTTCACGGAAAAGCCGCGCGCCGGGTCGTCAATCTGCATCGAGGAAACCCCCAGGTCGGCCAGGATGATGTCCGCGCCGGGCAGCCCGGCCTGGGCGAGCACCTGCGGCAGCCCGGCAAAGTTGCTGCGGTGCGCGGTGAATGTGTCCGGGCCGAAACCGAGGGCGCGCAGCCGGGCCTCGGTCTTCGGGAGTTCCAGCGGGTCGGCGTCGAGGCCAACCAATCTGCCACCAGGCTGGAGGCGCGCCAGGATTTCCTGAGCGTGGCCGCCGTAGCCGAGCGTGCCATCCACCGCCACCTCGCCCGGTTGGGGGGCGAGCACTGCCATGATTTCCGCCACCATGATGGGACGGTGCGTGCCCGCCGGGGTTTTGCCCGAGGCAAGGATTTTGGCAACGGTATCGGCATAACGTTGCGGGTCATGTTCCTTGTATTTTTCTTCGAACCGTCGGGGGTTCTTTCCGGCATAGCGTGGACGGCGCCGATGCGGTGCTGGCGTCGGGACGGGTGTGGAGTTGTCGTCCATGCGCGGTTTGGCCGTGTCCATCGCCAGCGATTATCGCCGGCGGGAACCACGGGAGCGCCGGGAAAAATCCCGGCGCGGCCGTGCTGAACTCGTGGGCTGGTATTTTCGGCCGGCCGGCGGCGCCTTGGCCGGGCGTTCCGTTCCAGCGGCGCGGTTGTCCGCCAGCCGAAAATCCACCTGTTTCTTGAACGAATCCACCTTGGCGATCTGTACTTCCACCTTGTCGCCGAGCCGGATGACGCGGCGCTGGCGCCGGCCAATCAGATGGTTGCGGTCCGGGTCAAACACGTAAAAATCGTCCAGCACGCTGGAAAGATGCACCAGCCCGCTCATCGCCAGCCCGGGCACATCCACGAAAAACCCGAAGTTGCGCACGTCAATGACCAGCGCCGGGTACCGCGGTGGATCGGCGGATTGCAGTTGCATCCTCAGGAAGGCGTAGAGTTTCACGTCCTTGCTGTCGCGCTCCGCGTCGGCGGAGTTGCGCTCCGTTTCCGAGATGTGGTCGGCAGTTTCCTTGAGCGAATGCGTCGGGCCGTGGCTGCTTTGAAACAGCGCCCGGTGCACCACCAGGTCGGCGTAGCGGCGGATGGGCGATGTGAAATGCGCGTACTCCTTCTTGGCCAGCCCGTAATGGCCGAGCGGCTCGACGGCATAACGCGCCCGCATGAGCGAACGGAGAAAACCGATCTTGAGCGCTCCGCCGATGGGCAAGGCATCGAGTTTTTGCAGCAGCTTCTGGACTTCCGGCCGCTTGCTCAAATTGCCGCAGGGCACGTGGTGGCTGAGGATTTCCTCGCGGTATTCATTCAACCGCCGTTCATCGGGCGCCTCATGCACGCGGTAGATCGCCGGCAGGTTCTGCCGCATTAACCGCCCGGCCACTGCTTCGTTGGCGAGCAGCATGTATTCCTCGATCAACTGATGCGAAACATCGTTCTCCAGCTTTTCGATGCGCGCCACCCGGCCCCGGTCGTCGAGGCGGATTTTCATTTCCGGAAAATCCAGCGCCAGCGCGCCGGCCTTGAACCGCAGGCGCCGGATTCGCTGGGCCAGTTCGTGCGCGTCGTGCAACATCCGCTCGATGGAATCGTTCGGCCCCCGCTGCAAAATCTTCAGCACCTCGTGGTAGGTAAACCGGCGCTGCGAATGGATCACCGCCGGGTAAAATTTGGCGTTGAGCACGCGGCCGTCCTGGTTGATGACAAATTCCACGCATTTGGTGAGGCGGTCCACGTCAGGTTTCAGCGAGCACAGTTCGTTGCTCAAAGCCTCGGGCAGCATCGGGATAACCCGGTCCACCAGGTAGGTGGAGTTGCCGCGCCGGCGCGCCTCGTCGTCCAGCGCCGTGCCCGGCTTCACGTAATGCGACACGTCGGCGATGTGCACCCACAGTTTCCATTGGTCGGGCGAAATCCGGCGCAGGCAGATCGCGTCGTCAAAATCTTTCGCGTCATCCGGGTCAATGGTGATGACGGCGTGTGACCGGCAATCCTCGCGGCCGGCGAGCTCGTGGGCGGCCACGCTGGCGCCGATGGCGCGCGCTTCCGCCAGCACCGGCTTCGGGAAATGCAACGGCAGGTCGTATTGCCGCAACACCGACAACATGTCCACGCCTTCCTCGTCCGGCGGCCCGAGCACCTCGATGATTTCCCCTTCGGGATTGGTATTGCGTGAGGTCCACTCGCGCAGTTCGACCACCACCTTGTCGCCAACGTTGGCCGGCCGGCCAGTGTCCCTCGCCGGCGGCACGTAAATGTCGTGCGGCATTCGCGGGTCATCGGGGATGACGAAAAGAAATTGCCGTCCGCGCTGCAACGTGCCGACGATTTGTGTCCGCCGCCGCTCCAGGATGCGGATGACCGCGCCGGTTTCCTGGGTCGGGCGTTCCGGGCGCAGGCCCCGGGCCCGGACGTCACGGCGCACCAGCACGCGATCCTCATGCAACGCCGTGGACGTGGCGTCCTCCGGGACCATGATCTCCTTCAATTTCGAGTCGTCCGGCTGCAAAAACCCCTTGCCCTGGCGGTTGATCCGGATCCGGCCGGGAATGAGGTCCGCCTCGCGGGACAGGATATAGCGGTTGCCCTTGGTACGGGTGATGCGGCCCGAACGTTCCAGTCCGGCCAGCCCCTGCTGCAATTCCTGCTGGCGCGACGGCGCCCAGCGCAGGTGTCGGAGCAGTTCCGGCACGTTAGCCGGCACATAACCGTGCTGGCCGAGCAGTCGTAGTATTTGATCTTCCATTTTTGTTTTCGGGCGTGATCCGGGCGAAGGTCGCCGCTGTTCGAACCCGGCCAGTCTGGCCCGCTTCCCGCCGGAAAGCAATCCGCGTCCGCAGCCGGTTGTGGGTCAGTTTGAAATTTGATTTCGCCTTTGGTACGTCCCGCGGCAACCATGGGACATGGACAAACAGACCAAAAAGCCAGCCAAACGCAAGACACGGCTCGACCCTGGCCAGAATGCGCTCCGGGTAGTGGAACAAGCCCTGGGTGGAAAACTGGTCAATTCAAAGGGACCTTTTCCGCCGAGTTCCAATTGATATCGATGAACGAAGTTTGGAGCAGAGATTTGTCGGATATCGCATTGTTTTGAAAAACGACCTCCGGTGACGCTAAAGGGCGGTTGACATTTTCCACAGTGGAGCCGCCAACGTGGGGGGTCGGTCTGCCACGTGGATTTCAACAAGGAGGATGTCCTCCGATGGCACCCTGCAACAGGTTCCAATCCCCACGCATTGATACTGAACGTGTTCTATCCTGAAATATTAGTCCATTTTTTGAAAGAAATGACATTTATCTGCCGAGTTACTAGTGATGTGAGATGGCATAGTCTGAGGTAGTCGGTGCAGAACTGAATATTGAAGGAATAAACCATGAAGACCATGCCGCTCGAACTTTTCAGCAGAAGTCGCGACTCCGTCGGGCATTCCCCGATGTGCGTGAGTCTGGCATCGCTTGGCCTGCTCACGCTCGGGATGCTGACTGGACTGGCCCAACCACGCCTTGATGCCAAACTTGGCCCGGAGGTTGTGTACCGGGGCAACTGGCCATCGTCCCCGAATTATGCTTACGACGTGAAGATAGCCGGGTCGTATGCCTATGTGGCCCTCCTCCACGGCGGGCTGGCGGTTATTGACGTCAGTGATCCAACCCATTGTGTGCGGGTGGGTGGTTACGCCGATTCACGCAATTATTATGCCCATAACGTTGCCATAGCAGGAAATTATGCCTACGTGTTGGATGTGGATAATGGTTTGGAAGTCATTGACGTGAGCAATCCGACGAACTGTGCACTCGTGGGCCGTTATGCCGGCATTTATAGCACAGCTTACGGCCAAAACGTCGTTGTCACCGGGCGTTATGCCTACTTGGCGCTATGGCCCGATGGTTTACCCGAAAACACGACAACCTTGCAAATCATCGACGTAAGTAATCCGACCAATTGCTTATTTGTGGGCTGTTATGGCAAGTGGCTCCCGTATGGCCTTGCGGTAGACGGGCACTATGCGTATGTGACGGACAGTGCTACCGGCCTGCATGTGATCGACGTGAGCGATCCAACCAACTGCGTGCAGGTGGGCGTTTGGACTAATGCTCCTTCCGGGCAAGCTCGAGGACTGGCGGTAGTGGGGAATTATGCCTATCTGGGAGATGGAAATGCCGGGTTGCGAGTGATTGATGTAAGCAATCCAACCAATTGTGTGCAGGTGGGCAGCTACAACAACGGCCATTTCATCGGAGCTGTGACCGTGTCGGGAAATTATGCCTTTGTCAGCGATATCAACGCAGGTGAGACTGCGATTGATGTGATTGACGTGAGCAACCCGACCAACTGTGTGCACGTAGGTGGTTATTTTAAAAACCTGTCTGTTATTGGCATGACCGTGTCGGAAAATCGTATCTATGTGGCGAGTTATGATGCCGGCTTGCAGGTGCTGGATTGCCTGCCCAACGCGCAATTCACGGTACAGGTGAATGCTTTAACCAACGTTCCGCTCGCCCTTGAGTCGGCCACGAATCTGACCGATCCGGTCCAGTGGACGCCAATCCTGACGACGAACGTGGCGACCATGCCGTTCAACTTCGTGGACCCAGATGCAATGACGGGAAATCATCCGCAGAAGTTTTATCGTGTCCACCAGCCTTGAGTTCCAGGCAACGGACCATACCTTGGATTTCGCTTGTCGAGGGTTTCGCAAAGGACTAGATAAGCGCGCATGAAACTCAAAATCATAGTGCCTTTGCTGGCTCTGACGTTCGCTCTGTTTGCGGCCGAAACCAATAGCGTTGGTCCGGCGAAACCCGCCGCCGCCGCCGCCGCGCAAATCGAGCGCGGCAAATATCTGGTCGAACGGGTGGGCATGTGCGGGGAATGCCATTCGCCGCGCAACGACAAGGGCGGATATGACCGCTCGCAATGGTTGCAGGGTGAGTTGATTGATTTCAAGCCGACCCGTCCCATGCCGTTCGCCGCCATCGCCCCGCCGATTGCCGGCTTGCCAACGTATACCCGGGACGATCAGGCGATCGCGTTTTTCGAAACCGGCACCAACAGCCTGGGCAAATCGGCCCTGCCGCCCATGCCGCAATTCCGTCTCAGCCACGAGGACGCCGTGGCCGTGGTGGCGTACCTGCGGTCGCTCAAACCCTGACCTTTCATGCCGGCCCACCCCAACCGCGACCCGCTGGAACAGGGTCGTCTGCGGGTCGTGCTGGCGACCATTGCCGTCAACGTCGCCGCCGTCGGATTGCTCGTACTCGTGCCGTGGTCGGATTGGCGGACCGGCCTGGCGCTGAACCTGTCCGACAACGCCCTGTTGCTCGGCTTCGTGATTTTGCGGCGGGACGCGTTGCTGGCGCGGTTGCTGGTGTTCGGGCTGGCGGTGGGCCTGGCCGAACTGGCGGCGGACGCCTGGCTGGTGGATTACACCCGCACGCTCGATTATTCCATCGGCGGCGGACCAATGCTCTGGCGCTCGCCCGCCTGGATGCCGCTGGCCTGGGAGGTTGTGTCCGTGCAATTCGGCTATCTCGGCCTGCGCTTGGGCGAACGGTTCGGCAGCCGGGGCCTGGCCATGATCGGGTTGCTCGGCGCGCTCAATATCCCGTACTATGAGGAAATGGCGCGGCGCATCCACTGGTGGCAATACCGCGACTGCCGCATGATTTCCAACACGCCGTATTACATCATCCTGGGCGAACTCGGCATCGCCATCGCGCTCACGTTGCTGGCCCGGCCGCTCCGGCGCTGCAACCTCGCGCCGGCACCGGTGTTGGGCGTCGCCGATGGCGCGGCGATTTTCATCTGCTATGCGCTCGCCTATGCCCTGACTGATGGTTTGGGACATCGTTGACCATGGGTAAACACGTTTTCATCACCGGCGGCACGGGTTACATCGGTAGCCGGCTGATTCCCCTGCTCCTCCAGCGCGGGCACGTGGTCAAAGCGCTCGTCCGGAAAGGTTCGGCAGGCCGGCTGCCGCCCGGCGCTTTCAGCGTGGCAGGCGATGCGTTGCAGCTGGATTCCTACCCGGAAGCGGTGCACGGGTCGGACGCGTTTGTGCACCTGGTCGGCGTGCCGCATCCCAGCCCGGCCAAGGCGGCCCAGTTCCGCGCGGTGGACCTGGTTTCGATCCGGGCGGCGGTGAAGGCGGCGCGCGCGGCGGGCATCCGGCATTTTGTCTATCTCAGCGTGGCGCAGCCGGCGCCGATGATGAAAGAATACCTCGCCGTGCGAGCGGAGGGCGAGACCTTGATCCGGGCCAGCGGCATGGCGGCTTCATTCGTGCGCCCGTGGTACGTGCTCGGGCCGGGCCGTCGCTGGCCGTATGCCTTGCTGCCGTTTTACTGGTTGTGCGAACGGTTGCCACCCACCCGCGAAGGCGCGCAACGATTGGGGCTGGTGACGTTGTCGCAGATGCTCAAGACACTGATCTGGGCGGTCGAAAATCCGCCGGGCGAAAGTGGGCGGATTCTCGACGTGCCGAAAATCCGCGAGCTGGGTACGATGGCGCCCGCGTAATGGGTGTCCAACAAATCATTGTGGTCGGCGGCGGCGCGGCGGGGTTCTTCGCCGCCATCGCAGCGGCGGAACAAGGCGTCCCGGTGACGGTGCTGGAAAAGACGTCGCGCTTTCTCGACAAGGTGCGCATCTCCGGCGGCGGCCGTTGCAACGTCACCCACGCCGCCCTCGATTCCCGCGACTTTGCCGCGCGCTATCCCCGCGGGGGAAAAGCGTTGCTCGCGCCGTTCCAGAAATTTTCCGCGCGCGACACCGTGGCCTGGTTCGAAGCCCGCGGCGTGAAATTGAAGACCGAGGCCGACGGCCGGATGTTTCCCGTCACCGACTCCTCACAATCCATCATGGATTGCCTGATGACCGCCGCGCGCCGGGCGGGGGTGAACCTGCGGCTCAATGCAGGTGTGGAATGCGTGGCAAAACGTGCGGGCGACGGGTTTGAAATCACGCTCGCCCGCCAGTTTTCGTCTCTCTCTCTCCGTGAGGAACGAGCGGGGAGAGAGCCGGAGAGAGGGGTTGCCGATAAAACGCACGTCCTCTCCCCGGACCTCTCCTCCGGCTTTGCCGGAGGAGAGGGAGAAAACTCCGCTCAAGGTGAGACGCTCATTTGCGACCGGCTGCTCCTGGCAACCGGCGGCTGCCGCGCAGCCGCAGCGGGACGGCTGGCGATGTCGCTCGGCCATACGCTCCAACCGCCCGTGCCGTCGCTGTTCACTTTTCACATCGAGTCGCCGTGGCTGCGGTCGCTGGCCGGTATTTCCGTCGGCGCGGTCGAAGTATCCGTGCCGCCGGCAAAGCTGCGCGAGCGCGGGCCCTTGCTGGCGACGCACTGGGGGGTGAGCGGCCCGGCGATTTTACGGCTGTCGGCCTGGGGCGCGCGTTCGTTGCACGGGTTGGATTACCGTTTCCCGCTGTTGGTGAACTGGCTGCCGGAATTTTCCGCGGAAAAGATCACCCGTGAATTCCAGGCCCGGCGCGAAGCGTCGGGCGCGCGACTGGTGGTGAACGTGCCGCTGGAGCCCTTGCCGGCGCGGTTGTGGGAACAACTCGTGCTGGCGGCGGGTATCGCGCGCGACACCCGCTGGGCGACGCTCACCCGGTCGCAGATGCACGCGCTGGCGCAACAGCTTGCCCGCACGGAATTTCCCGTGACCGGAAAAAGCCTGAACCAGGACGAGTTCGTGACCTGCGGCGGCGTGCGGCTGGCGGAGGTAAATTTCAAAACCATGGAGAGCAAGGTTTGTCCGGGCCTGTTTTTCGCCGGCGAACTGCTGGACATTGACGGCGTGACCGGCGGGTTCAATTTCCAGGCTGCCTGGACGACCGGCTGGCTGGCCGGCCAGGCCATGGCTGCGAAATAAACCAATGAATTGACCGGTTGAGACGCTGGTTGGGCCGGAAAGTTAGTTGCCGATAGTTGTCGCTATTGCGGCAAAACCTGTCATACTGTACTCGTCTGTTAGATAGCTTGTCTCTTTCAAGGCATGGTAAATCTTCAAGTGAACCTGGTTCAGTGATGATTTTAAACCCGATGTTCGGGAACAGTCTGTGGAAAGTGCCGGTTTGTCGGACAGTTAAACATCACATGAGCAGTAAATTATTTGTCGGGAATCTTTCCTTTGACACCACTGAAAACGACCTGCAGGACGCGTTTGCCGCGCACGGCACGGTCACTGAAACCAACCTGATGATGGACCGGACCACCGGCCGTCCCCGTGGTTTCGGTTTCATCACCATGAGCTCGCCTGAGGAGGCGCAGAAGGCCATTGCGGCCCTCAACGGTTCGCAACTGGGCGGACGGGCCCTTACCGTCAACGTGGCCAAGCCGCGCGAAGAGCGTCCGGCCGGCGGCGGTGGCGGTCGTCGTGAATACGGCGGCAGCGGCGGCGGTCGTAGTCGCTACTGATCACTGCAGGATTTTCGCGGCGGGGTTCGGATGATCCGAACCCCGCCTTTTTTTGATTTCGTTTCCCCTGCCACGACCAACTTTACGTGCCACCAGAATGGTCATAATCTTGGCGCATGGTTAACGCTATTCTGCTTCCGAGGCATTTCGCATTTTACCCGGTGCTCGCGTGTGGTCTGGGCGTGCTGCTGTTCGCCGGGTGCGGAAAGCCATCTGAGGCCCCCAAAAGTCAGGCCCCCGCCCCCACCAATGCCGCGCCGCCACCACCGGAGGCGGCCGGTCCCGGACCCGGGGAGAAGGATTGCTTTGCATGCAAAGGGGAAGGCACGGTGCGGTGCCTCGTACCCGGTTGCGTGGAGGGACAGGTGGATTGCCCGGGACCTTGTCTCAAACTGACGCGCGGCGTGTGGACCCACATGAACGTGGCCGGACATGATCCAAGCGATTTGTGGATCACGTTTACGACGGCAAACGGCGGGACGATGTCCTGGAGTCAGGAACACGTCGGGGATGTCATTGAGATGCAAAATGGCAACCCGGTCGATACCGGCAAATGCAAGGTTTGCGGCGGCACCGGCAAGGTGAAATGCACGGTCTGCAAGGGAACCGGGCAGGTGGCCTGCCCGATTTGCAACGGAAAGAAATTCATCCCGGTCGCCTGGACGCCCACGGACAATCCGTATTTCAATCGCCAGCCCGATTTGATCCGGCTGACGGACGGGCGGGTGATGCTGGGCCGGGTGGCCGCGACGGTGGGCGACGATCTGACGATTGTCACGCGCGACAAAAAGATCCTGCACGTGAAAGCCTCGGACATCCTGCCCAAAAGCGACGTCAATGCTCCTGCGACGCCGGCGAAATGAGTATGTGGGTTCTGCGTTGGCGGCCGGGGCAAATTTTAACCACCGGTCAGCCGCAAAGTTCCGAGCATGAATTCTTCGGCCGCCAAAGCCCTTGCGGTTTTCGTAAAGCGCCTGGTGATTGTCAGCCTGGCCCTTTTCCTTTCCGCCGGGTCATGGGATTTTTGGGAGGCCTGGCTGTTCCTGCCCGCATTTTTTGTCCCGGACCTGCTGATCATCCTTTACCTGCTGAGAAATGATCCGGATCTGCTCCAGCGCCGGCTGAGAGGCGGCGCCTCGGCCGAAACCCGGACCAGTCAGAAGATCATCATATCGCTGATGAGCATCTGTTTCCTTTCGTTAGTGCTCGTTCCGGGGTTGGATCGCCGCTTTGGCGGGTCACACATCCCGGCCTG
>CAYPSF010000145.1:0-11678 GCA_964413165.1 uncultured Bifidobacteriaceae bacterium
CCGGAACTGGCGCGGTTCCAGCAGGCCTTCATAGCCGCCGATGATGCCGAGGGTTTCCCAGCCACGCATGGCGGCCGCCTTGGCCACGGCGCGGATGACTGCGTTCAGGCCGGGGCAATCGCCGCCGCCGGTGACAATGCCGATTTTTTTATTCATGGCTGGTGCTTTGGGTGGAACTTACCTGCCAGATTGCAAAAGTTGCCGCCGGATGTCACGTACCATGCAAACAAATCAGGCCGATGCGTCACCTGCGACATATTATCCGGCCGGTCTCGGGTCGGGAGCCGGTTCGGCGGCCCGGTGGCTGGCAATCCATTCAGCCACCAGCCGGTAACCGACAGCCAGCAGCGTCGGCCCGAGAAAAACCCCGATGAACCCAAAGGTCAATGCGCCGCCGACCACGCCAAAGAAAATCAGGATGAACGGCAGGTCGCTGCCCTGGCTGATGAGCCACGGCTTGACGAAATTGTCGATGTTGGCGACGCCCACGCCCCAGATGAGCAGGAAGATGCCCCAGCCGGTCAGGCCTTGATGAAACAGCCAGAGGGCGGCGGGAATCCAGATCAACCCGGTGCCCACCACCGGTATCACGGAGGCGAAAAAAGTCAGCAGGGCCAGCAGCATGGCCCCCGGGACACCGGCGATGAGCAGGCCGATGCCAGTCATGATCGCCTGCAGGAGCGCGGTGCCCAGGATGCCGTACACGACCCCGCGCACCGTTTTGCCGGCCACGGTCAGGAGATGGCTGCCCCGTTCGCCGGCGATGCGATCCACCGCCGTGGTCAAAAGTCCGCCGACGGCAGGGCCATCGCGGAACAGGAAAAACGCAACGAAAATGCTCATGGCGAGCTGGAGGAGACCACCTCCCAGCGCCAGACCGCCCCTGAGCAGCCACGCGCTCGCCGGTTCAATGATGCGTTGGGCTTCCGTCCAGAGCTTGGAGCTGTCCGCCGCCAGGCTTTGCCAGTAATCCGTCGCTTGTTGTCCGACCACCGGCACCCTGGCCAGCCATTCGGGCGGGGCGGGCGGTCCGTTTTCGATCCAATGTTTGGTGGCGTCGGTGAGCTGACTGACGTTGTCGGCGAGCGTGGTGCCGACGATGACGAAGGGCAGAAGGATGATGAGGATCATGCCCAGTGTCATGGCGAGGGCGGCCAGCGTGCTGCGGTTCCCGAGCCAGCCCAGCACGCGGCGGTAGACGGGCCAGCTTGAAACGCAGAGCACCACCGCCCAGAGCAGCGCGGACATGAACGGCCGCAGGACGACCAGGCAGCCAACCAGCAGGACGAGCAGGAGGATCCAGCCCAGGTTTTGTTCCAGTTTCGAGCGCAGTTGATTCATATGCTTTGCTGCGGATTTTCTTTTTTCAAATCGGCCAGGGCATCAGCCAGCGAGGTCTCACGATGGATGGGCCCGACCAGTTTGTCCAGCCCTTCGGCCCGCAGGATGTCCCGCTGGGTGGCGTGGGCCTCGACGACGAGCAGTTCGATGCCCATCGTCTTCAGCTCGTCGAACAGGCGGGCGAGCATGCGCACCCCGGCGAGGTCCAGGTACGGGGAATTGGAAAGATCACAGACCACCACGTGCAGGCCGTCGCGCTGGCTGCGCACCCGCTCCAGCACCGTGCGTTGGACGTGTTCCGTATTGAAATAAAGCAGCGGGGCTTCGACCCGGAAAATGAGCGCGCCGGGGACCGGCTCGTTGTCCGGATGCCGGGCGAGATCGGAAAAGCGGCTGGTGCCGGGGATGCGGCCGAGGAAGGCGACGTGGGGTGTGGCCGACCGTTGCAACAACATGACCAGTGAAGCGACGACGGCGAAGATGACGCCGTCGAGGATGCCGAGCAGGAGCACACCCACGAGCGCCGTCATGGCGGCGGCAAAATCGAAGCGGCTGACCCGGAACAGGTGGCGGAAGGCCCGGACATCAATCAGTCCCAGCACGGCTACCAACACCACCGCGGCGAGCACGGTGTTGGGCAGGTTGCGGAACAATCCGGTGAGGAAGAGCAACACCAGTCCGAGCGTGACCGAGGCAAACACGAGCGCGAGCGGCGTGCGGGCGCCGGCCTTCTCGTTTACGGCGCTTTGGGAAAGTCCGCCCGCCGAGGGATAACCTTGAAACATTCCGGCGAGCAGGTTGGCCGCGCCCAGCCCGAGCAATTCCTGCCGCGCATCCACCTCGTAGTGACATTTGAGGGCAAACGTGCGCGCCGCTGAGATGCTTTCGATGTAGGAGAGCAGGAAGCACGCGAAGGCCAGGTTCAACAGCTGGCGCCACGTGCCGAGGTCCACGCTGTGCAGGTCAAAATGCCGGAGCGCCAGCGACGGGAGGCCGGCCGGGAGTTGTCCGACCACATTGACGCCGTATTGCGACAGTCCCAGCAAAGGCACGGCCACCAGGGAAATGATGACCACGGCCAGCGCAACCGGCCGGCCGGCCAGCCATTTGTCGCCGCCGCGCAACAACGCGACGGCAATCAATCCCACCGCGAGCACCACGAGGTTGGTATCGCCCAGTTGCCGGACGATCAGCCCGAGGCTCTGGAAGAAATTCTGTCCCCCGCCCGGCACGCCGAACAGCTTGGGCAATTGCGTCACCATGATGGACAGGGCGGCGCCGGCCTTGAAACCGGTGAGGATGCTTTCGGAGATGAAATTGACGATGACGCTGAGCCGCAGCAGCCAGGCGAGCACGAACAGGCCGGCGGTCAGCAGCGTGGCCAGCGCCGCGAGCGACAGCAACCGGTCGGGGTCGTTGCCGGCCATTTGCCCGATGGTGACGCCGAAAACGAGCGAGATGGCCGAAGTGGGGCCGAAGGCCAGCTGCCGCGACGACCCGAAAAGTGCGTAGCCCAATCCGCCGACGAGATAACAATAGAGACCGACCTGGGGCGGCAATCCGGCCAGCTCGGCGTAGGCGAGCGAGACGGGGATGGCATAAGCCGCCAGCGTGAACCCGGCAACCAGGTCGGGTCCCAGCCACTTCGACTGGTACCCAGCCAGCCACTGGGCCGGCGGAAAAAGCGTCTGCCATCGCGCATTCATTTCCTGATTTGCCAAAGACCCATGGGGCAAAGGCTAAAGGCTAAAGGCTGAAGGCTAAAGTTTTAATTTCCTACAAACAAACCGGGATGCCGGTGTTACACGATTTCAGCGTTTTTATAGTGGCAGCGTAGCGCCTTCAGGCACGATAATTCCTGAAAAGTTTGTGCGCATACTATCCTACATTTTCATGGCCATCGGCTTTTTAACGCTGGCGTGGAATGGCTATGACGAATTCCAGGGCAGCACCAGCGTGCCAGCAACCTATAGCGGCCGATATTCCTTTGCGTCTTCGGACTCGTCTCAAGGCATCGTGATAAAAAAAGTCGACCCTGAGGCTTTCCGCAACGCGATGATTTACCATTGGGTCAGGTCATCCATGCTGGCCATCGGAGGCATCATCTTATTCAGGATCGATAAAAGCCAGGAACGCCTGGATCCGCTCTCTCCCGATTTTGGCGGAAACAAGGCTCTGGATGAATTGGAAGATGAAATGAACAAAGAGGAAGAGCAGCACAGGCATCCGGAACCGTGAAGTGAATTTTTGTATCAATCCTCAGGACGAACCCGTTTTTGGCCTCTTACCGTAAACATCTGATTTGTGACGGCATCGTATTCCGCAAAGAAGGTTAGGTAAATGAATTAGCTACCAGAAAAATGGTGGCGTCTTTTCGGCGAAGGCTTAGACTTGGCGGCTCCATGAAATTATCCGTCAATCTCATTGCCGGTGCTTTCATCCTCGGATGCGGCGCCGGTTTCGCCGACCAGCAAACGAGTGACACCGCCGCTGTCCCCGCTCACGCGCCCGCCTTCACGGAACCCCAAATCATCGAGGCCTGGGGCTGGGTCATCGCGCAGAGCAAGGACGTCGCGGGCATTGAAATCAATGAAACCGAGCTGGCCGCGTTTCAGAAGGGCTTTTCGGCCAATCTCTCGGGCCGGCCGGCGCCGTATGACCTGCGGAAAATCTTTCCGGACGTGGAACGGCTGGCCAAGGCCCGACGGGGAAAAATTGTGCATGCCACGATCCAGCGGAACGAGGCCAATGCGCAGGCATTTTTCAACAAGTTAAAACAGGACCCGAACGTCCTCGACCTGACCGACGGTGTCCGGTACGAAATCATCAAGCCCGGCAACGGCCCGTTGGCCCGGCCGGAGCAGACCGTGAACGTCCATTACACGGGCCGGCTGATGGACGGCACCGAGTTCAATCAAATGGGGCCGCTCGACCTGGTGCTGGTGACGAACCGGGATGTTTGTCGCGGCTGGTTTGAAGCCGTGCAAAAGCTCAGTCCGGGCGGCATGATGAGACTTTATGTCCCGCCGCCGCTTTCCGAGGAAGAAGCGTTCAGCCTGGGCATCGAACCGGGTTCGGCCCGGGTCTATGAAATCGAACTGCTGGAGGCGAAAGAAGCTTCGCCGGAAGACCTGACGAACGCCCTGGTGCCACCGGCACCCGAACTGCCGCCGCCCCCACCCTCCGGTTACAGCGAACGGCAAATCTTTGAAACGTGGGGCTGGAACGTGGGACAGCAGACGGGCGCCGCCAAATTTGGGCTGGCTAAAACCAATCTGGCATTGCTGGCCCGGGGACTGGCAACGGGCATCCAGGGCCAGCCGGCGCCGCATGATTTGCACGTGATTTATCCGCAAGTGGAACAATTCGTCACCGATTGCCGGAAAAAAGTCCGGCTCGCCACCCAACAACAGCGGCTCGATGAAATGAACACGCTGTTCGCCAAACTGAAGAGAAACAAGCGCGTCGTCGAACTGCCCGACGGTGTCCGGTACGAAATCATCAAGCCCGGCAAAGGTCCGTTTCCGAAACCGGGCCAGACCGTGCTGGTGGATTACACCGGCCGGCTGTTCAACGGGACCGTGTTCGACAAGACCTACAACGAACCGTTGCACATCGAGGTCGGCTCGGTGATTCCCGGTTGGAACGAAGGCATCCAAAAGATTAACAAGGGCGGCAGGCTCAAGCTCTACATTCCGCCCGACGTCGGCTACGGCGACGAAGACCGGTCGGGCGTGGTGGCCCCCATCCCGGCCAACTCGGTCCTGATTTACGAGATTGAACTGCTGGAGATCCAGGATGCCAAATAATTTGTGGGCTCCAGTTTCCGGTGGGGCGAGTGTCCTCGCGAGCCGATGTCGCGTCGGTGCTCTGCGCCAATTCCATCGAGCCAGAGGCTCGACACTACAACAGCCAACGCGCGTAGGAGTTATTGCGTTGGTAGGGCGGTCAGTCCTCCGCCCGCCGCCGGGCCTGATCTGTGCGGCGCGCACAGGAGTGCGCGCCCTACCATTGCATGAAATCGAACGGGAATCCTGCTACTGCATGGTGCAATTGGTGAGCTGGCAATTGACCAGCCGGTCCTTTTGCTTGTTGCTGTAGCTGTGGCAGGTGGTCAGGTAGAGCCGGGCGCCGTTGTTGTTCGAATCAAAGCCCGACCCGGTATTCCCGGCGGTGTTGTTGTGCGCCACACAACTGGTGAACGTATGCGAAGCGCTGGTGCCGGCGCCGCCCATCTTGAAACCGTCGCCGTTGCCGGTCTTGCCCTGGGCGCTGCCTTCACTATAGGACTGGCAGCCGCTGACAGCGATGGGATAATTGGCGTAGTAGAAGTCGTAGCCGTCGTCGGAATTATTGTGGGCGATGCAATTCTGCATTTTGTTGCCCGCGCCACAGCCGTTCTTGCCGGCAAAACCATCCGCATTCCCCCCGGTGCTGTCCGCATTGTTGTACGAGTTGCAGCTCGAGAACGTGTTGTTCACCGAATGGCTGCCGTTGAGTTCGAAACCGGAATTATGACAGCCAACGGCATTGCAGGATGAAATCAGGCAGCCGGAGCCGTAAATCTTGAAGCCGGCGAGCGAGCCCTGGACGGTGAGACTCTGGAGGGTGACGGCGCTGTTGGCCGCCGGCACGGAAAACCCGTCCTTGTTGGGGTTGGCGAAGTTAAACGTGGCCGGCCCTTTCACCGTCACACCGCTCGGCACGGAGATGGTGTTGCTGACGATGTAAGTGCCGGACACCGTGACGGTGGTACCCGCCTTGGCGGCCTGAATGGTGTCCCGGATGTCCGCCCTGACCGTCATACTGCTCAGCAGAACAGCCGCCGCCAACAGACCGATGGATTTGTTTTTAAACATAATGGATCTCCTATTTGTTTTTTGCTCGTTGTTTGGTTGTTGTCTATTTCGCCCGTAACGACAGGCAAAAAGCGATGGATTATTTTTCGTGTTCACCGGCTTCCAATGCGGCGCGCGCCTGGGCCACGGCGTCCGCCAGCCCGGGCAGGTTGGGATCCAACTGCCGGGCCTGTTCCAGGTGATGGACGGCCTCCGGCAGTCGCTTTAATTTTTCCTCGGCCAGTCCCAGCCCTACGTAAGCGCCGGCGTAATTGGTCCGGCTTTCAACCGCGGATTGAAAATGGGTGATGGCTTCCGCCGGCTGGTTTCCATTCAACAGCAGCACGCCGAGATTATATTGGGCGTCGGCGAAGGTCGGCTTAAGTTTGACGGCCTCGCGGTAACTGGCCAGCGCTTCATCGGCCTGGCCCGATTCCTCCAACGCCACTCCGAGTCCAAAATGCGCGTCGGCATCGCCGGGTTGCAATTGGATGGCCCGGCGATAGTGCGCGCCGGCGTCCGCCGGACGGTTTGACGCGCGGAGGGAATCGGCGTAATTGCGTTCGGCGGGTCCAAAATCCGGCCGGAGCCGGACGGCCTGTTCGTAGTGCGGCAACGCCTCGTTGTCCCGATCCAGCTGGGCCAGGACATTGGCGCAGCGAAACTGGGCCTCGGGATCATCGGGCTTGAACTTCAACAATTCCTCATAGGCGGCGAGCGCCTCCGGTTCACGGCCCAGTTTTTCCAGCGCCAGCCCGAGCCGCAGGCGAGCGACGGCATAATCGGGTTTGATTTCGACCGCGTGTTGAAAATGGAGGCAGGCCTCTCCGGGAAGGTTCCGGTTCAGCAGGGTCGTGCCGAGATAAACTTCGGCCAGATAATTATTCTTCGTCACGGCGAGAGCGTGTTCGTAAAACGTCCGGGAATTTTGCCAGACGGCGAGCTGGTCCCAGGTGCGGGCGGCGCAACCGGCCAGCAGCAAGGCGACGACCGCAGGCCGGAGCCATTGGCCGGCGGGAGGCAGGGACCATTCGCGCACGGTCCAGAGCAAGGCGAGCTGCAAACCCAGGATCGGCAAATAAGTGTAACGGTCGGCCATAGCCTGGGAACCCACCTGGACCAGCCCGATGACCGGGACGAGCAGGCCGAGGAACCAGAGCCAGCCGACGGGCAGCCACGGCCGGCGGCGCCACTGGCCCAGCGCCAGGGCCGTGATGGCAAGCAACAACAGGGCCGCGCCGGCCACGGTGACCGCCGGCCAATGGGCCGGACGCGGATAGCCGATGGCCAGGTTGAACGGCCAGAAGAATTTCTCGAGATAGGCGGCCACGGACACCAGGGCATTGGCCAGCCGGTCCCCCAGGGCAATCGTTTCCACAATCGCGCCGCCCTTTTTTTGGGCGAGATAGGTGATGGCGCAGGAAGCGGCAGAGAGCAGAAAGAAGGGAAGCTTTTCGATGAGCAGGCGTTGAATCGTTGAACCGTTGAATCGTTGCAGCGGCCACCAATCGAGTAGCAACAAAAGGAACGGCAGCGTGACCAGCATGGGTTTGCTCATCAACCCAAGGACAAAGGCCGCCAGCGTCAGGCAATAGAAGAGTGACGCGTGACGGTTGACGGGTGACGAGTCAAGTGGCTGGACGACTTCTTCCTTTCCCGTCACTCGACACTCGTCACCCGTCACTCGCTGCGCATATCGCGCATACGCCCAGAGGGTGAACAATCCGAAAAACACGCTGAGGACGTCCTTGCGCTCGGCGACCCAGGCCACTGATTCCGCGCGCAAGGGATGCCAGGCAAAAAACGCGGCGCTGAAGGCGCTCGTCCAGAACGCGCCCGTCAATCGCCGGAGCGCGAGGAAGGCCATCACGGCATTGAGCGCGTGCCAGAAAACGCTCGTGGCGTGGTGTCCGTACGGATTATTTCCAAAGAGCTGCCAGTCCAGCATGTGCGAAAGCCAGGTGAGCGGATGCCAGTTGCCGGCCGCATCCGTCGTAAACGCCCAAGGCAAGCCCGTCCCGGTCAGCCCGGCTTGAACGTGCAGATTCTGGGTGACGTAATCCGGGTCGTCGAGGTCCAGGAAATCGTGCGGCACCGCGCGACTGAAGAGCAACAGCGTACCGAAGAACAACCCGAGGCAGACCAGGCCAGCGCGCACTCCAGGGGATGGTTTGTTCATTGCGCGGCGGATTGCCCTTTAAGCGTGGCGATGACGCCGGCGAGTTCCTGGCGGTCTTCCGGGAGCAGGTCTTTGGTCGTGTTGAAATAATTCTCGGCCGTGGGCAGGTCCACCGTCACCCAGTTGCGCAGGACGGTGACCAGTGTTTCCGAGCGCAGTTTTGGATCCACCACGCTCTCCGCCCAGCCGATCGCCACGTCCGGCTTGAGCGAGTCCATGGATGCGACCGCCGCCACGCCCTCATCCATCTCCGGCCCGGGATCGACATTGTTCAGCCATTCGGAGGCGGCCTGCGGATCAACCTTGGCCCAGCGTTGCAGGGCCTGGCTGACCATCGAATTTTTTCCGCCGTCCGGCGGCAACTGCGTCATGAACTGGACCAATGCCGCCGGGTCCGCTTCCGCCCACCCGCCGATGATTCCGTGCAACGCCTGGTCGCGCAATTCCGGATCGGTGATGGCGGCAGCGGCTGCGGCCGCCTGGTCCGGTTGAAACTCGGCCCATTTCGACCAGGCCCCGGCCATCCAGCCCGAACGGGTGGCCGGGTCGCCATCGCCGGCCATTTTTATGGCCGCTTCAAAATTTCCCGCCTCGCACAGGGCGGTGATCAGACTGGACCCATAGCCCGCCGCCTCGGTGGGATTTTGTTGGAACAACTGTTTGCCCAACTGCACCGCCGCGTCCGGGTTGGCAGCCACGGCACCGGCGAACACCGTGGCCAGGGCCCGTTCCCGGGCGTTGGGATCGGACAAACCCAGGGCCCAGTTGGCGGCATTGGTTGGCGACGTGCGCGCCCAGCCGTGCAACGAAGCCTGTACGAGGTCCTCGCGCAATTTCAAATTGCCTTCGGCCTGGGCCAGCTTCATCGCCCGGTCGGGATCGGCCGCCGCCAATTGTTCCAGCATCGCCGCCAGCGCGGCGTTGCGCGCGGGACTTCCGGGCTGCGACGTCAAATCGGACCATTGCTTTTCATTCCAACTGGAGGACGCCTTCGAAGTCGATCCGGATCCCGTTGCTTTCATGACCGGGGCGGCAGTTGCGCTAGGGGAGACGTTGGAATTTGTCGCCGGAAAAGCCGTTCCCGCCGTCACGTTCGGCCCGATGGCAGAATTTGTAGTCGAGACCGAAAGACGTCCGGCCCAAAACCCGGCCACTCCCAGTCCAAGGGCCAGGCTGATGGCCAGCACCTGGTTTTTCCGGTGTGACGGAACGGTGTTGGGGTCCATGGAGTTTATTGTTGAGGCCCCGGGTTTCAAGTCAACCCGAAGATGGCCAAAAAGACCATGGGGACAAGGCCAAAGGCCCGGTCCCCATGATTACAGTCGGAACTGAACGATTATTGCAGCGTGCAGTTGGTGACCACGGCGTTGCCGAGGTCGTCCTTGTTCTTGTTGCTGTAGGTGTGGTCGCCCGTGAGGACGAGCTTACCGGTGTTGTGGTTGGCGGCGATACCATGGGCGGAGTCGCCGGCCGTGTTGTTGTGAGCATTCGAGCTGAGCAATTGATGGGCTACGTTGTCGCCCGAGATGCCCAGTTTGAATCCGTTGCCGTTGCCGGTCTTGCCATTCCAACTGCCTTCGCTGTACGAAGTGCAGCCGCTGATGACGACCACGGCGGTGGATTTTTCGAGGTCCCAGCCGTCGTCGGAATTTTGATGCGCGTCGCAACCAGTGAATTTATTCCCCGAGCTGGCACCCTGTTTGCAGCCAAAACCGTCCGCGTTGCCACCCGAGCTGTCGGCGTTTTGTTTGCTTTGGCAGCTGCTGACGGTGCAGTTCTTGGCGCTGCTGCCGATCAGTTCAATGCCGGTATTGGCATTGCCCACCGCGATGCAGGAGGTGATCTTGCAGGACGGGCCGTAGCAAATGATGCCATGGTTGGCACCGGTGACGGTGAAACCCTGGAGGGTGACGCCGCTGCTGGTCGAAGGAACGTAGAAGCCGTCGTTGGAGGTGCTGCTGAACTGGAACGTTGCCGTTCCCTTTACCGTCACACCACTCGGCACGCTGATTTTTGTGGTGATGCCACTGTAAGTGCCGGACACATTGACGGTGGTTCCCGACTTGGCCGCCTGGATGGTGGCGACGATGGCATTGTTGGCCTGGACGGCGCCGACGCCGGCGACGAGCAAGGCGAGTGATAAGCCTAGTTTGGTTTTATATGACATAGCTATCTCCTATGGGTACTGCTGTGTTTGTTGTTGGTTGCTTTTGTTTTTTACCCTGCTTCGAACGGCCGGGTAAAGGGGTGGTGAGGCATCTGCCTCGCATTCCTATCTGCATTTTCCGGCTCGAGTTGGCGGCACGCGGGCACACCAATCCCCCGGACAATAAAATCCATTTATTTCATCAGCACTTCAGCTTGCTACCGATTCCCTTCAGGAAATCTCCGTGGACCTTCTGGTTGTCATCATCCCGCCGTATTTTGGCACATAACTCGTCCACAATGTTGGCGTTGTCGCCAAAGTAATCCGGGCTGATGATGGCTATAATATCAGACCTCACGGGCTTGCCTAGCCGCACAAATGTATGGTTTGAAACGGCCGCCCCGCACGACGACATGACAACTAAAAATTCCGGCGCTGCCGGTCACATCATGGGGCAATGCACTCTATACGGCGGCCAACCCGGATTCCTGCACACGAATTTGTGCAAACGGATTTGAAAAAAATGCATTGGGATGATGTGGAGTATTAAGAATCCTATTCCAGAGCACAGGCACGTCATCAAAATAATTCCTTCAAATCCTCCGGCCGGGCCCCGATCAAAAAACATGAGGACCGGGCCAGGAGCCCGGTCCCCAGGGTTGGAAATCGAAACGGAATCGATTATTGCATCGTGCAATTGGTCAGAATGCAATTCTGAAGGCGGTCCTTCTGCTTGTTGCTATAGCTATGGCAGGTGGTCAGGTGGCAGCCGCCCGTGTTGTTGTTCGAATCGAAGCCTGACCCGGTATCGCCGGCCGTGTTGCTATAGGCCTGGCAGCTGGTGTAGGTATGGGCTTCGCCCGGATAACCGGAAAGACCCATCTTGAAACCGTCGCCATTACCGGTCTTCCCGGCGTAATTGCCGTTGCTGTAGGCTTTGCAACCACTGACGGTGACCGGTGCGCCGGCGCCCGCAAAATCGTAACCGTCATCGGAATTTTGATGACAATCGCAATTCGTGATTTTATTTCCCGTGCTGGAACCAAATTTGACGTCAATGCCATCGGCGTTTCCGCCACCCGTGGCCACGTCGCAGTTTTGTTTGCCCTGGCAGTTGTTGACGACGTTGTTCTTGGCGCTGCCGCCGATGATTTCAATGCCGGTGTTCTGGTTG
>CAYPSF010000146.1:0-11671 GCA_964413165.1 uncultured Bifidobacteriaceae bacterium
CGGTGCGGCGGGACCTGGACCAGCTGGAGCAGAGCGGCGCCATCCGGCGGGTGCACGGCGGCGCGGTGAGCGTGGAGAGCCGGCTGGATGAGCCGGTGTTCGCCGACAAGACAACGCTGGCCGCCCGCGAGAAGCGGCGGATTGCCGAGGCGGCCCTGGCGTTCATCGGGCCGGGCGACACGATTTACCTGGACGGCGGCAGCACGGTGCTGGAGTTGGCGCGCCTGTTGCGTGACCGGACGAACCTGACGGTGGTGACCAATTCGCTGCACGCCGCCCACGAACTGGCCGGGCGCGGACCGCGCCTGATCATGATTGGCGGCGAGTTGCGGCGGTTGAGTCAGACGGTCGTGGGACCGTTGACGCGCCTGGTGTTGCACGAGCTGCACCTGGACAAGGCGTTCATGGGCACGATCGGGTTCACGCTGAAGGAAGGGTTGACGACGACCGATCCGGGCGAGGCCTTTACGAAGGAAGTGGTGATGGGCCAGGCGCGGCAGGTAATCGTGCTCGCCGACAGCAGCAAGGCCGGCAAGCTGTCCTTCGCCCGCGCCGGCAGCTGGGACAAGGTTCATGTGTTGATCACCGACAAGCAGGTGGAGAAGAATTTTGCGAAGGAATTTGTTAAAACCGGAATCAAGCTCGTAAGAGCCTAAAACAGAAAAGAAAAAAGATGAAGAAATCACCGACCTATTTGAGCGATTCGCGGCCGAAATTCACGCCGTTCGAAATCAATTGCGGCAAAATCCCCGCCTATCGCTACCAGGGCAATCTCCAGTCCGAGCTTAAAGCCGGGACGCTCACCCCGGTCGAGGCCGTCGCCATCCTGGAAGACATGCTGGTCATCCGCGAACTTGAAGAGATGATCGTCAAGCTCCGCTCCGGCGCGTACGAGCCGATCCGCGAATACAATTATCGCGGCCCGACGCATGTCTCGGTGGGCCAGGAAGGCACCGCCACCGGCGCCTGCTGCGCGCTCCAGCTGCCCGACAACATCACCAGCACCCATCGCGGTCACGGGGAAAGCCTCGCCAAGGGCACCGTCGCCATCCGCCAGATGACCGAGGAACAATTGCGCAAACGCGTGCCGAACTGCAAGGCCACCAAGCATGATGAACTGGTGGAAGCGGCGCTGGAAGAACACGTTTACCGCACCATCTGCGAATTGTTCGGCAAGGACGACGGCTATTGCCGCGGCCGCGGCGGTTCGATGCACATCGCCGATTTCACCGTCGGCCATCTCGGCGCCAATGCCATTGTCGGCGGCGGCGTCCCGATCGCCACCGGCGCCGCCCTGGCCAACCGCTACCTCCGGCGCGGCAACGTTGTCTGCTGTTTCGCCGGCGACGGCGCGTACGCCAACGGCGTCGTGCTGGAATCCTTGAACTTCGCCGCCCAGGCGCAGTTCACCAACCATTTCGCTGCCGGCCATGAATTTGGCCTGCCGATGATTTTTCTGGTTTGCAACAATCACTACGGCATGACGCATCGCAGCGACGACGAAGTAATGGGCGTGGACCACATGGCGCGACGCTCGGCTGGTTTTGCCGAAAACAACATGCATGCGGAAATCGTCAACGGCATGAACGTACTTGCCGTCCGGGACGCCGTGTTGCGCGCCGCCAAACTCTGCCGCGAAGGCAAGGGCCCGGTATTTCTTGAGGTGGACTGCTACCGTTACTGGGGCCATTCGCTCAGTGATCCGCGCAACGAGTATCGCACCAAGGAGGAGGAGGCGGCCTGGAAGGCGATTGATGCCATCGAGACTTACAAGAAGGAACTGCTCGAAGCCAAGGTGCTCGATGCGAAGGGCCTCGCGGCGGTGGAAAAGCGCGTGGCCGACCGCAACGCCAGCGCCGCCAAACGCGCCGTGGCCGCTGCCGATCCCGATGCCAGGGACGTGCTGACGTTCATGTACACCGACACGAAGTGCGAGACGGTGCCCGCGGAATTTGCCAAGGTGGAGCTGCTCGGGCCGCTGCCGGAAATCAAGCGCGTCAACGGCGAACTGACCTACAAGGACGCCCTCAAGGAAGCGCTGGTCGAGGAAATGGCGCGCGACAAGCGGGTCGTTTTCTACGGTGAAGACGTGGCTGATTATGGCGGGGCCTTCAAGGTTACCAAGGGATTGCTCGAAGTGTTTGGACGCGATCGCGTATTCAACACTCCGATCAGCGAAGCCTGCATCTGCGGCACCGGCTGTGGCGCGGCCATGAATGGGTTGCGGCCCGTCGTGGAACTGATGTACTTCGATTTTGCGCTGATGTCTTCGGACCAGATCAGCAACCAGGCCGCGAAATGGCATTACATGAGCGGCGCACAAACGGAAGTGCCGCTCGTCATCCGCGCCTCCGCTGGCGCCGGCAAAGGCTATGGCGGCCAGCATTCGCAGACGTTGGAGTCCATGTTCTGCCATATTCCCGGTCTTTACGTGGTTTATCCGGCGACGCCCGCCGATGCGAAAGGCATGCTCAAGTCGGCGATTCGCGACAACAACCCGATTCTCTTCGTTGAGTCGCAGGCGCTTTATGGCATGAAAGGGCCGGTGCCCGAAGGCGAATACCTCGTTCCACTCGGCGTGGCTGATGTCAAACGCGAGGGCAGCGACATCACGCTGGTCGCGTGGGGCCCGCTGGTACATGACTGTCTCAAGGCCGCGGAAAAATTGAAGGCCGAGAAGAACGTCAGCGCCGAGGTCATCGACCTGCGCAGCCTGGTGCCATTGGATATCGAAACCGTGTTACGTTCGGTCCAGAAGACCGGCCGTTGTGTCGTCGCCAGCCAGGCGATTCACATCGGCAGTTACACCGGCGAAATCGCCTCGACGATCCAGGATGTGGCGTTTGATTATCTCGACGCGCCCGTCAAACGCGTCGGCGCCAAAAACGGCATCGCGCCGCAATCGCACATTCTCGAGGCGGCGTTCCTGCCGAACGTAAACGACATCCTCGCCGCTGCAAACTCGATACTGTAAGGCACGCCATGGCTACCCCCATCATCATGCCCAAGTTCGGTCAGATGACCGAGGAAAGCGCCATCGTCGAATGGCTCAAAAAGGAAGGCGACCAGGTCGCCAAGGGCGATATCCTTTTCACCGTTGAGACCGACAAATCGGTCATGGAAGTCGAGAGCTTCGAAGCGGGTACGCTGCTGAAAATCGCCGTGAAGCCGGGACTCATGGTCCCGGTGCAAAGCACGGTCGGTTTCCTCGGCAAACCCGGCGAAGCGGTTCCCGCGGTAACCGCGCCCGCTCCTGCCGTGCCGAAACCAGCGGCGGTAGAGGCAGGACGCGCTGTTCCGGTCACGTCGTCAGCGCCACAACCAGCCGTCGTACAACGGACAGTTGAGGCAGTTGCCCCGGCCGCAGCGCCGGTTCCGTCAGCGCCCGCGCTTTTCCGCATCAGCCCCCGCGCCGCTGCCCTGGCCCGTGATTCCGTCATTGATGCGACCCGCATCAAAGGTTCCGGCCCGGAAGGCCGGGTCGTCGAAAAGGACGTGAAGGCCTATCTCGAGGCAAAGGGCTACCATCAACTCCGGGTTTCGCCCGCCGCCAAGCAGTTGGCCGCGAAAGAAAAACTCGATCTGCTGTCGATTCAGGGTTCGGGCGAATCCGGCCGGATCAGCGTGGCCGACGTCGAGCAGGCCGTGGCGGAAAAGCCGAAGCCGATGAGCAAGATGCGCCAGATCATCGCGCAACGGCTCACGCAAAGCGTCGTCACCTCGCCGCACTTCTATGTCACCGTCGAGGTGGATATGACCGACCTGGTCAAATTCCGCGCGCAACTCAAGGAAAAGGGCGCGCCCTACTCGATCACCGACTTCATCGCCCAGGCGGTGGTGCTCACCCTGAAGGAATTTCCCGAGGTGAACAGTTCAACGGACGGCAAGGCCACCCGTTGGAACAGTCACGTGCATCTTGGCCTTGCAGTGTCGCTGGAACAGGGCCTGGTGGTGCCGGTGATCCGCAACGCGGATGAATTGACATTGGCCGAATTGAACGCCCGTGCCAAAGACCTCGCCACGAAGGCGCGCGCCAACAAACTGGCATCTGAGGAGATGACCGGCAGCACGTTCACCATCTCCAACATGGGCATGCTCGACGTGGAAAACTTCACCGCGATCATCAACCCCGGCGAGGCGGCCATCCTCGCGGTCTCCAGCACGCTGAAGAAACCCGTGGTGCACAATGACCAGGTAGTGGTCCGTTCCATCATGAAGATGACTTTGTCTTCCGACCACCGCCTGATTGACGGCGCGATGGCGGCGCGATTCATCAATGCACTGAAAAAGAAAATTGAGGACATCGAACTATGGAAACTTTTGACGTCGTAGTCATCGGCGCCGGCCCGGGCGGATATCCCGCGGCCATCCGCGCGGCGCAACTGGGCGCATCGGTCGCCATCGTGGAGAAGGAACAGCTGGGCGGCACGTGCCTGAATTGGGGTTGCATCCCCACCAAGGCGCTCATCGCCGCGGCCGACACCTTTGCCAAAATCCAGCATGCCAAAGCCCTTGGCATCACGGTCAAGGACGCGTCAGTGGATTACGGCGTGATGATCGGGCACAAGAACAAGGTGGTCACCCAGCTCAAAGGCGGTATCAAACAACTGCTCACCGCCAACGGCGTGAAACAATTCGCCGGCGTCGCGTCCTTCAAGGACCGCAATACGATTGCCATCAGCGACGGCACGACGATCGGTGCGAAGAAAGTGATCATTGCCACCGGCTCGACCTCGGCCATGCCCGGTTTCCTGCCGAAACACGAGCGGGTGGTGGAAAGCCGCGGTTTTCTCGACATCGACAAATTGCCCGGAAGCCTGATCGTGCTGGGCGGCGGGTTCATCGGGTGCGAACTGGCCTGCATGGCGGCGATGCTGGGGGTGAAGGTGACGATTGTGGAGCTGCTCGAAGACATTCTGTTGCTGCTCGATCCCGATGTGCGGCGCGAAGTGCGCGGTCACATGGAAAAGAATCTCGGCATCCGGGTGCTGACCGGCAAGGCGCTGGAAAAAATTGCTGCTGACGCCAAGGAGGTGCGGGGCAATTTCGGTGATGAAGTGCTCCAAGCCGACCTGCTGCTCAGCGCGGTCGGCCGCAAGCCGGTCACCGACGGTTTGCACCTGGAAAATGCCGGGCTCAAGACCAATGACCGCGGGTTTATTGAGGCGGATGATTATTGCCGCACCAGAGTCGCCACGATCTTTGCCATCGGCGATGTGACGGGCAAGATTCAACTCGCCCATTACGCCACGGCGCAGGGCATCGCCGCGGCCGAGAATGCCGTCAATCAGAAGCCGCAGAAACACCCTGCGCTGGTGCCCAACGTCATTTTCACCTCGCCCGAAATCGGCACCGTCGGCCTCAGCGAGGACGACGCGAAGAAGCAGAACCGCGCCGTGAAGACAGGCAAGTTCCGTTTCGCCGGCCTGGGCAAGGCACTGGCCACGGGCGAGATGACCGGTTTCGTGAAATGGATTGCGGATGCCGCTACGGACCAGTTGCTCGGGGCCGCGGCGGTTGGGCCGCACGCCACTGAATTGATTGCCGGGGCCACCACCGCCATCCGCTCGGAGCTGACGGCGCGCGAACTTGGCCGGACCATTCATGCGCATCCGACGTTCAGCGAATCCTGGATGGAAGCCGCCCACGCCCTGCACGGCGAGAGCATCCATGCCCCGCCCAAACGGAAATAGCATCTTTGGAACCTCGCGTAGCGTGTGGAGTGCGGCAGTTTACCGCCACTTTTGCACGGTGCGATGTCATGGTATCGGAAGGCGCGAGTGCCGGATGTTCCCTCTGCTTCGAAAGCGGTGCTGAAGCCCGCGCAGTCCAAACTCTATCGCGACAACCGGGCGTCCTTAAAACCTCGCGAAGCGTCTGGACTGCGCGCGGTTTACCGCCGCTTTCGCGCCCGTCTCAGAAGTCGTCCTCAACCTTCACCCGGTCGAGTCTGAAGCTGTAAATTGTCTTCACCTGTGCCGGGGATGCCACCCGCTCAAACCACGCCGCCGAACACCACGGATATTGATTCGCCACCGCCACCAGCCCGTGTTTCACCGCGTTCTGATGGACGTAATTCAACCGCGCCAGATAACTGTATTGAAGGGTCAGTTTCGTATCGCGGAAATTAAACCACACTTGCCGTCCTTTGACACCGTCCAGTTGGTTCAGATCGTGTGCGGAAACGCCATGCAGATTATGGATAAACTCGCCGAGATTCCGGGATTCAGGATTTCCTCGGGTGACGATGTGATAGTGATTGGCGAACACGGCCCAGGCTTCGAGTTGCCAGCTATATTCTTTGGCGGAGGCGAGTAGCAGACGTTCGAGTAACGATCGCTTGCCCGGCGTTTCAAAGTAATGTTGTTTGTGCAACGTGCCGGCGGTGACGAAATATACGGCGTTGTCGGTGAGCCGATGCACCGGTGCATGAGGCCAGTCCTTAGATGGCAATTGGGACTTCAGATCTACCAGATGCACGGATGCCAGCTGGAAGGTGTTTGATGGAACAGATTCAGAACCACAGGGCAGGTGGGCATCTGGAGTCATATCCTGAAAATGCTGGAGAGGAATTGTTCCGAAAAGATAAAAATGATGTAAAACCAAAGAGAAAAGGCGGTGCTGAAGCATGCGTAGTTTCCTGCTAAGCGGGACTGCCGCGATAAACGGGATCTTTGGAATTTCGCGAAGCGCTTGGAGTGCGGCGGTTTACCGCCGCTCTGCAGGGTGCGACGTTGTGTTGCTGACGGATTTGATGAGCATCGGGCGTTCTCTCCGGCTCGAAAGCGGTGCTGAAGCCCGCGCAGTCCAAACGCTATCGCGACAACCGGGCGTCCTTAAAACCTCGCGAAGCGTCTGGAGTGCGCGCGGTTTACCGCCGTTTTTGCCCGGGAAACTGTCATCGCACCAATGATTGACAGTGCCGGGGAGGCTGCGAAGATTGGTGTTAAAGACATGGACACCATGGATCAAGTACGCGGGAAGCTGGGGTTTATCATCGACATGGACGGCGTGATTTATCACGGAAACCAGTTGATTCCGGGAGTGCTGGATTTCATCAACTGGCTCGAGGCCCAAAAAAAGAAGTATCTCTTTCTCACCAACAGCAGCGAACGATCACCCCGCGAGTTGCAACAGAAGCTGGCCCGGCTCAACATCAAGGCGAACGAGGAGCATTTTTACACCAGCGCCCTGGCCACGGCGGCCTTCCTCGCCAGCCAGCGGCCCAACGGCAGCGCGTTCGTCATCGGCGACAGCGGCCTGACCAATGCGCTGTATGAAGCCGGATTCACCATGAACGACGTGAACCCGGACTACGTGGTCGTTGGCGAATCGAAGATGTACACCTACGACAAAATCACCCATGCCATCCGCCTGGTGCTGAAGGGCGCGAAGCTGATTGGCACCAATCCGGACGTGACCGGGCCGACCGACCAGGGGCTGGTGCCCGCCACCGGCGCGCTCATGGCGCCCATCGAACTGGCCACCGGCTCCAAGGCGTATTTCGTCGGCAAACCCAATCCCTTGATGATGCGGCAGGCGCTCAAGAAACTGGATTGCCGGCGCGAAGACGCGGTCATCGTCGGCGACCGGATGGACACCGACATCATTGCCGGCATTGAATCCGGAATTGAGACCGTGCTGGTGTTCAGCGGTGTGACAGCGGAAGCCGACCTGCGCCGCTTTGCCTATCGCCCCGGCCACGTGCTGCCCAACGTGGGCGCCATCGCGGCATGATTTGGACGGCGAAAGGTAGGGCGTGTCACTCCGTGCGTGCCGGTCTTTAGTTTGCGCGCGAGCGGCGGGCAGGGGACTGCCCGCCCTACCTCTGGTGTCTTTCAACTTCCGGTCTGCCAGAATTTCCATTGGATTCACTTACCGATGGTCCCTGAGCGTTCCCGGAATTCATGGCATTTTTCTTTTCCACCCGGCCGGTGTGCGTGCTATTTTTTTGCAGCCAAACCACGAAACATGAGCCGAATCACGCGCCGAAAATTCCTGCGGCAGGTTGCCGGCACAGCGGCGGTTGCGTCCATGCCCAACCTGGTGTTTTCCCAGGGCGCATCGGCGTCCCGGCGCAAATTTAACGTGCTGTTCCTGATGTCCGACGACATGCGGGTGGAGTTGGGCTGTTACGGCAGCATGTTTCACGCGCAGACGCCCAACCTGGATGCCCTGGCCAGATCCGGCGTCCGGTTCGACCGGAATTATTGCCAGTTTCCGTTGTGCAATCCGTCGCGCGCTTCGCTGTTAACCGGCCGGGCGGCAACCCGGACCGGTGTGCTCGGCAACCGCACGGATTTCCGCAAGCTCCACCCGGACTGGACTACTCTGCCGCAATTGTTCAAGGAGAACGGCTACGTCTCTTACCGGGCGGGGAAGATTTATCACGGCGGCATTGACGACCCCAGGTCCTGGACGGAAACCGGGGACAGTGGCGGACCGACCGACGATGGCCGGGGCGCTGCGCTGGGCCGGACCATGGCCATCGCATCAACCAATGCTCCGCCCAAGCCGACCAATGCCCCGGCGGCGCTGCCCCAGGACCTGAGCCGGGCGTCGTACTCGGACCGCATTGTCATCCTGGACGGCAACGGTAAAGGGCATGGCGATTATAGCACCGCCGATCGCACCATCGAACATCTCCGCCAATACAAGGACCAGCCATTTTTCATCGGTTGCGGCTTCGTCAAACCCCACAGCCCGCCGACCGCGCCGCAACGGTTCTTTGATCTGTATGACGTCAACCGGATCAAATTGACGCCGGATTTCGCGGCGTGGCCGACCGTGCCGCCCGGCTTTCCAGAAGCGGCCATTCGCAAGCGCAACGCCGACCTGTTCATCGGGCGCGGCGCGAGCGAGGCCGAAGCCAGGGAAGTCATCCGCGCCTACATCGCCTCGATTTCCTGGGTGGACTGGAACGTGGGGCGCGTTCTGGCCGAACTGGACCGGCTTGGCCTGCGAGAAAGCACGATCATCGTGTTCGCGGTGGATCACGGTTATCAACTGGGTGAGAAGGGGAAATGGTCCAAGGCCGGGTCGTTGTTCGAGATGGGCACGCGCGTGCCGATGATGATGGCGGTTCCCGGAGTTAAGGGCAACGGTCAATCCTGTTATCGCATCGTGGAATCGCTGGATATTTATCCGACATTGGTCGAGCTGTGTGGCCTGCCGCCGCCGCCGGGGCTGGAGGGCAAAAGCCTGGTGCCGCTGCTCAATAACCCGAAGGCCGCCTGGGACCGGCCGGCTTACAGCGTCTGGAGCGAAGACGGCGCAACCCTGCATGGCGTGGCGGTGCGCACCGAAAAATGGCGTTATGCCGAGTATGGTCCGGACGGGAAGAATGGGGTAATGCTGTTGGACCCGCATGGCGACCCGCTGGAGTTGAAAAACCTCGCCCACGAGCCGCAACAGGCAAAGGTTTGTGCCGAACTGTCAGCCTTGACCCGCCAATACGCCGCGACCTTGGGGAAGGTTTAAAGCCCTGTTGGTGACTGCAGGTTTGTCTGTCCATTGGGCGCATCTTGGTTTTTGGGCAATCGCAAATGTTTTGTCCCAAAGGGACATTTCGAAAATAGCTCGGCGTTTTAACGCCGAGACACCACAAGAAAGAACCTTAGTCCCGTAGGGACGGCCGAAAAGCGGCATTCCCTTTCAACCGTCCCTACGGGACGTGACGCCTTCTTAATCTTTCCCGGCATTAAAATGCCGGGCTATTCTTGGTGGTTCCTCCGGAACCGAATGACTACTCAATATTGAGATGCGCCCCAGTCCATTGCCGCGCCTGCCTTGGTGCTTGACTCTCAAGGGTTAAAGTCTTATTTCGAGAATTGAGGAAAGGGAAAAATAGTTTTCCCGTTTAACCATAACCGGCCATGAAGAAAACCGAAGCGCCGAAGGCAAAAATCCAAATCACCAAAGACGGTCCTTATCTGGTCACGGGCGGCCTGCCGCTCAGCGAGCAATGGATTGTCACCAATGCCGAGGGCGATTCCCTCGACTACCGGGACGGCAAGCAGTACCCGGCGACGCAGCAATATGCGCTTTGCCGTTGCGGCCAGTCCGGCAACAAGCCGTTCTGCGACGGCAGCCACCAGAAGGTTCAATTTGACGGGACCGAAACCGCCAGCCGGGAGCCCTATCTGCAGCAGGCGGAGACCATCGAAGGGCCAACCATGAATCTTACTGACGCGGAGAGCCTTTGCGCTTTTGCCCGCTTCTGCGACCCGAAAGGGAGAATCTGGAACCTGGTCAAGCAAACCGACAATCCCGAAGCCCGGCGACTGACGGAGTTTGAGGCGGCGCATTGTCCGGCCGGCCGGCTGGTGGTCTGGGACAAGAAAACAGGCAAAGCCATCGAACCGAAATTTGAACCGTCGCTCGGGTTGATCGAGGACACCGACAAGAAAGTCAGCGGCCCGATCTGGGTCAAAGGGGGCATCCCGGTGATTTCTGCCGACGGTGAAACCTATGAAATCCGGAACCGGGTGACCTTGTGTCGCTGCGGCAGTTCCAGCAACAAGCCCTTCTGTGACGGGTCACACGCGGCCTGAGTTGCCGCGGGGGGGGCGTGAATACGGTGCCTACGCTATCCAACCCGTGAACTGGGCCAGTTTGACCAGTACATAAGCGGCAAAGCCGCTGGCGGGGATGGTAAAGATCCAGGCCCAGATAATACGTTCCACCACGTCGAATCTGAGGTGATTGAATCCTTTCGCGCAGCCGACGCCCATGATGGAAGTGGTGACGACGTGGGTGGTGGAGACGGGCATGCCGAGCTTTGCGGTGACGAGGAGTATTGCGGCGCTGGTGGTTTCGGCGGCGAAACCGTGGACCGGATGGAGCCGGACCATTTTATGTCCCAGGGTTTTGATGATGCGCCAGCCGCCCACGGCCGTGCCGGCGCACATGGTCAGGGCGCAGAGGATTTTGATCCAGGCGGCGATGTGCAGCATTTCTCCTGCGGGCGGCGGCTTGGTGTGCAGAAAATTCAACCAGCCCGGCAAATGATCAAACAGGCCGCTGCTGGTGCCGGTGAGCAACGCCAGCGCGATGATGCCCATGGTTTTTTGGGCGTCGTTCATGCCATGTCCGAAACCCATGATGGCCGAGCTGAGGAGTTGCAGCTTGCCAAAGGTCTTATTGACGGTGGTCGGGCGCCAGTTACGCAGCAGAAAATAAAGCGCACCCATGATGAGGAACGCAAAGACGAGGCCGCAGATGGGAGACAAAATCATCGGCACAATCACCTTCCAAAACAGCCCGGCGCTTTTCCACCAATGGACCGGACTCGGGACCGACCAGATTAGAACCTGCCAGTTGTTGTGCGCGGCGGCCAGGCACGCGCCGCACAAGCCGCCGACCAGCGCGTGGGATGAACTCGACGGCATGCCGAACCACCAGGTCTGCAGGTTCCACGCGATGGCGGCCAGCAACGCGCAAATCAGGACCTCGGACGTGGCGACTTTCGGGTCCACCAATCCCGAGGCGATGGTGCTGGCGACGGCGGTGCCCACGAAGGCGCCGGCCAGATTGGTGACGGCGGCCAGCGCCACGGCCTGGCGGGGCGAGAGCACCTTGGTGGCAACGACGGTGGCGATGGAATTGGCCGTGTCATGAAAGCCGTTGATGTAGGTGAACACCAACGCCGCAAGGATGACGGTGAAGATGA
>CAYPSF010000147.1:0-11621 GCA_964413165.1 uncultured Bifidobacteriaceae bacterium
AGGGTCAGGGAATCGTCGCCGGACAAAATCTCAAATTTCGGGCCGAGGGCCGCGCGCAACGCCGACACGCGATCGCAGCTGCCGCCGGCTTCCTTGATGCCGATGATGTTGGAACATTCGTGCGCCAGGCGCCGGGTTGTGTCCACGCCGATTTCCACGCCGCACCGGCCCGGGATGCTGTACAGCATGATGGGCAGCCTGGTGGCGTGGGCGATGGCGCGGAAATGCTGGAACAATCCTTCTTGCGACGGCTTGTTGTAATACGGCGCGACCTGCAGCGAGCCGTCCGCGCCCGTGTCCTCGGCGCGTTGCGTCAGGTAAATTGCCTCCTTGGTTGAGTTCGCGCCCGTGCCGGCGAGCACCTTGATTCTGCCGCGGGCAAATTCCACCGAACGTTCGATGATGCGGATATGCTCCTCGTAATCGACCGTCGGCGACTCGCCGGTGGTGCCCACGGGCACGATGCCGTCCACGCCGCCCTTGATTTGCCGTTGAATCAGGCGTTGGAGCGCGGTTTCGTCCAAATCCCCGTTTTTAAACGGGGTGACGATGGCGGTGTAAGTGCCGGTGAACATAAATCAGCGCATAAAATCGGCTAAAACCGTGCGTTTGGCGAGCCTGATTTTTTGAAATGAGGGAGTGGTGGCGCATCTCAGTTTCTGGGCACCGCAAACGTTGTGTGCCAAAGGGACATTTCGAGAATAGCTCGGCGTTTCAACGCCGAAAGATGGCAAGAAAGGCTCTAAGTCCCGTAGGGTCGGCCGAAAAAAGGCATTCCCTTTCAACCGTCCCGACGGGACGTGACCCCTTTCCAATTCTTCCCGGCATTAAAATGCCGGGCTATTCTCGACGGTTCCTCCGGAACAGAATGACGGCTTAAAAATAGAGATGCGCTCAAAGAATGGAACGCGGGTGTCTCACCTGCGGCTCAGATTACCGAATGAGCGCATGAACCACCATAGGTTTTGGAGTGGTCGAACGTGTTGCGGCTGAGACAGCCGCGCTCCGGGGTGGTCAAGCCGGCGCCGTACATTCGGCCAGCGGGGTGTCGCTCCCGGCCACGAGCGTCGGGTCAACGACCAGGCAATGGTGGACGATCTCGAGCAACCGGACGGGCAGGTAAGGTTTGGACAGGAAAGTGATTTTATCGTTCGAGGGCAGGTCGCGCTCGATATATTCGGGCGTATACCCGCTGGTGCAAATCACGTGCAGAGCGGGGGTATGGGCCTGCAACGTTCTCGCCAGCGCTCCGCCGCTCACCCCGTTGGGCATCACCATATCCGTCACGACCAGGTCAATGTCGGCGGAACTGCGGTCCCAGATGGTCAGCGCTTCGCGGCCGTCGCCCGCCTCAATCACCCGATATCCGCCTGACTCCAGGGTGGTGCGGGCCATTTCCCGGACGACCGGCTCATCCTCGACGAGCAACACGACTTCCCCGTGGCCGCGACTGGGTACGGGTTGCTGCGTCGGCGCGGGCGTCACCTCAGCCGGAACGGCCTCGTCCCCGGCCGGGAAGAAGATTTTAAAGGTCGAACCGCAGCCGATTTTACTGGTCACCTCGACCCAGCCATAATGTTGTTCGACAATGCTCTGCACCGTCGAAAGTCCCAGCCCGGTGCCTTTGCCCATCTGCTTGGTGGTAAAAAACGGATCAAAGATGCGGCCTATCACTTCCGGCGGGATGCCACAACCCTGGTCGCTGACGGTCAAGCAGACGAATCGGCCGGCCCGCGCCCGGGGACGTTGTTGCACGTCCACTTCGCTAATGACTTCGCAACTGGTGCGTACGGAAATCGCGCCGCCCTGCGGCATGGCATCACGGGCATTCAAGGCCAGGTTGATGAGGATTTGTTCCACACTGCCGTAACTGAACTGGCTACCGGGGAGCTGTTCCGCGAGGTCCAGCTTGAATTCGAACCGTTCGCCCAATGACGTCTCCACCATCTTTTGCACGCCCCGGACGGATTCCGAAAGGTTGGCGGCCTTGAACTTGACCGGCTGTTTGCGGCTGAAGGCGAGCAATTGACCGGTAAAGGAAGCGGCGCGATGGCTGGCTTGAATGATCCGGTCAATGGATTCAACGGGGCTGTTGGTGCTGACCGCTTCATCGAAGAGCAGGGTGGCATGCCCCTGAATGATGGTCAGGATGTTATTGAATTCATGGGCCACACTGGCCACCAGGCGGCCTACGATTTCAAGTTTCTGCGCCTGGCGCAACTCGGCTTCCAGCTTCAATTGTTCGGTCACATCCATCAGCACCAGCAACAGGCAAGGCTTGGCGTCCAGCGCCATGGGCTCGGTCCACAGAACGACGTTGCGCATCATCCCGTCCTTGCGCCGGAGCAGACACGAATGGTTGCGGACGCGGCCGACAGACGCGGTGGCCGCCTCCAACGCCGCCTCATCGGCCCAAAGGCCCAAGTCCCGGCTGTTGTGTTTAAGCAACTGGTCGGCGGCATAGCCGGTGGATTCAAAAAAGCTGGGGTTGGCGGCCACAAAACATCCCGCCGGCCAGCTCTGAATCGCCATCGGCATGGGGCTGGACAGAAACGCCTTGGAAAATCGTTCCTCTGAAATGTGGAGGGCTTCCTGCACGGCGGTGCGTTCCTCGATCTCCTGCTGTAATTTTTTGGTGCGCTCCTGCACCATGCGCTCCAGGTCTTCCAGGCGGAGCCGGGCCTGGTGCCCGAACGCCCACTTTTTCGTCAACGCGTGGGCCAGTTGCAACACTTCGACCGTTTCAAACGGCTTCTTGAGAATCAACAGGTTGTCCGCATGGCCGAAACGGCCGATGATTTCGTCCCACGAATAATCCGAGTAGGCGGTGCAAATGACCGCTTGCATATCGGGACAAATCTGCCAGATCCGCTCGATGGTTTCGATGCCGTCCAAACCGGGTGGCATGCGGATGTCCACAAAGGCCAGCGCGTAGGGGTCCTGGGCCTGCAGCGACCTTTCCACCAGGATCAGCGCCTCTTGTCCCTGGGAGGCATAGTCCAGCCGGAAGGACGTTCGAGGAGCGACTTTCGTCGGCTGGCCGAAGAGTTCGGCCGCCACGTTGTCGAGCTTGGTGGCGGGCAATGGCCGGTTGCCCAGGATTTTCTGAAAGTCCTCGTGAATGGCGGCATTGTCATCAACGACCAGGATGCGTGGGGCGGTGGTATCGAGGTTGTTCATACCTGAGCTGACTGGGGAGCCCGTTTGAGCGGAAATTCGAGGGTGAAGGTGGCACCCTCGCCGGGACCGTCACTCTGGGCGACCAGTGAGCCGCCGATTTCCTTGGCCGCCAGTGCGCCGCTATGCAGGCCGAAACCGTGCCCGCCTTTTTTTCGCGTGGTGAACCCGTGATTGAAAATTCGCTTGAGATTGTTCGGTGGAATGCCCACGCCGTTGTCCGTCATGGCGATGCGGATCCGGCCATCACCGTTGGTCACCCGCACGGTCACCTGCTTGTTTCCCTTTCCGGAATCCACCACGGCGTATTTTGCGTTGCTCAGCAGGTTCAGGAGGATTTGCAGCACCTTGTGTTTGTCCACGAGAATTTCCGGCAGGCCCGGCGCGAAATCCTGCTGGACCTTCACCTCGTGCTGGGCCAGTTCGCTGGCATGGATGCGGAAGACATCTTCGATCAGGTCGGCCACCTTGACCCGTTCCTCCAGGCCCACGACCTTGCCGTAATTCTGCTGGGCGGCCACGATCTCCTTGATGTGCTCGATCTTCATTTTGACGAAGCCGATTTCTTTCATGAGCAAGGATTGTTCGGTGGAAAGGTGGGTGGCCAGCTGGGCGAGATAATCCGGCAATTGTTTGCCCTTGGGATCGTTCGCCATGAAATTGCCGATGTCATCGGCGTGGTCGCGCATCAGGTTGGCCGCGCGGGCGATATTGGCGATGTTGAATTCGTTCAAGTGTTCGGCCACGATGCTGGCGGAGATGTTGATGCTGTTGAGCACGTTGCCGACGTTGTGCAACACCCCGGTGGCCACCTCGGACATTCCGGCCGCCCGGGAAACCTTCAGCAGTTCCTTGTGGGTCTTTTCATTCTGGGCCTCCACTTCCCGGCGTTGGGCAATTTCCGCCTGGAGGGTGGCGGCGGTTTCCCGCAGCCCTTCATTGGCCTTGACCAATTCCGCGGTTTGTTCCCGGACCTGTGACTCCAGCCGGGCCTGCGCTTTCTGCTCCGCATCCTCCACCCGCCGGCGTTCCTTGAGCAGGGCTTCCAGGTGGACCATGCCGGTCAGCAGCAAGACGGAAATCAAGGCGTAAACGACTTCTGCCCGCACGCCCTCGACCACTCCCCGAAACAAATCCAAGGACAGAAACAGGCGCAGCAATGCCATGGCCGAGAAGGCGACGAAGAGTGACCAGCCGACCCGGGACGCCCCGAAGTTCCGGTTCAGCCGCAGTGCGTAGCAGGCGACGGCGAATTGCAGGAGGCCGGCGGCCAGGCTCATGGTGCTGGAAAAACTCATATCAATCAACCGCAACGCTTGTTCCCAGTGTGCGGCGGCCGGCGGCCGTCGATTTGTTCATTTGGTTCATGGCTTCTTCCTTCAGCGGTTACACCGCCATCCTTCTCCCATCCGCTTCTGAATACCACCGGTCAGGTGCTCGGGTTGTGAACACCACTTACGCGCAAAAAACAGCTACTTACATACCAGTCAAACTTTTTGAAATCGTATCTTTGGGTATCTTTTTAAAGGACGGGATTAGGTCGCAAATTGGGGGTTAATGTAGGAATGTCCTGTCTTGAATCAGGACACAGGTGCAGAATCGGGACACGTTGTGCTTAACACCCGGTCGAAACAACCGGGTCAAGCCCTCAATTCCTATTTCACCGGTTGGAGCTTGCCGCGCAGAACGTGGATGAGGGCTTTGACCGTGAGTTCGATGTAAAGAAACGGTTTGGCGATGAAGTCGTTGCCCCCGGCCACGCGGGACTTGGTGCGGCTGTCAAAGTTGTCGAGCTTGGTGACAAAAACGACGGGGGTATGCTTGTGCAACGGCAGTTTGCGCAATTTGGCGCAAAGGTCATACCCGTTCATGCCGGGCATGTCCACGTCGAGAAAAATGAGGTCAAACAGTTTTTCCTCGAGCAATTTCAGGGCGGCATTCGGGTCTTCGATGCTGGTGGACTGGAGTTGCGCTTTTTCGAGGGCGTAGCCGATGGCGCGGCAGGCGATGGTCTCGTTGTCCACGATCAGAATGCGGGCGTCGGGCAGCTGTTGCTGATCGGGTCGGGTGCCATGTTTAAACAGGGTGTCGAGAAAATCCACCGCCAGGGCGACGGTACGCAGCGTGGAGGGGTTGATGTTTTTGGGCTGCTCGTAAAGTTCCTTGAGCAGGGCTTCGATGGCAGCGGCCGGGTGGGCGATCACGGTGAGGCCGGCGAGGCCGGCGTTATTGTTGACCCGGCAGACGTGGTAATACATTCCGTGGATATGTTTGAGCTGGGTTGCTTCGGTATTGGACTTGAAGAGGTTTTGCATGCCGGCACGCAATTCGGTAAGGATGCCGGGCAGGCTGGCAATGAAAGTTTTTCGGAATTCGACCTGAATTTCGGCATCCGTCATGGCGGCGGCCGGAGCGGGCCTGGCGGCCGGCGCGCCTTCGGCCTTCGGGCGGGCCGGGACCGCCTCGCCGCCGCCGATGGTGCGGCGCATCAGTTCCAACAGATCCTTCGGCGAACAGTTGATCTTGGAAAGACATTTGGTCGCCCCGGCCTTCCAGGCATCCTGCACCACGTTGGTCATGTAAGTGTTGGAGAGGACAAAGATCGGCAACTTGGAAAATTCCGCATCGGCCCGAACCTCCTTGATCACGTCGATGCCCGACATTTTGGGCAGCATGAGGTCCACCACGATGGCATCGGGCCGGAACGTGCGCATCATCTTCAACCCGCCTTCGCCGTCGGACGCGATCTCGGCCTGATAGCCTTCCACGACGAGTTTGTTCCGATAAACATTCGCGGCGATCTGTTCGTCTTCGATGATGAGGATTTTTTTCATGGCGCCAATGGTACGGTTCGGTGACTTCCGGTCACCTGACCGGTTGCAGTTTGCTGCGCAGGACATGGATCAGCGCCTTGACGGTGAGTTCGATGAACAGAAACGGCTTGGCGATGAAGTCATTCCCCCCGGCCATCGAGGAGCTGGCCCGGTTGTCAAAATCGCCGAGGACGGTGACAAAGACGACGGGAGTCTTTTTGTGCATGGGCAGGTTGCGTAATTTGGCGCAGAGTTCGTAGCCGGTCATGCCGGGCATGTTCACGTCCAGAAAAATCAGGTCGAACTGCCTTTCAGCAAGCAGTTTGATGGCGGCATTGGGGTCCTCGATCGTGACGGACTGGAGCTGCGCCTTTTCGAGGGCGTAAATGATGGCGCGGCGGGAAATATCCTCGTCGTCCACCACCAGGATGCTGGCGGCGGGGATTTGCTGTTTGTCCTGGCGCGTGCCGCGTTCGAACAGGAAGCCGAGAAAATCCACGGCGGCGGCGACGGTGCGGAGGGTGGAAGAATTGATGTTTTTGGGTTGCTCGTAAACTTCCTTGAGCAGGGCCTCGAAGGCGGCGGCCAGATGCGCGATCTGGGCGAGGCCGGAGATGCCGGCGTTGCCGTTGACGGAGTGGACGCGGCAGTAGAGTTCGTGGAGATGTTTGAGCTGGCTTACCTCGGTATTGGACTTGATGAGGTTCTGCATGATGCCGCGCATGGCCGTGAGGGTGGTCGGCAGGCTGGCGATGAAGGTTTTCCGCAGCTCGGCCTGGAAGGCGGCGTCCGACTCGCTGCTGAGGTCGGGGGCTTTGGTTTTGGGTGCGCTTTCAGTCTTCGAGCGGCTGGTCGGCATCACACTGCCGCCGACGGTATGGCGCACCAGTTCCAGCAGTTCTTTGGGCGGGCAGCTGATTTTGGAGACACATTTGGACGCGCCGGCTTTCCACGCATCCTGGACCAGGTTGGTCAGGTAGGTGTTGGAAAAAACAATGATCGGCAGCTTGGAAAACTCCGCTTCACCGCGGATTTCCCTGATGACGTCCACGCCCGACATTTTCGGCAGCATGAGGTCGAGGACAATTGCGTCAGGCCGGAACGTACGCATGAGCTTCAGCCCGCTTTCTCCGTCCAGGGTCACCTCGACCTGATAGCCTTCCACGGCGAGCTTGTTCCGGTAAATATTCGCTACAATCTGGTCGTCTTCAATGATGAGGATTTTTTTCATGAATTGACGGCGGCCGGCGGCGGCGGGACCACATTCAGTTGTAACGCCAGAAATTGCTGGATGAGTTTGAATTCGAGCGCGGCTTTTTGATAGACCTCCGCGGCGTTGGTCAGGGTGCCGGATGCGCCCTGTTTTTCCAGCTCGCGCAGCAAGGGCACGAAGCGGGTCATGCCCAGTGTGGCGCTGGCGCCCGCGCAACTGTGCGCCACCCGGCGGACATCGTCGGCCTTGTTGGCGCGCACAGCGGCATCCAGTTGGGCCAGTTGCTGAACAGTTTGTTTGAGAAACAACTCAACCAGTTCGCGGATGCTGTCCACGTTGCTGTCGGTCAAATCGTTCAAGCGGTCCATCTCCACCGGCGGTTCGGACGATTCTTCCGCAGCTGGCGCGGGTGCGGGCGGCGGTGCGGCTGCGGCTGCGGGCGCGGGCGCGGGCGCCGGGGGAGTGGGTTGGGATTCGGGTGTATTGGCTTTGGGTTCGGACATATTGGTTTTGGGTTTTGCCGCGTCAGCCTGGGGAGGCGGCGCGACGGGTTCGGCCGGGGCGGCAGGGGTCATCTGCGCCCCCCAGCGTTCGATCATGGCGCGCACATCCTTCGGGAGGATCGGCTTGGGCAGGTAATCGTCCATGCCGACGGCCAGGCATTTTTCGCGATCGCCCTGCATGGCTTGGGCGGTCATGGCGATGATGACAATACGCGACTGGTAATTGGGATGTGCGGCGGGGTCCCTTTGCCGCTCGCGAATGGTGCGCGTGGCTTCCAGCCCGTCCATTTCTGGCATCATCACATCCATGAAAATCAGATCATACGGCTTCTTATCGAGCGCGTCGAGTGCTTCGCGACCGTTGCCGGCAAGGTCGGGCTGATAGTCGATGGTTTGCAAAATGCGCGCGGCGACCTTCTGATTGATGGCGTTGTCGTCGCACAACAGGATGCGTAACGGCAGCCGTTCGGTGAGGGGTTGGGCCGGATTGGCGGTGGGCTGTTCGCGCACGGTTTTTTTGGGACTAAGCAGGGCGCGCATGAGCATGTCGCTTAACTGGACCGGCTTGACGGGTTTGTTGACGGTGTGGGCGAAGACGATATGGGTGCTGCCGGGAGCGTCCGAGTGCAGGCCCAACGGCATCAGCAGCACCAGCGGCATCATGGCGGCGCCGGGCAATTTATGAATTTCCATGGCCAGCGCGATGCCGTCCATGCCGGGCATTTGCAAATCCAGGACGGCCAGGTCGTAGGCCTCGCCCTTTTTGAGCCATTCGAGCGCCTGTTGGGGGCTTTCAGCGCTCTGCGGGCTCATTCCCCATTTGGTCACCTGCTCGGCCACGACACGGCGGACAGTGGGGTTGTCGTCCACGATCAGGAGGCGGAGGTCGGCGAGTTTGGGTTGGGGGCCCGCCAGGGCAAACGGCGCCGGCTGCGGTTCGGCCTGGACGTTGATGGTGAAATGAAAGGTGGAGCCGGCGCCGGCCGAGCTTTCGGCCCACATCTTGCCGCCCATCAATTCGACGAGCTGTTTGCTGATGGCCAGGCCGAGGCCGGTGCCGCCGTAGTGCCGGGCGGTGGAGGCGTCCCCCTGCGAGAAGGGCTTGAACAACCGGTTCAGGCGTTCGGGCTGGATGCCGATGCCCGTGTCGCGCACGGAAAAATGCAGGTGCAGCAGCGAATGGTTCTGCGCCTCGTCCGGTTTGGTCGAGAGCAATTTGACGTTGACGAAGACGTCGCCCCTTTCGGTGAACTTGATGGCATTGCTCAGGAGGTTGGCGATCACCTGCCGCAGCCGCAGGGTGTCGCCTTCGACGGTGGTGGGGATCTCGTCATCCATCTGATACGCCAGGTCGAGGTTTTTGCCGAAGGCGCGCGCGGCCTGCAGGTCGAGCGAGTCTTCGATGGCGGTGCGGAGGTTGAACGGGCGCGAGTCCAGTTCGAGTTTGCCGGCCTCGATTTTTGAAAAATCCAGGATGTCGTTGACGATGGCCAGCAGCGATTCACTGCTGATGTGAATGGTTTCAAGGTAACTCCGCTGTTCGGCGGTAAGCGGAGTTTCGAGGAGCAGGCTGACCATGGCGATGACGCCGTTCATGGGCGTGCGAATTTCGTGGCTCATCGCCGCGAGGAATTCAGACTTGGCGCGCACGGCCGCCTCAGCGGCCTGTCGGGCCTCGGTCAGATTGTAGTTGTGCCGGTCCAGGGCATCATGCCGGCGCTTGGTCTCCAAATGGGCGCGCAATTGGGCGCGGAAGACCAGGTCTTCAAACGGCTGGCCCATGCAATCACACACGCCCAGGTCGAACGCGCGCAATTTGTCCGCCTTCCGGTCCGCGTCGGTGAGCCCGATGACGAGGGTGAAAGTGGCCAGCGGATGCTCCTGCAGCTGGCGCAGGAGTTCAAAGCCGTTATCGTTCAGCGACACCAAATCCACCAGTACCAGGTCCACCGGCCGGGCGCGGAGGAACTCCAACGCCTCGGTGGCGCCGCGCTCCAAGGCGAAGGTGACATTGTCCGCATGCAACACCTTGGACAAGGCCGCCAGCAGCTTGGGGTCGTTGCTGACCAGTAAAATTTGGAATGACGGTTGACTCATGATGGCTCAAACCCAATATTTTCAACGAAATAAAGCATGAATCATTCCCCAGTAGATAGAATTCTGTTCATTTAGCCAATGGATTTTTACATGGAATTCACCCCCGGGCACAGTACGGGGACGGCTTCCCCGCATTGCATTTTGAGACGATGAAGCACGGTCGTCCCGGGTGGCGGATCGAAGACCCCGGGAGCGCTCCGTCCGGATGCCGCGGGATCGTCGATTCAGGTGTCTCGCGCCGGACCGGCGTGGACACCGGTTCCGCTGTTAAACCCGGCCGGCGTTGGTTGGCCCCGCAAATAAATTTGAGCAGCCTGGCACCGCCGCGGCGGCCCCCTTTCCCGGAGCCGGAAAGAAATATTGCTGGCGCGCGTTGATGACGATAAACTTTGTTTCATGCTTCAAACGGTGCTCAACCCCGAGCCGGTGGGCGACTTGGTCACTGTGCGCGACGCGCATTGCACCGCCTATCGCTACATGTTGCTGGCGCGATTGCTGGACGAAAAATTCGCCGGTCTCTATCGCGCCGGAAAGATTCATGGCGGTGTTTTCATTGCCCGCGGGCAGGAAGCCCTGAGTGTATCCGTGGGTTTCTCGCTGCGGAAGGGCGACGTATTTGCGCCGCTGATCCGCGACACGGCGGGACGCCTGGCGTTTGGCGAAACGGTCATTGATGCGGTGCGGACGTACCTGGGTTCCACCCTGGGCCCGATGCGCGGACGCGACGGCAACGTCCACCGCGGCCGGCCCCGGGAAGGTTATCTGCCGATGATCAGCCATCTGGGTGCGATGATCTCGGTCGTCAACGGCACCTTGTTCGCGCGCCGCCTGAAGGGTGTCACCGGCACGGTGGGGGCGACGTGCATCGGCGATGGCGGCACGGCCACCGGCGCGTTTCACGAAGCGCTCAACCAGGCCGCCATTGAAAAATTGCCGCTCGTGCTCGTCGTGGCGAACAACCATTACGCCTACTCGACGCCCAACGACCGCGAATTTGCCTGCCGCGACCTGGCGGACCGGGCGGCGGGTTACGGCGTGGAGGCGCACACGGTGGATGGCACGGATTTGTCCTCCTGTCTGAAAGTGATGGGTGAAGCGGTGGCGCGGGCGCGGGCCGGTCACGGTCCCCAGATGATTGTGGCCACGCTGCTCCGGCTTTGCGGGCATGGGGAACACGACACCGCCGATTACGTGGACCCCAAATTAAAGAATTCGCCGGTCGGGCGCGATTGCCTGAAAGTGGCCGAGGAATTTTTGCTCCGCCAGAAATGGACGGACGCCGCGGAACTGGCCGCGCAGCGAGGCGAAATCGTCCGCGAAATCGAAGGAGCCGTCGCCCAGGTCCAGCGCGAACCCGTGCCCGACCCGTTTGCCGAAGACTGGCGGGCCATTTCGTCCCGGCATTTGAGTGAAACGCACATCGATACGAACCCGGCATGAGCATCACCTACCTGGAAGCCATCCGCGAGGCGCAGGCCCATGCGCTGCGGGACGATACGCGGGTGTTCATTTACGGGCAGGACGTCGGCGCGTTCGGCGGGGCGTTCAAGGCCACCAAAAATCTGGCGAAGGAATTTCCCGGGCGCGTGATCGATTCACCCATCAGCGAGGATGCGATGATGGGGCTGGCCGTGGGCGCGGCGATTGAAGGGATGCGGCCGATCATCGAAATGCAGTTCGCGGATTTTTCCACGGTCGGTTTCAACCAGATTGTCAACCAGGCGGCGACGCTTTTCTGGCGGACGAATGTGCCTTGTCCCATCACCGTGCGGCTGCCGTTTGGCGGCACGTCCGGGAGCGGGCCGTTTCACAGCCAGA